>JAUNLD010000026.1 GCA_030532425.1 Lautropia sp. | reverse complement strand
CGCATGCCGGGTGGTGTGGGAGGGGTACTGCCTGGGGCAGCCCCCTATCCCGATCTACCTGCCGCCTCTGGGGCAACGCAGGACAAGTCCGTGCGGCAGGCGCCCCGACGGGGCTTGTCCCGACCGCCCGGGAAGGCGGCAGGGAGCGAGAGGTGATGTGGTCCGTGACGATCAGCGGGCCAGGTGCAGCACCACCGGCCAGTTGGCGTCACCGCGCGAGTGCGCATAGTTCCAGTGGTAGGCGTCGATCCAGTTACCGTGGCGACGATGCTGGGCGCGCGACTCGGTGAAGGCGGCCGGCCAGCTGAAGCCATGGTGCGAGCCATTGCGGCGATCGGCAAACTTCCACTGGCTGCGGCCTTCGGGGTGCAGCTCGACATCGTAGGTGCGGCCGGCGCGCAGGTGCAGCGTGCGGCCTTGCGGCATGTCGACGTCATACCAGATCTGCCCGGCCAGCGGCGTGCCGTTGCGGGTGTAATGCACCTTGTAGTTGGGGCGCGAGGCCGTGACCCAGCCGGTGGCCAGGGTCTGGCCGTTTTCCAGGATGCGCCAGCGCAGGCTGCCGGCCACCGAGGCAGCGGTGGCAAAGGAGAGCGCGGCCACGTGTTTGTCGCTGCGCGGGGTGAAGCGCTCGCGCACCGGGGTGTTGGCCGTGGCGGTGAAGACCAGCTTTGGATCGACGGCTCCGCCTTCCATGTTCGACACCCCCTGGCTCTGGCCATTGCTCAGGCGCATTTGCAGGATGGGGATGTAATGGTTGCCGCGCGAACCATCGCGGGTCAGGTCCTGCCATTCGTGGACATAGCCCGAGCCGGGGCGACGGTGACCCAGCAGGGTGCCCCAGTCGCTGGCGCTGTGCCAGCGGGCCGGCCGGCCGTTGCCGGCCACGGTGATGGCGTTGTTGCTGCTGATGTAGTTGGAGCCGGGGGCGCGGTCGACGTTGTCCATCACCAGGTGATAGATGCGGCCGGCCTGAATGGCCTGGTGGCTGACGATGCGGATCTCGTCGAAGATCGGCCGGCCGGCGCTGGTCTTGCTCCAGCCGGGCACGTAGTAGCCACTGGCCAGCGGCGCACTGTTCATGTTGGGGCGGTGGTTGCCCGAGCCGTCATCCGGCATCAGGCGGATGCGGATCTGGCCGCCGCTGCCCGACGAGTAGCCCCGGCCCGGCTGCCAGTAGAGGCGCACGCTGGTGAGGTGGCCACTGACCGTGGCGCGGAAACGGTTGGAGACGACGCGGTCGGTACCGCCGACGGTACCGATGATGGTGTTGGCCAGCGCGTTCTGGTTGAAGACACCGGGGCCATAGAGGCGCTGCGAGGCGCCTGAGAGCAGCGAGTGGTGGCCGCCGGCCGCAATCATGCGGGTGGACGCCTTGGTCTGGCGGGCGATGCCCTGGCTGCCCTGTTGTGCGGCACTGTCCTGCGCGTCGCCTTCTGCCGAAGCGGTGGCAGGGGCGGTATGGGTGGATTTGGCGGCCTGGTCGGCTCCGGGCTGAGGCGCGCCGCTGTCGCTCATGCCGCAGCCGGCCAGGGCGAGGGCCAGTGCCAGTGAGGCCAGGCCCGAATGCTTGCGAAGGGATGGGGGCAGGGTGGCGTGATTCTCCGTCACGATGTCTTTTCCAAAGATAGGGGTTTGCGAAAGTCGCGCATTCTAGTCGACAATTAGTAAATGTGTAAATAATTTCGACAAGTAAAAGTGCTTGACACATTTCGACATGTATCAGAAGCCAGGCTGCTCGCATGTCGATGTAAGAAGCACCCAGATCAGGTGACAAGTGATACCGGACAGGCTGCGGCCATGCAGCGGGCCGACCTGCCGGATACCAGTGTGGGCGTCCGGCATGGCAGGGGTGCGGTCGATATCCCTGGCCCGTTCCTGCCACCCGGGTTTCCGGGGATCGGGCGAGTGTTCATGCAAAAAAGCCGCTCGGTAGAGCGGCTCCGGGTCAGCAGCTGCCGCCCACAGGGGGCGGCAGGACAACGTCAGTGCATCAGGGGGCCAGGTGCAGCACCACCGGCCAGTTGGAGCCAGTGCGCGAGCTGCTGTAATTCCAGTGATAGACGTTGATCCAGGCACCATTGTGGCGGTGCTGGGCCTGAGACTCGGTGAAGGCGGCCGGCCAGGTGAAGCCGTAGCTGGCGCCATTGCGATGGTCACCGAACTTCCATTCGCTCCGGCCTTGCGGCTGGAACTCGACATCGTAGGTCTGGCCGGCCCGCATGCGGACCTCTTTCCCGACGGGAAGCTCGATATCGTACCACTGCAGCAGGCCGACAGCGACGCCAGGCTTGACGGGGCCCACCCGGTAGTTGGGCTGGCGGGCCTCGACGGTGCCGGTGGCCAGTTCGGTCTGGCCCTGCAGGATGCGCCATTTGAGGGTGCCGGCCACCGAGGCTGCGGTGGTGAACGACAGGCCCGTGACGGTCTTGTTGCTGCTGGGCGTGAAGCGTTCACGAATGGGTTTGGCCGCGGTCGAGGTATAGATCAGTTTCGGATCGACGTGCCCCCCTTCCATGTCTCCGACCCCCTGGCTGCGGCCATCGGTCATCGTCAGCTGCAGGATGGGCGAGAAATAGTTGCCGGTGGTGCCCTGCTCGGTCAGGTTGCGCCAGTTGAGGGCATTCTTGCTGCCCAGCGGACGCATGGCCAGCAGCGTCGACCAGTCCTGGGTGTTCAGCCAGCGGTTGGGGCGGCTGGTGGTTGGGTAGGTGGTGGCGTTGTTGCTGCTGATGTAGTTCTGCGCAGGCCGGGGGTCGATGTTCTGCAACACCAGGTGGTACAGCTTGCCTGGCTCCAGCGCACGGCCGCTGTGCTGCATGGGGATGGCGGTGAACAGCGAGCGCTTGTCGTTGGGGCCAAGACGGGGCTGATAGGTGCCGCTGGCCAGTGGCTGGGCCTTCATGTTGGGCAGGTGGGCGCCCGAGCCATCATCGGGATAGAGGCTGAGGCGGATGGTGCCGCCCGTGCCCGCCGAATAGCCCGAGCCGGCCTGCCAGTAGAGGCGTACGCTGGACAGGCGTCCGCCGACCAGCGCCTGGAAACGGTTGGAGACGATGATCTCGTTGTTGCGCGGGGCGCCGACCACCGTGTTGGCCAGGGCCGACTGGATGAACAGCCCCGGGCCGTACAGCCGTGCCATCTCGGGAGAGTTCAGTCGATAGGTGCGCTTGGCCGAGACGATGCGGTCGCTGTGCTGCGGTGCGGCTGGCACGCTGCCGGCGGCGGCAGGGCCAGCATCGTTGCGGGTGGGGGAGGGCGTGTTGCGTGCGCTGTCGGCTGCGGCGGTGTAGACCGGAGCGGGCGTGTTCCAGAAGTTGGCCGGCACGCCGTCGGGCAGCCAGGGGCGCGGCCGTGGATGACGGGTGCGCAGCATCGACGACGACGGGCTGGCCGAGGCGTCGTCAGCCGCGTCGGCTGCAGGGAGCAGGAAGGCACCGGCCGCACTGACCAGATTGCCGAAGTCATCCTTGACCGTCGTGACGGATTCTCGGGCGGCCGCAGTGAGCAGGTCGGCCGCGGCGCCGGCGATCGGTTTGTCGTTGTCGAAGCTCGGTTCGGTATGGAGGATGTAGGGCTCTTCCTCGACGATCTGCGTGACGACACGCTGGATGGCGTCTTCTTCGAGCGCCGTGAGCTTCAGCGGTTCGACAGCCACGGGTTGGGCATCGTCGCCACCGCTCTGGCTGCCGCAACCGGCGGCCAGGCTCAGGCTTATCAGACAGGAACTCAACAGGGTCATGCGGCCAGGAAAGGAAAAGCGCGATGTCGGTTTATCGGATGGGGCGGGGGCGTACATAGACTGAAGGCTCCGGCAGGCGGGCGTTGAACCGTGGGATGGGCAGAGGACCGGATTTCCACGTGACAAGGAAATCGTTCACGGTTTCAGTCTAGGTAGAGTGTTGCGCGCACGCATCACTTGATGCTACCGGCGGTGTTGCTGGGGCGACCGGTGGCAGTGCAGCGGCTTGAAAGCCGGTGCGGCTTGCGGTATTGGCCGGAAAAGCTGCCGGCTGTCTTGCCTTTTTTTGCTTTTTTGCCTTTGTAGCGCCAAATGCCGCTAAAACACGGACAATGGCAGCCAACACCGCCGTACGGACGTACTCAGCGAATCAGGGTGACAGAATCTCCTGGTAAAGGTGTTTCAGGCGTTCGGCCTGGGTGTTCCAGTTGTAGTGTTCAAGGACGGCCCGTCGGCCGTTTTCGCCCATCTGCCGGGCACGCTCGGGGTTGTCGCGCAGCCAGCGGATGGCCTCGGCAATGGCGGTGGTGTCCATCGGGTCGACACAGACGCCGGCATCGTGCTTCTCGACATAGGGCATCCAGTCGGGAATGGTCGAGACGATCGACGGGATGCCGGCCGCCATGTACTCGAACAGCTTGATTGGCTCGGCATTGAGGTGGTTGGGGGTGGGGTAGAGCGTGCACAGGCCGGCAAAGCTGCGGGCCAGTGCCTGCTGGATGCCCTGCCGGTCGACCCAGCCCAGATACTCGACGCGCGGCCAGCCGGGGCGGGCTGCGGCTTCCTGCCGTTCGGCATCGGTCTTGAACTTGCCGGCCAGCAGCAGCTGGACATCTGCGGCCTCGACCGCATCGATGGCCTCGTTGATGCCGCGGATGCGCGAGATGCCCCCGACATAGACGACATGTGTGCGGGGGCGGGCGGTGCTGCCCGGCGCTGGCGTGGCCGTATCAGTCGGGCCGGCATGGGCGCTGCGTGGGCGCTGGCGTGGGCCGCACCAGCCGCGGGCATGTCGGCTGTACTGGTGGTGGTATCGGCGGCGCTATCGGCCGCCATGCCAGGGGGGGGGCGTCATGCCCGGGGTGGCGGCGGTATCCTGAGCGGCGGCCGGGGCGGGCGCACGGGCCGTCACGTCGATGGCCAGTTCACCCAGCAGCGGATAGTTGTGGGCAACCGTCACCCGCCGGGCCACATCCCGGAAGAACGCCGCCTGCCGGGGCGATGCCGTGACCACCCCGTCGTAGAAACGCGCGCCCAGCCGTTCGGCCATCCGTGCGCATCGGGCCACCAGCTTGCGCAGTGGGGCCGGAATCCAGTGCTTGGTCAGGATCTGGTTGGCCAGGTCCTCGTGTACATCCATCACCACCTTGTAGCCCGCCATTTTCAGGGCCAGCCCCAGCGGGATCAGCTCGGGGTCGTGAAAATGGTAGAGGCGGGCATTGAGCTGGCGGCAGGCCCGCCAGGCATGGAACATCTTGCGTGTCATCCGCGTCAGGCGGCCGCCGCTGCGGGCGTTCTCTTCAAGCGGATGGATGGTGATGCCCAGCGTGGCGGCCTCGGCCACCTCCTCGGGGGTGGCGGCGATGATGGCGTGCCCTTCGTAGCCGGCCTCCACCATCGAGGCCAGCTCCTTGCGGATGATGCGGATCTCGACGCCTCGGTGGACTGTCGAGACATGACAGACGGGAATCGACTTCATTGCCACCCCTTGCCGAAGCGAAAGCGCAGGGCTTCCGCGATGCGGCCGGACAGTTCGGAGAAATTGGAGGGCCAGTGTGCCCGCCACGACTTGGGGTGCGTCAGGATGCCCAGCGGGGTCGTACCCTGGGCGATCAGCGCAAAGGGCTCGCCCCGCACCCAGAAGTGCGGGGGGTTGCTGTCGGACAGGTAGCAGGCAAAGGGCTGCATCACCTCGTCATCGTAGCACTCGCTGTCGATGCCCAACTGCTGGCGCAGGGCATCGTCCTTGAGCAGCGCGTGGTTGGAGATCTTCAGGTGGCGGTTCATCCAGTCGCCATGCGAGCAGACCACCGTCATCGGCAGGCCGAAGCGTTCGCGCCA
Source organism: Lautropia sp. (assembly GCA_030532425.1). GTDB lineage: Bacteria > Pseudomonadota > Gammaproteobacteria > Burkholderiales > Burkholderiaceae_E > Lautropia. The sequence goes on along the minus strand of JAUNLD010000026.1, from coordinate 32,203 downwards.
GTCCTTCAGGTTGTGGGCAAACAGGGCCTGGGCCTCCGGGAAGGCGGCACGGGCGGCCTCGGGAGATTTCAGCCGGCGCTGCTTGGCCACGGTGGCCAGCTCTTCGAAGTGATAGCTGACATGCACGCCCGCGGCAGCCAGTGTGCGGATGACCTGCTCGTTGCAGGTACTCTGCCGGAAATAGTAGCTGGCGCGGCAACCGGTCTCGTGCTCGATCTGGTGCCATTGCAGTGCCAGGCCCGGATCGGTGTCGATGTCGTGGCGCATCACCAGCACCCGCTCGTCGGGGGCGGGGCCGCCGGCGCGCACCATCGTCAGCCACTGCACGTTGTCGATGACCTGATAGCCCTGATCGCGGGCGGCCTGCAACAGCCGCCGGTATTCGTCCTGCCGGGGCGGCAGGATCAGCTCTTCGTAAAGCCGCCAGCCCAGTTTCTTCAGGCGTGCCACCGGTGCGCGCAGCATCAGTGGGCCAAGGCCGGCAGGAGAGGCGGGGGCCTTCGGACCGACCGTGGCCTGTGCCGGGGGCTGGGCAGCGAGTGCGCCTGCCCCGGAAGCGGCTGAGTGCGCTGTCGCCGCCAGGGTGGGGGCCCCGGCAACCGGGTGGATTGCGCCCTGGGCGGCGGCGTGCAGGGCCAATGGGGAGAGGGGCGAGGCCGAGGCAGCGCCGGCGTCAACGGAAAGGCGGTGGTTCATAGGGAGAGCGGGGCGGCACCCGGTGCTCGCCGTGGAGGTGTTCCGGTGGCTGAAACTGGGTGTTGCCAAACTGCGTGTTGACGAATTCGGTGTGGGCGAAGCCAGGATCGGCCGGGAAAGCCCCCTGCGAACGCCGACGCCGGCGTCCGGGCTGGCCGTAGCGTGCCTGCGTGAGCGCGGCCGAGGCAAAGCCCAGACAAAAGAATAGCGCCACGAAGGTGATGTTGCGCGACAGTGTCCAGGACAGCGCCGCAAAGAGCAACACCGGAATGCTTTCCTTGGCGATGCGTGGCCAGCGTGCCAACCCGGTCAGCAGCGCGTCCAGCAGGAAGATCCAGATCGTCAGGAAGATCAGGAAGGGGATCAGGCCAGTCTGTGCCCAGACATCCAGTGCATTATGAATGTAGTATCCCGAGAACTTCAGGTCGCTCAGCTGGAAGGCCCATTCACCGGTGAACGGCTTGCCGATCAGCAGTGTCATGCCGTAATCCATGATTTCCTGGCGCATGCTCCACGATCCGTCTTCGGTGTCCGGCGTCAGGGCGGACTCGAAGCGTGAGCCTTCGAACAGCTCGGCAAAGGTCCCGCTCTGATAGCCCAACACGGCCAGCACTCCCAGGGTGATGAGCGAGATGCGTGTGAAGCGGCTGCCAAAGATGATGAGCGTCATCCCCAGCGAGACGGCGCCAAAGAAGGCTGCACTGCGCGAGGGGATGATGAACATGATGCAGACGGCGGCACCGATGAACAGCCATTGCAGCAGCGGCTGGCGGATGCGCGGGGCGAGAATCACGCTGCAGATGGCGAAGGCATCACCCAGCTGCTGGTAATTGAGCGACACGCCGGCATCGGCCAGCGAGGCCTGGTACATGCTTTGCGGGTCGAGCTTGTTGATGTTGAGCAACACATAGCAGGCGATCACCGTCCAGGCCATCCAGAGCGCACGATAGGTGCGGTGGCTGCGGGCTGCGGCGCCCACCAGGTACAGGGCAAGGCCCAGTGCCATGATCGGCACGGTTTGCAGCAGCAGGGCTTCGCGCTCGCTGCTGTATTGCCCCCAGACCTTGTAGCTCAGCCAGGCGAACATCGGGTAAGCCACGAAGAAGAAGATCGTGCAGACCGTGGCGTTGCGAACCGATATGCTGCCGTGCCGGGCTGCCAGCGCCGCCAGACAGAGCAGCGCCGTGGACGTGCCGGTCCAGGCGATGCTGGGCACCGCCTTGACCTCCTGCCACAGGATGACCAGCAGGCCGAAATGAAAGAACACCGCCAGGCTGACCATCAGCGTGGCAAAGGTGGTGGGGCGTTGCGGGCGCACGCCGTAGCCGAAGGTGTCAAACAGCGACGGTGCCTTGACACGCATCTTCTTCTTGTCGAGACGGGGGGATGCCATGAGGGGTTCCTTGGGCCAGTCCTTCTTGTCGTGTTGCAAACGGGGCCGGCGCCGTCAGGCGCGGCCGGCAGGCGTGCGGCGGTCTCCTCCGGCCGCGCGCCATTGCAGGATCAGGTAGATGACATACAGTGCGGCATAGCCGCCCGAAAAGATCTTGAATGCGGTCATGGCATCGGGCGGCACGATGAAGGCACTCAGGCTCATCGCCAGCAGTCCCATCTGCCAGTACAGATCGATGTTGGCCTTGCGTGCAATCATCAGCGTATAGCCCAGCGGGCTGGCAAAGAAGCGGATGAACAGCAGCGGGGCAAAGATCTGCGCGATCTCGCCGGCACCACGGAACTTCTCGCCAAAGACCAGGGCAAACAGCGCAGGCCCCCACAGCAGCAGGATGGTGGAGGGCACCACGCCCAGAATGGCCAGCAGGCGCAGGGTCTGGCGGTAGGCCGTGCGGCACTGACCCGTGCGGTTGAATTCGTCGGCCGCCTTGTTCTTGAAGACGTCGATGGCCGAATTGGAGATGACCGTCATCGGTGCCTGCACCGTGCGCCAGGCCACGCTGAGCAGGCCGGCCGGCTCGGCACCAAAGCGCATGCCGGTCAGCAGCTGGGGAATCTGCTGGGCCACCGTGTTGAGCAGGGCGGCTGGCAGGGCCAGTGCCGGTGTGCTGCCATGCAGGCGCAACAGGCTGCGGTAGCTGTCGGCCTCGCCGGGGGCCGGCGTGGTGGGGGCGGGATTGCGCAACCCCGACAGCGCAGCCCAGCTGGCGCAGCTGGTGCCGATCACGTAGCCCGTCATCAGGGCTTCGGGGCCGGGCCAGCGCCAGGCCAGCAGCACCTGAAGCAGGGCCGTCAGGCCGGCCGAGGTGATGCGGATGCGGTTGACGATGCCGAAGGCACCACTGGAGACGGCGCGGGCCAGCCAGAGCGTCTGCATGGCCAGTGCCCAGGTACCCAGGCCCAGCAACGCGCTGGCCGCCGGTGTCCAGCCCGGCAGGCGCTGGCTGACGAGATCGCCCGCCAGCAGTGCCACGACCGACAGCAGCAGGCCGATGCCGACGGCGCAACAGGCCCCGAAGCGGAAGGCCAGCCGGCGCTCGTGGGCGCCGGGCAGCGTCACCAGCAGGATGTCCATCTTGGCGCTGGCCGGCACCAGGGCGATCCAGGTGGTGGCCAGCCAGATACCGTAGATCCCCATGGCCTCGACACTGACCTGGCGCGCCAGCACCAGCATCACCAGCACCGGAATCGCCTGGGCCACGGCCGAGCCGGTCAGCACCTTCAGGAAGGTGCGGAGATAGGACGGCGCGGCCTGGGAGGGCGCGCTGGCCGGCGGGGGCATGCTCACAGCGACTGGTCGACGGCTGCGACCAGACGTTCGATGATGGCCGCCTGCAGGCCTGCATCGATGCCCGGATACATCGGCAGGCTCATCACCTCACGGGCGGCGGCCTCGGCGTGGGGCAGGCTGAGGCTGTCGTAGCGGCCCGCATACAGGGGCTGCTGGTGCAGGCACACCGGGTAGTGGACGGCCGTGGGGACACCGGCGGCCTTCAGCGCTTCGGTCACGGCGGCCCGCTTGGGCACCCGCACCGTGTACTGCGCAAAGACGCTGGTGTTGCCGGCCGCCACGGGCACCGTGCGGATCTGCGGGTGTGCGGCCTGCTCGATCAGGGCCGTGTAGTGGGCACCGGCCTGGGCGCGCTGTTCGACTTCGGCAGGGAAGTGCGGCAGCTTGGCCAGCAGCACGGCGGCCTGCAGGGTGTCGAGCCGCGCATTGATGCCGACGCGTGTGTGCACATAGCGCTTTTCCTGACCATGGAGACGGATCTGTGCCATCTTGCGGGCCAGGGCCTCGTCGTTGGTGAAGCACGCGCCCCCATCGCCATAGCAGCCCAGCGGCTTGCTGGGGAAGAAACTGGTGCAGCCGATGGTGGTCAGACCGCCCGAGCGCTGGCCGTGGCGGGTGGCGCCAAAGCTCTGTGCGGCGTCCTCGATGACGGGCAGGCCGTGGCGGGCTGCCAGCGCGTTGATCGCCTCGATGTCGGCGCACTGGCCGTAGAGGCTGACCGGCATGATGGCGCGGGTGCGGGGAGTGATGGCGGCCTCGAGCCGGGCGGGATCGAGGTTGCAGCTGTGCGGGTCGATGTCGACGAAGACGGGCGTGGCGCCAAGCAGGCTGATCGTCTCGGCGGTGGCAATGAAGGTGAAGGGCGTGGTGATGACCTCGTCGCCCGGGCCGATATCGAGGGCCATCAGGGCGATTTGCAGTGCGGCCGTGCCGTCGCTGACCCCGACCGCGTGGCGCACGCCCACGTAGGCAGCCAGCTGCTGCTCCAGTTCAGCCACCTCGGGCCCCATGATGTATTGACCATGGGCCAGCACGGCTGCAATGCGCGCGTCGATCTCGGGCTTGAGGCGCTGGTATTGCTGCTTGAGATCGATGAAGTTGATGTCACGGAGAGGCGTTGGCATGGTCACGTCCTGGTGCTGAGTAACAGGAGACGACGGCGTGGGCGCTCGCCGGTGACGGCGGGCGCGTGCCGCGACAGGCTGGTCAGCCCTGCGGGTCGGCGGGCTGGCAGCGGTTGTCGGCGATCAGGTAGGCGTCACCGCACTCGGGACATTGTGCCCGCCCCGAGTCGTCAGGTCGTGGCAATTTTACGCCGCACTGGCAGACCCAGCCGGTACGCCGGGCGGGCGCCCCGATCATCAGGGCGTAATCCGGCACATCCCGCGACACCACGGCCCCGGCGGCCACCAGTGCATAGCGGCCGATGACCGTGCCACAGACCACGGTGGCATTGGCGCCGATGCTGGCGCCGCGCCGCACGGTGGTGGTCTTGTACTCGTGCTTGCGCGAGACGTGGCTGCGCGGGTTGATGACGTTGGTGAAGACCATGCTGGGGCCGCAGAAGACATCATCTTCCAGGATCACGTCGTCGTAGATGGAGACGTTGTTCTGGATGCGGACGTTGTTGCCGAGCACGCCCCGGTTGCTGACGAAGACGTTCTGGCCCAGCGAACAGCGCTCGCCGATGTGGGCGCCGCCGCAGACGTGGGTCCAGTGCCAGATCCGCGTGTCGGCACCGATCCGGGCACCTTCGTCGACGATGGCAGTGGGATGGATGACGACGCTGGGGGCGATGGTACTCATGGCAGGACACAATCCGTTGGCCGGGTGACACTGGGCGGGATGATAGCGGTTTTACTCGTTGTAACGAGCAGGCTGTTGGCTAAAGCTGTGATGAATTGAAACGGCTGCGCAGAGCTTGAAACAAAAGCATGCAGACCGACGCCAGCGCGTGCCTGGCACGCCACAAGCAGGCCGTGGCAGGCCTGGGGCTGCGTGGCAAAATGGCTGCGGATCGGCGCGATCACGATGGGGCGCCACCCGTGGCCGGGGGCACATCGTGCCGGTGCGTGTCGAAGCCTTTCAGATTGCAAGCGTTTTGCGTGCCCGTGTGTAGCAGACTGATAGAATCCCCTGGCTACAGGCATTCGCGTGTGAAAAAACCCCGCTTTCGCGGTATTCGTGTTTTTGCGGCATGCGTGCCCGTCCTTCGCCCGGCGCCAGCCCAGGCCGATCCTGCTGGTGGACGGGGGCCGGGCCTGCTCCAGGCGGCATGTGCAGTCAATGCGTGCTCATTGACTGCACATGCCAACCAGGAGTGACCGTGCAAGGGCCTCGCCGGCCCGCTGCCTCATTTCCCAGAACCGATCTCTCTTGGCGTATTTATCTTGAAGCGTGCTCTCCTCATTGGCGCGATGGCGGAATCGCTGGTGGAATTTCGTGCCGATCTCATTCGTGATCTGGTTGCGCGTGGTTACAAGGTGACGGGGGCAGCCGCAGCACCGCTGACACCGGGCATCCTGGATGAAATCCGGGAGCTGGGCGCCGATTTCGTGCCGCTGCCGCTGTTCCGTACAGCCGTCAATCCGCTGCAGGACATCAACACGATGTGGGCCATCCGGCGCCTGCTGCGCGAGCTGAAGCCCGACGTGCTGATCTGTTACACGATCAAGCCGGTGGTCTACGGGGGGCTGGCCGTGCGTCTGTCGGGGCTGAAGCACCTGCGCTACGTGCCGATGGTGACCGGCCTGGGGTTTGCCTTTCACGGCGGCAGCTTCCGGCGCGATGTGCTGATGAAGCTGGCCTCCTTCCTGTATCGTCAGGCGCTGGTTCCCGCCTCCACCGTCATCTTCCAGAACCCCGACAACCGTGCCCAGTTCATCGGGCAGGGCATCGTGCCGGCCGAAAAGACCAAGATCGTCAACGGCTCGGGGGTCAACCTCACCAAGTACGCGCGTGTGCCGCTGCCGCCGGGGCCCGATGTGACCTTCCTGCTGGCGGCGCGCCTGCTCAAGGCCAAGGGCATCCGCGAATACTGCGAGGCGGCCGCCATCGTCAAGCGCAAGCACCCCAACGCCCACTTCGTCATCATTGGTTACAAGGATTCGTCGCCCGACGCCATTCCCGAATCGATGGTGAAGGCATGGGAAAACTCGGATGTCATCACCTATGGTGGCGGGGTTCGCGACGTGCGTCCCTTCGTCGAGAAGGCCACCGTCTGTGTGCTGCCCTCGTATTCCGAGGGACTGCCACGCACGATTCTGGAGGCGCTGGCGATGGCACGCCCCATCATCGTGACCGATGTGCCGGGGTGCCGCGAGACGGTCGAGCCTGAGGTCAACGGCCTGATGGTGCCGGCCCGCGACGCGCAGGCGCTGGCGGCGGCCATGGAGCGCTATCTGGTCGAGCCGGGGCTGGCCGAGCGGCATGGTGAAGCCAGTTACCAGCTGGCGCTGGACCGCTTCGACGTGCGCAAGGTCAACATCGACATCCTGCAGGCGGCTGAATAAGCCGCTGTGTCTGGCCGGGCTGCGATCCGTGTGACGCAGCCCGGCCTCATTTTTTTACCGTGCCGGCAGGCCCGGGAGACGCGGTGGCGACCCGTGAAGTGTTGCGTTATGGCACCATCATGGTTTTGACACCACCGGGCACGAATGGCAGGACCCTTCGTGTCATGCCTGCCCTTTTCTGCACACCTTCTGCCGCCGGCCCCGTGTACGGCGGCACATCACCTGACAGAGGACCAGCCTGATGGCTGAACAATCTTCCAAGCCGGCCTGGCTGAGCAGCTGCTTCACGATTTCCTTCGTCATCACGCTGTTCATGACGATGGTCATCCCCAATTCCATCAAGGAAGTGTCGGTGGCCATGCTGGCCCTGACGGCGCTGCTGGCCTGGCCACTCACCGATTTCAGTCCGGCCTTCATGCGTGTGGTCTGGATGCACGTGGCATCCTCCGCCGTCACCCTGGTCTATCTGGTGGTGGGCCTGACGCGCGGCGCCACCGACGAGGCGCTGATCCAGACGCTCTTCATCTACATCGTCTCGCCGGCGATGTGGATCCTGGTGGCGGGTGGCGTGCTGGCCACCCTGAACACGCAGCGGCTGGTGACGCTGATGGAGAACAACGCCATCATGGGCGCGCTCAGCGTCGGCCTGTTCTTCTACCTGTTTCTGGAGCACGGTGGCCCCGAGGCGGTGTCCTTCTTCATCGACCCCGAAGAGGCCAACGTCAACCTGGTCGAAGGTTATTCCGGTGCCACCATGCACGTGTTCGGCACGCTGATCTTCATGACCAGTGCGCTGTTTGCGATGCTCACGGTGGGCGTGATGAACACCAAGCTGCTCGTCATGCTGGGCATGATGGCGGTGGTGGCGATCTCGTCCGGGCGCTCGGCGCTGATGCTGTCGGTGCCGATCGGGCTGGTGCTGGGCGTGTTGCTGCGCCCCGGGGTCTATGGCCAGCGGCCCGGCACCATTGCGCTGGCGATCAGCAAGCAGGTGGTGGTGGCGGTGGTGGCTGCCGTTGCCTTCATCACCGGCCTGAGCATGCTGACCGAAATCGACGTCTTCTACATCCTGGGCGGTTTCTGGGAAGAGCTTTCCGGGGGCGGCGGCAGCGAGCGGACCAATCAGGCCGCGGCGCTCTACGACGGCATCCTCGAATGGTTTGGCCTGGGCGCGGGGCATGGCAAGGGCGTGCGCTATCTGCGCAGCGAGCGCTATCCGTGGCGTTACGAGATCGTCCTGCTGGCGACCGTCTATCGTGTGGGTATCATCGGCGCGCTGATCTACGCCTGGCCCTTCATCCGCTATGCGATGGGGGTCTACCAGATCTGGAAGCGCCAGCGTCTGACCAATTTTGATGTCTTCCTGTTCGCGGGCTGCGCCTCTGCCTTCCTGGCGGCTGCTACCAACCCCTACATCGAGGCCTACACCTTCCAGTGGATGTACGTGTTGCCGGTGACGATCTTCCTGGTGCGCTTCCCCGGCACCTCGATCATCGATCCGCGCCCGGCCGCGCGGCGCAGTGCCCGTCGTCGTCCGGTGGTACCTGTCATGCCGCAAGGTGGCCAGGGGGGCGCAGGCGGTGGTCAGCGGGGCGGGGCTGCCCTGGGCGGCGCTGCCGCCCGGTCGCCGCGCCCGCTGGGGCCGCAGCAGCCACTGGGCCCGCAGCAGCCGGCGCTTGCCCGTCAGGGGGCCGTACCGCCGGGCCAGCCGGGCGCGGTCGCCGCCGTGGGCGCTGCGCCTGCCGCCGATGCGCCTGTTGCGGCCCGGCCGCTGGGGGGTGCGGCGCCTGCCCAGCCATCGCCTTCCTCGCGTCGTCCAGGCTATCGCTGAGCACATCGTGAAAAGACAGTTCCTGAAAACCCTGGGGGGCGCGGCCGGCGTGCTGCTGGCCGGGCGCCAGCTGATGGCGGCCACCCCGCGTGGCCCCTCGGCAGCCGTCATGCGCATCACGCCACAACAATACGGCGCGCGCGGCGATGGCCGCCGTGACGACACCCGGGCCTGCATCGAGGCGGCCCGCGCGGCCGACCGCTTCGGCGCGTGGCTGGTGTTTCCGCCCGGTACCTACCTCATCACCGGCGAGGTCAGCATCGAGGGCAAGGTGGCTGGGGTCTGGGGCGATGGCGGTGTGCTGCTGCTGAAGAGCGACAGGGGCCGGGCTGGCCTCTTGATCCGCAACCTGCGCGGCATCGACCCTGAAAAGAATCCCTTGCTGGTGGCCAACCTGAACATCGAATGTCAGGTCAGCTGGCGGGATCAGGCGGCTGCCCTCTACGGCATCGACATCGAGGGCGTGCACTTCGTGGGCAACCAGATCCGCAACGTGCAGGTGGGCCACGGCATCTATCTGCGCGGCACGCACAACCGCATCGAGAACGGCCGCGCCATCTCGGTGTCGTCCAACGTGCTGAAGGACAATGTCATCGACATCAGGCCGTTGCCCGAGACCGACTGCTTCGGGATCGAGATCGAGGCCGAGCGCCTGTACACGATGGCCGAGCGCTCGGCGCGCGACACCTGGCTCAAGCACTTCGTGTTGCCGCAGGTGCCGGTGCCGGCCACCCGCAACGTGATCGAGGGCAACCGCATCACCGGTGGCTATTACGGCATCTCGTTTCTGGGCGTGACCCGCAGTCTGGTCAGCAACAACGTGCTCACCGGGCAGGTGCGTTCGGTATCCATCCAGCATCTGTCCAATGCCAACCTGGTCATCGGCAATCAGGCGATCGAGTCGCTGTCGGCCTCGCTGCATTTTGCCTACGGCGCCTCGTACAACGTCATCACCGAGAACGTCGTGCGCACCAACCGGGCGCGTGGCGAGGGCCTGTTGCAGGCCTATGTCAGCGCGGCCCACAACGACTTCTTTTCCAACGATGTCGAGGTGGGGCCGCAGGGAAAGCCCAAATACCACTGCTATACCGGTGTGGTGGGCAACGAAAATTCCTTCTGGGGCAATCGCCTGTCTGGCCCGGCCGCCCGTGCCTATGTGGCGGTGGAGTCTGCCTTCAACAGTCGCAGCCAGCGCAAGAGTGCGCGGGGTTATGGCCTGAAGGGGGCGGATGACAACTTCACCAATCGTGGCATGTATGGGGTGCGCATCATCGGCAACCAGATCAGGGCCACCTCACCCGTCCCGGTGTTCGTGCTGGCGCAGGAAAGTGATGACAGCGGCCACTATCCGCTGCTGATGTGCGAGCTGGCCGGTAACGAAGTGCAGTGGACAGGGCAGGGCACGTTGCTGGAGATGAGTGAGCGACGCATCGGCGCACTGCGCGACATCGTGCTCGATGGCAATGTGTTTTCGCCGGCGCCCCAGCGCAAGCAGCTGGTGCTGCCGCGTGGTGGTCAGCATTTCAGCGCGCGCATCGACCGCTCCAACGTGCCCGAGATGCCCGGCATCTGATTGTCGGGCAGCCTGGGCGTCAGGCGTCAGATGGCAGAGATGGCAGGGCTTCAGGCCTCGGGGCTTCAGGGTTGAAGGGGCCCTTCGGGGCGCGCCAGTGTCCAGGGCCCCGGCGCCTCGGGCATCACGCGGCCTCAGGCGGCAGCCGCAGCGGCGGCTGCACCGGCCCTGGAGCGGGCGGTGCGGGTAGGGCGCGGTGTCTGGCCGCCACGGCCGGTGATGATCGCCAGTGCCACGGCATCAAGGATGCTGCGGCCCACCCAGGTGATGGCCGCCCCGTACAGCCCGAAGTGGCGGGTGACGAAATACAGCGCCGGGATGTAGAGGGCCAGTTCGACCAGCTGAAGGAGGGCGCAGGCGCTGACGCGACCCTGGGCGTGCAGGTACGAGGTGTAGACCACCGAGATCGTGTAGAAGAAGGCGCCCAGGCACAGGATCTGGCCCAGCGTGGCTGATTCTGGACCCACCTTGTCCCCCATCCAGTAATGCAGGAGGGTGGGGAGAGCCACGGCCAGCAGTGCGAACAGCACGGCCGAGGCCACCAGCAGCCGGTTGCGCCACAGCACGAAGATCTTCCAGGCTTCGGCCTGCGAGTGTTGCAGACGCGCCGTCAGCATCGGAAACATCACGCTGGTGACGGCCGAGGCGATCATCGTGCACTGGATGACGATTTCCAGCGGCACATAGTAGACGGTGACGGCGGCCGCCGAAATGGTCGAGGCAATGATGAAGCGGTCGGACTGCATCAGCAGCGGATGGGCGATGTTGCTGATCGTCATCCACTTGCCGAAGTGATTGAGCTTGCGGCGGATGCGGCGGCGGTCGTTGGCCGAAATGCGCAGCGGGCGGCCCTGATGGCGTCCGGCCCGCAGCTGGCGGGTGTGACGCAGTGCCCCGTAATACAGGATGGCCATCCCCACGGTGCGCGCCACCAGCAGCGAGCCGGCCAGGGCCACCAGCGAGTGCGTGTAGAACGACACCACCACCGGGCCGGCAAAATTCAGCGCGCCCATCAGCAGCCGCACCAGGCTGGGGATCTTGAAGTCTTCAAAGGCCTCGCAGATGCCGCGATAGAGGGCACTGAGCACCTGCACGGGCAGGATGGCGATGATGACGAGCGTGGCGTACTTCAGTTCGAGCGGGCCGACTTCCTGATGGCGGATCAGGTTCTGCACGTCGAAGAAGGTGGCCAGCAGGAACAGGGCCGCGCCGATGCCGCTGTAGGTGATCGACAGCTCCCAGGCCACCTTCACGGTGGCGGGTACCAGATGCGGGGCATCGCGGCCGCGCAGGGCTGCCACCAGCTGGGTGGTGGCACGGCCGATGCCCAGATCGAGGGCCGAGGCTGCGCTGAGCAGTACCCATGACAGCGAGATGATGCCGAAGCGCTCCTGGCCGATGCGGCCGAGCAGGATGGGGATGAAAATGGCGGCCGACAGCAACGGCGCTGCCAGGCCCACCACGGACCAGATGAGTTTGGAACGGTACATCGGCAGGTTGTTTACTTGGCTGCGGCCTGAGTGAGGATGGCTGCCAGTTTAGGGCCAACGGCGGCAATACTGTAGTGTTCCTCGGCCAGTTTGCGGCCGCACGCCCCCATCTGGACACGCAATTCGGGCGAGCGGATCAGGGTTTCAAGATTGTTGACCCAGTCATCGATGCCGTAGGACACCAGACCATTTTTGCCCACCTGAACGATGTCCTTGTTCATGCCCACATTGCTGCCGATGACGGGCAGGCCGGCGGCCATGTACTGGATCAGCTTGAAACCGCATTTGCCCTGTTCCCAGGGCGTGTCGAGCAGCGGCATGATGCCGACGTGGGCCTGGTTCAGTTCGGCAGCCTCGGTCTCGCTCGACCAGCGGATGGGGATCGTGCGGATGCCGGGCCAATGGCGTTCACCCCCGATGATGCGCAGCTCCAGCGGATGGCGGCTGCCAAGCCGCTCCAGTGCCGGGCGGACCAGCTCCAGGTATTCCACCGTGGCCGGTGAGCCGATCCAGATGATGCGCAGCGGATTGTCGGGGGTGATGTCGCGCTGTTGCGGTGGGGGCAGCGCCCGGTATTTTTCAAAATCAATGGTGCTGGGCAGGATCTCGATCCACGGCGCGCCGGCGCGGCGGGCGCGGTCGGCCAGATAGCCGTTTCCACAGGTGACCAGGCGCGAACCCGCCATCAGCCGGTCGATCTTGTTGCCCAGCAGATGGCGTACCAGCGCCTTGTCGGACTGGTCGTAGTTGTGGAAGATCGCGTCGTCGAAATCCAGCAAATAGGGCACCTCGTTGCCCAGCAACCATTTTTCGAGGCCGAAGGGCAGATAGGGCAGCAGCTCCTTCTCGATCCACAGCAGGTCGAAGCGGTCGCGGCGGGTGATCGCGGGCATCTCGCGGATGCGCTTCCACAGCAGCCGGGCCTGCAAGGCACGCGTGCTCTCGCCGTTGTAGCGTTTTTTCAGGTAGACGTTGCTGAGCAGCGGGAAGTGCTCGATGTGTACACCGTGACTTTCCAGAATGGACAGGTATTGCAGGCTTCGGACGCGCGAAGATGCACCCATCGATTCATAACGGGTTAACAGGGCGATTCGGGGCATAGATGAAGGCCGTGCTGCCATGCGGGGCAAAAGTGCCGGACGGGACGGCAAGGCGAGCCGGTGTTGGACGCACGAGGCCGGGAAAGCATGGGGAACTGGGCGCCTATTCTACCCGTCCCGTTTTGTTGCTGTTTCCTGATGCGTGCAGTCGCGGTGTCCTGAAAAAACTGGACACAAAAAAAACGCCTTCTTAACGAAGGCGTTGGGGCTTGTGCATGCTGCGTGGCCTGAACCAGACAGGCACCTGGCCCCGGGTGGGGCCGGTGTCGTGGCGATCAGCCCTGGTGGCCGGCGCCGTAATAGCCCTGACCGTAGGCTTCGCCGTAGGCCGAGTATTCGCCGTAATAGCGGCCGGCCTTCTCGAAGTCGTGGTTGTTGAGCACCACACCCAGCAGGCGGACATTGGCCGCAGCCAGACGGTCGATGCCGCGGCGGGCCATCGGCACCAGCGTCTCGCCCGCCTTGACCACGTAGATCAGGCCTGTGGATTGCAGGCCGATCGGCAGGGCATCCGAGACCAGTTCGAGCGGCGGGGTGTCGATCACCACCATCTCGAAATGCTCGCGCAGCTGCTGGATGATCTCGCCGAAGCGCGGACTCATCACCAGATCGTGCGAGTGCTTGACCTTGCTGCCGGCGATCACCACCGACAGGTTCAGGTCGTTCAGGTGCACGATGCAGTTCTGCAGCGGCTCGCCGGCGAACAGGTCGCTCAGGCCGCGCTGGCCTTCGGCGATGCCCAGCATCCGCCGCACGCTGGGCTTGCGGATGTCGGCATCGACCAGCACGGTGCGCTTGGTGCGGGCCTGCTCGATGGCAAAGCTGCATGCCATCGTCGACTTGCCCTCGGCCGGCAGCGTCGAGGTGAAGCTGATGACCGGACGGTCGACGTTCATCAGGGACAGGCGCACGCCGGTCAGTGCCGAGCGGACCGACTCGGCGAACAGCGACTGCGGCTCCAGCGATTGCAGCACCGGCAGCTTGGCGGCTTCGTCCTCCTTCAGCTTGGGCACGGCCACCAGCAGCGGGGCGCCCAGCTTTTCGAGCACTTCGTCGCTGTTGCGGATGACGGCGTTCTTCTGCTCACGCGAGACGGCCAGCATGGCGCCCAGCAGCGTGCCGATCACGGCCGCCAGCAGGATGATCTGCGGCTTGGGCGGCTTGACGGCCAGCAGCGGCGGCACGGCCGGATCCACCACCCGGGCGATCGGATTCTGGAAGTCGGCGGTGGCGTTGGTTTCCTTCACGCGCGCCAGGAAGGTCTGGTAGATCTGCTGGTTGGTTGCCACTTCGCGCTGGAGCACGTTCAGGCGGCCTTCCTTGCGGTTGATCTCCTGGATGTTGCCCTTCGAGGCCGAGACTTCCTGTTCGAGCGCACGCTCGGTCTGGCGGGCCACCTCGTAGGCCTTCGAGATGCTGGCGATCACGCCTTCGGACTGGCGGCGCAGATTGGCACGTGCCTGGTCCAGCTCGGTCTTGGCAGCCTGATAGGCCGGGTGCGAGGCTCCCAGCGAGCCGGAGACATCGGCCATGCGGGTCTCGGCCGCGCTGACGGCCGAGCGGGCCGCGATGACGGCGGCGTTGTTGAAGACCTCGGGCACCTCGTAGCGGTTGCGGGCACCGCGCTGCACCTGGCGATAGACGTGCTCCAGACGCGAACGCTCGACGCGGGCGGCAATCAGCCGTTCGGACGAGGTGTCGAGCTGGCGTTCGTTACCCCCCAGCGACGAGCCGGGCGTGGCGACCAGGCCGATCTCCTCCCGGTAGGCCTGCAGGTTGGCCTCGGCCTTTTCCAGATCCTGACGCAGCAGGTTCAGACGCTCGTTCAGCCAGCGGCTGGCGGTCTGCTGCATGTCGAAGCGGGCGTCGAGGTCGGCCGTGATGTAGGACTCGGCCGTCTGGTTGGCCACGCGGGCGGCCAGCACCGGGTCGGGCGACTCGAAACGGATCTCGACCAGCTGACTGTTCTTGACCGGCACGATGTCGAGGTTGGCCTTGTAGCGGGCCAGCACGCGCTCTTCCAGCGTCTGGGCCGCAAAGCGCGGGCTGTCGGCCGGCTGGACATCGCTGCCTTCGGCCCTGGCGGCCTCGTCGGCCTTGGGCGCTTCGTCGGCGGCGGGCGCCTCTTCACCCTCGCCGCCGGGCAGGTCGCGGTTGAACAGCGGGTTGTTCACCAGATCCAGGCTCTTGATGACGCGGATGCCGACCTCGCGCGAGCGCATGAACTCGGCCTGCGTCTGGAAGAACTCGCGGCTGCCTGCTGGCACCCCGTAGATCTCTTCAAAGGAGACCACGTTGCGCTTGGCGTTCTCGATCAGGATCGTCGCACTGGCCCGGTAGATGGGCGTCATGATGTTGACGATGATGGTGGCCAGCACCGTGACGATCGCCGCGGTGGCAATCACCAGCCACTTGCGTTCGCGGATGATCGCCATGTAGGTGGCGAAGGTGGGGGCATTGCCTGCGGGCTGACGCGCGCCTGCAGCGGCGGCTCCACCTTTGCCGGGCGGCGTGCTGGGTAGCGCCTCCCCGCTGGAGTAGTCGTCGTTGGGGTAGGGGTTGGACATGTTCATGGTGAGAAGTCGCTGCGTGCGGAGTTCGACAGGAGCCTGGGGGCACACCCGACAGCGGGCAGCCAGGCAGGAGATGTTGAACGAGGCGAGCCTGCCGTGGCGAAATGATGTGGATGGCGCTGCGGGCAGGACGTGGACGCGATGCGCGCCCGTAGTTAACGGGGAATTATGCCGCCAATGCGAAAGCTCTGTCAGCCGGTGGCCATGGCCGCACGGGCTTTTTGCGCCGGCCGTCACAGCGACACGCCCGTTGGGCGGGCAGGCATGGCCTCCGTGCCAAAGCCATGTCAGGGACTTTTGCGGCATGGAGTGGGGCGCTTTGTTAACTGAACCGACGAATATGCGGGGCAGAAGGCCCGTTTTGTTATCAGCGTGGATCGAATTGCTGAAAATTATGTGGCTATGTAAAAGCGGGGCAGGGGGAATCGGGGAGACGGGGTTGTGGCCATCCGGTTGGAACTGGTGATGGGATGGTGCTGGATCGGGGCTGGATGCGCCATGGCAAAAGCCGGCCAGTCGGAGCCCCGGGGATACCGGCTTTCAGGTTCGTGTTGCAGCGCATATTTCTGCGCATGTCCGTCTTTCTGGAAACGCGCCACTATTTGAAACATTTGTGTAACTGCTGCCTGAGTCTTTGTTGGAGTGCTATTCGAATCTCGGTAACATGAATCGCCATATCCAGCATGGAATTGAAAGGCCCCCGGAACGATAGGGGCGGGTGATGATAGGTTGGAGGAGTATGGGCTGCATTGCATCATGCATTCATGATGATGAGGGTGCGGTGCGCGGACGGGGCACGCCCCCGGCCGGCCATGCAGGTGTCTCCTGGGGGCCACTCCGCACGGGGCGGGCATCCCGACGGGGTTGCCGTACCGCATCAGGGCCCGCGGAGGATGCCACGGGCGAGGCGGGCGATGTACCCCGGACAGGGTGTTGTTTTTTTGCCATGGTTTATGGCGCCCTGGCCCGACATTGGTCATGGTGTGTTGTCGATGCGTGGGCCGGGACGGAGAATGGTGCATCGGGCAGGGCTGATCGTGGTCGCTGCGGGCACGTCCGTCGTGCCCTGGATTCTGGATTCTTGATGACGGAGCTTTCCCTTGGTCTCGAATAACGTGAAGGTCCCGCTGGACCGCAAGATCCGCTTTGCTCTGGCTGGCTGTGGGCGGATCTCTGCCAATCATTTCGGGGCGCTGGAGCGCCATGCCGCAGAAGCCGAGCTGGTCGATGTCTGTGACATCGAGCCGGCGGCGCTGAGGGCGGCGGTCGAGCGTACCGGGGCCAATGGGCACGATTCGCTGACGGCGATGCTGGCCAGAACCACGGCCGATGTCGTCATCCTGACCACGCCGTCGGGGCTCCATGCCGAGCAGGCCATCGAGGTTGCGCACAGCGGCCGGCACGTGGTCAGCGAAAAGCCGATGGCCACCCGCTGGAAGGATGGCCTGGCGATGTTCAACGCCTGCAATGCCGCCGGCGTGCACCTGTTCGTCGTCAAGCAGAACCGCAAGAATGCCACCTTGCAGGCGCTGCGCAAGGCGATCCGCGAGGGCCGCTTCGGCCGTATCTACATGGCGGTCATCAATGTCTTCTGGACGCGGCCGCAGGAGTATTATGATGCTGCCCGCTGGCGCGGCACCTGGGCGCTGGATGGGGGCGCCTTCATGAACCAGGCCAGCCACTACGTCGACCTGCTCGACTGGATGATCGGTCCGGTGGACCGGGTGCACGCCTACACCGCCACGCTGGCCCGCGACATCGAGGCCGAAGACACCGGCGTGATGAGCGTGCGCTGGAAGAACGGTGCGCTGGGCAGTGTCAACGTGACGATGCTCACCTACCCCAGGAACCTGGAAGGCAGCATCGTCGTGCTGGGTGAAAAGGGCACGGTCAAGGTCGGTGGCGTGGCCGTCAACCAGATCACTCACTGGGCGTTTGAAGATTCTCGCCCCGAGGATGAAGAAATCCTGGCCGCCAACTACGAGCCGCCCTCGGTTTATGGCTATGGCCATCCGCTGTACTATCACAACGTGATCGAGGTCATGCGCGGCCGGGCCGAACCCGAAACCGATGGCAGCCAGGGGCTGCGCTCGCTGGCCTTGCTGTCGGCAGCCTACCGCTCGGCCTGGGAGGGCCGTGAGGTGGCCATCGACGAATTCCGGCAGGATGCTGCCACTTCGGGTTGAAGCCCCGGCACCGGGCCGCGGGCCGGCTGCCCCGACCCTCCTGATGACACATGATCGACCTCCACTGCCATCTGCTGCCCGGCGTCGATGATGGCGCCCGATCCCTGGATGATGCCCTGGCGCTGGCCCGGGCATCCGTCGACAACGGCATCCGTGCGGCGGTCCTCACGCCGCATGTCTATCCTGGTGTTTTCGACAATCGCCTCTCCAGCCTGTGGCCGGTCTACGAGGACTATCGGCAGGCGCTGATGGCGGCGGGCATTCCGCTCGACGTCTATCTGGGGGGTGAGGTTCACCTGCATCCCGACATCTTCGAGATGCTCGACCAGCACGAGCTGCCGATGATCGGCCGCTGGCATGGCGAGCTGCTGATGCTGCTGGAGTTTCCCGACGGTTCGATTCCGGCTGGGGCCGACGTGGCCTGCCGGATGTTTGCCGAGCGGGGCATCCGCTGGCTGATTGCGCACCCCGAACGCAACAAGGCGGTGATGCGCAACCCGGACATCATCAAACCCTTTGTCGATGCCGGCTGCCTGTTGCAGCTGACGGCGGGGTCGGTGATCGGCGCCTTTGGCCGTTCGGCAGGACAGACGGCACACTATCTGCTGTCACGCGGGATGGCACACATGGTGTCCACCGACACCCACAACCTGGCGCACCGGCCACCCCGGCAGGGAGAGGCCCGCGATTATCTGACGGGCCGTTTCGGGGTGGGCCTGGCGCACCGCCTGACCGAAGAAACCCCCGGCCTGATCCTGGCCGGGCGCGACGATTATCGTGAGCCGCCGGCCGCTGCCGGCTCGATGCGCCACATCAGTCACTGACGCTGCGCCACCGTGGCGGCCGGCACGGCACGCGGGGCTGAGAGCTGCGGCGCGGCCGCTGGCGGGGTGTCACCATCGTACCCAAACTGCTGGAGCCAGGCAGCCAGTCGCCGGATCAGCACGCGCCGGGCCTCGACGCGGGTGAAGACGTGATCGGTGTGGGGTACCAGTTCGACATCGAAATGCGTGCTGTCGCCCAGCTGACGGAAGATGTGCCGGTGGTGATGGCGCAGGTCGTACTGCCCCATCAGCGTGTTGGCGTAGATCATGCGGATGCGCACCCCGCGCTGCAACAGCAGCGACAGGCCGTCGGCAAAGTCCTGGGGGCTGGGGGCCGGCAACGATCCTTCGTCGGCCGCCGCTGCGGGCATCGGTGGCGGAGCATCGGCCTGACCGGGGTGATTGCGGAAGCCGCGCAGCCGCTGGATGACGCGGCGCACCGCCCGCCGCAGCCCGTATTCACGCACCCGTCGTATCGAGCGCAGCATGCCCGAGAAGCGGTTGGGATAGTAATACGGCTCGATCATGAACAGCCCGGTGATGCGGGCATCGCGCTGCGCCAGCAGGAAACCCACCTCGGCACCCGAGCACAGGCCGGCGATCACGAATTCACGCGGGCCGCCGGGGGTGTCGGCCAGCAGGGTCATGGCCTGCTGGATGGCGGCAAACGCCTGTTCGTCATGCGAGAGCGGGCTGTTGCTGAAGCCGCTGTCGCCCAGTCCGGGCAGATCGATCCGGATCGCGCTTGCCCCCTGGGCGGCGGCGGTGCGGGCCAGCTCGACATTGAGCCGGTGTGGGCCCAGGCGCGACAGTGCGCCGGCATTCATCAGGATCAGCCCTGGCCGCGGCTGCGAGGGCGCTTGCAGCGGCAGTGTCAGCGTCCCGATCAGGCGTTCTTCGGGGCCGAAGCGGATCGTTTCCTCCCGGTAGGGGATGGGGGTGCTCATCATCATGATGCAGACGGGGGAGAGAGGGGGGAGGCGGGTTCGGCTGATGCTGCTGGTGCACAGATCTTCAACAGGGCGGCCAGCGCCTCATCGGGCACCCACTGGCTGTCCATCGCGGTGTTGGATGTCCATTCGACGGTGCTTGCCAGCACGATGTCGTGCACGCGGTCCTGAGCATGATGCAGAAAGGCCTCACGGCCGGGCATCTGCCGTGGGGCCAGCAGGTCGATGGCGCCGTGGGCAGGCAATGCCAGCTGCGTGGGCGTGATGGCCTGGATGTGGCGGCGGATGCGGGTGGTGAGCAAAAAGCCCAGGGCCTCGGTGGTGACGTCGCGCTGCCGCGTCCAGAATTCGTGCATCGTGCTCAGGTGTTGCAGATAGGCTGGCCCATCCAGCACCGGTTCCCACAGGATGATGCGGGCCGGCTGGGGCAGGTCGGGGTGTTCGCAGGCGGCTTGCAGCGCCATCGTGCCGCCCAGCCGCAGGCCCAGCCAGATGATCTCGTGGCAGCCCGAGAGGGCGCGCAGCCGGGTGTCGGCCAGCCGGATGTCGTGCCGCCAGCGGTTGGGGTGGCCTACGCCGTCTTCGCCGGGAGAATCGCCGGTGCCAAAGTAATCGAAGCGCAGGCTGGGCACGCCCTGGCGGGCCAGCCGTTCAGTCACCACGCGCAACGAACGCTGGGCACGGATGGCCTCCTGCCCAAAGGGAGGGCAGACCAGCACGGCCCGTTCGCGGCCATCGGCAGGCTGATAGAGACCCGCCAGCGAGGCGGGATCGGTGCCGATGCGCACCGGCTGCACGAAGGGCGGGCGCCGCCTGGCTGTGGAGGCCGGGGCGCGCGGGCGCTGGGGCGGGGTCATCGGATCAGGTTTCATCGGGCAAACAGCGGCGAGCCGATGATGATGTCGGCAATACGTTGGGCCGCACGGCCGTCCCACAATTGCGGGCGCCGGGGCGAAGGCGGCTGCGTCAGCGACTGGCGGGCGGCTTCGAGGATGCGGGCCGGGTTGGTGCCGGCCAGCATGTTGGTGCCGTCGGTGACGGTGACGGGGCGTTCGGTGCTGTCGCGCATGGTGACGCAGCGCACGCCGAGCGCACTGGATTCTTCCTGCAGGCCGCCGCTGTCGGTGAGAATGATTTCGGCGTCCTTCCAGAGGCTGAGAAATTCCATGTACGACAGTGGCGGCAGTGCAAGGATGGTGGGGCCAAGATCGATGCCGTGTGCATCGAGGCTGGCACGGGTGCGCGGATGCACCGGAAACACCAGCGGCAGGTCGCGGGCGATGGTGCGCAGGGTGTCGACCAGCGCCGCCAGCTGCTCGGGCCGGTCGACGTTGGCCGGACGGTGCAGGGTGACGACGCCATAGGGCCGGTAACCCAGCTGCGCGCGTGCGGCGGCACCCCGGCCACCGGCCGCCGGGTCGGCATCCAGCCGGCCCACCTGATGAAAGAGGTTGTCGATCATCACGTTGCCGACGAAATGGATGTGCTCGGCAGGCTGGCCTTCGCGCAGCAACGCTTCCCGGCCTGATGGTTCCGTCACGAAGAACATGTCCGAGATGGCATCGGTGGCCAGCCGGTTGATTTCCTCGGGCATGCCACGATCACCGCTGCGCAGGCCCGCCTCGACATGGATCAGCACCCGTTGCAGCTTTTTGGCGACCACGGCAGCCGCCAGTGTCGAGTTGACGTCACCCACCACCAGCACGCCATCGGCCGGGTGCGCCTGCAACTCCTTCTCCAGGGCGACCATCACCCGGGCCGTGACCTCTGCCTGGCTGTGGCCGCTGCACGCCAGACGGGTATCGGGCGCCGGAATGCCCAGTTCTTCAAAAAAGACGCGGTTCATGCCGGGGTCGGCATGCTGGCCGGTGTCGACCAGCCGGTAGCAGATCTGTTCGGGGCGTTCGCCAAAGGCGCGGATCAGCGGCGCGATCTTCATGAAATTGGGCCGTGCGCCGGCGACCAGCGTGATGTTGATGGGAGGCATTGTTGGACGTTTTGGTCGATTGTCGTGTCTGGCCGTTGTGCCGTGTGAGGGCTTCCTGACCAGCCTTTGGGCGTGCCAACCCCCGCCGTTGGCAGCCCCCGTGCGCAACCGGTAGCGCACAACGGCGCGAGGTATCAGGCCGTGCGTGTACGGGCCGGGGTGAAGCGGCGGCCGGGCATCAGCCGCGTGGTCAGCACCAGCTTGGCATAGCGCGGCAGCGCCAGCTGACGGCGCCAGCGCTTGGGGTTCTCCAGCAGGCGGTAGAGCCATTCGAGGCCAAGCGACTGCCAGAGCTGCGGCGCACGCGTGGCGGCGCCGGACAGCACGTCGATGGTGCCGCCCACACCCTGGAAGAGCGATACCGGCAGGTGCACACCGACATCGGCCATCCAGCGTTCCTGACGGGGGCTGCCCAGGCCGACGAAGACGATGTCGGGGCGGGCGGCCCTGATGCGTGCAGCCACGGTATCGCTGCCGGGATCGTCGAGGTCGGCGACGGTGCCCGGTGGCAGAAAGCCGTGGGCAGCGCCCGCGATGCGCAGGCGTGGCCAGGTGCGGCGGATGTTGGCCAGTGCACCGGCATTGGATTCGGGCGAGGCCCCATAAATGAAGACCGACAGGCCCTCGCGTTCGGCGCGTTCACAGAGTGCCGGCATCAGCTCGGAGCCGGTCACGCGCTTGATGCGCACGCCGCGCAGCAGGCGGGCACCGATGCAGGTGCCGATGCCATCGGGCAGCAGGACATCGGCGTTCTGCAGCAATTGCCGGATCTCGGGGTCGTGATGCGATTGCAGCGACTTTTCGGGGTTCATCGCAAACACCAGGGCTGGCCGGCACGGGCAGCTCTTGCGCTGTTCGATGAGATCCAGACAGTAGTCGGCGACGACCTCCATCGAATGCGTCATCACATTCTGATGGAACAGGCGGGTGGTCAGAGGTTTGATGGGCATCGTCTTCACTCGTGGGTAAAAGTGGCGGCGACGCACAGGTTGCGCAGCAGTCGGCAGGTGGCGGTTAAGTCTTGTTGACAAGATATCGACGCGCCGTGCCGATGACCCTGGTCCGGTCAGGCGGATGGCCTGGTGTGCGTTGCAGCGACCCGCCGTTGCGGGCCGTCGTGGCCCGGCCGACCGGCAGCCCGCCAAGGGCGATGGCGGATGCTGCCGTTGCGGGGCGGGAGAACCGTGCAGGTGCACGCGGCAAGCATCGCTGCCTGCGTTGCCCGGACATCCCCCGTTGCCAGACTACAAGAGCCAAGCGTCGACAAGGGAGTCGGTCGTGGGAGGACGACCCCGGATCGAACCGCGAAACCAATGTCTCATGTTTTTTCGGGTGCCGGGCCTGCGTCGTGTAACAAGTTTTCCCGAAGCGCCGTTGCACGAACAAATTTTGCACTCTATCTGACAGTTGCTTCCAGAGCGTTTCAGGTCGTGCGAATCATCGTTGCCCTGGTTTCAAGGATCAGGATGAAGCCGATGATGAGGTTCTGGAACGAGTAGTCCATGCTTTGCAGCATGCCGAAGGTGCAGAGTGCGATGAGGCAGGCCAGCCCTGCCGGATAACCCAGGCGCGCATTGCGCCAGGCCAGACGATAGGCCGCGGCCAGCAGCGCCATCAGCGAGCAGAAGCCCACGATGCCGAAGGCACTGAGTTCGTCGACGAAGGCGCTGTGCGCGATCAGGTGGTTGCCGGTCAGGCGCTCGTTGTTGATCTTGGTGCCTTCGCGGCTGACGCCAAACAGCAGTTGCATCGGCTCGCTGTGCGACCAGCCCTTCAGGGCGGAGGTCTGCAGCGTCAGCCGGCCGCTGGTGAGGGTGTCGGCGCTGGGGCCGCGGGTGTAGAGGGTCTGGCCGGTCAGCCGGTTCTGGATCATGTCGATCATCTCCGGCTTGACGACGGCGGTGGCCATCAATGCCACCACCACCAGTATCGCGGGGGCCGCCAGCAGCCGCAGCTTGCGCTTGAAGAAGGCCACCACGCACAGCCCCAGGATCATGCCCAGCAGGCCCGAGCGCGCGGTGGTGAGCACGCACAGGCCAAAGCAGCCCAGTGCCAGGGCCAGGTGCGGCCAGGCGCGCCGCCCCGGAAAATGCGCCGCCAGCGTGAAGGCGCAGATGCCGGCGATGGCATGGGCCAGGGAAGCCGAGTGCTGATTCTGGAAGACGCTGTTGTAGGCGGTCAGGTCCAGCCCCGAGACGGCTGCCAGCGACCATTGCAGCCCCACGGGGGGCAGCCAGCCCGCCAGCAGCGGAATCGAGACCACACACAGGAAGAGCGGAAAGGCGCGCACCGCCATGTCGGCGACATCGTGGCGGCGCGTGGCCAGCAGCGCCATCAGCACCACCGGCACGAACAGGCGGTTGGCACTCAGGTTGATGGAATAGGGGGCATCGGCAATGCCCAGACCCACGCCCCAGAGGGGGCCGCAGGCAAAGAACAGATAACTCCAGAACAGCGTGCGCAATGCCGTGGTGCCCAGGGGCATCGGGTGCCGGAGGATGAACAGGATGGCCGGTGCGAACACCAGCGCTCGCCAGATCACGGCATACTTGATCCCGCCGACACTCTGCGTCTCGAAATAGGTGCAGACGAAGAACACCAGCACCCACAGCGTCCATGGCAGCCAGCCCTGCTGCGGTTGCAGCGTGCGCTGGAGCAGGCCGGGACGCAGGACGGCGTCAACCGGTGGCATGGCCGGGAGCCGGGGCTTGGGGAGGGCTGTCATAGATGTCGTGCGCATGGCGGCGAAGCGCTGACAGATCGAAGAGGATGAGCGTGAGGTAGCCGACATAGGCGCCGGCGCTGATCCATTGATAGTGTTGCTGATGGGCCGCTACCGAGGCCACGAGTGCCCCCAGGCCAAAGGCGGTTACTGCCTTGAACACGTGATAACGCTTGCTGGCACGCAGCAGGAGCGGTGCCTGCAGGATGGCCTGGGCAAAGACCAGGGGCAGCAGCCAGGCGGCAATGCGCAGGTAGGTGGCCGATGCGGCATAGCTGGGGCCATAGATGGTGGTCATCAGCGGCCCGGCCACCAGCGACAGCAGGACCGTGACGACGACGGCAATGCCGGCGGCAAAGAGGGTGAGGGCGGCGTGCTGGCGCAGCACGATCGGACCGGGGCGGAACAGGGTCTTGGCGCCGACGATGGTGGCCAGCATCGCGGCAAAGGCAAAGGCCGATTCGAGCAGCGTCATTGCCGCCGCGTATTGCGAGAGCACGTCGGCCGGCATGGCCGCGCCCAGCGTCACGCGGTCGATACGCGAGAGGGCGACCGAGGCCGCCGAGGCGATGGCCAGTGCCGTGCCCTGTGCAAAGAGGGTGCGCATCAGTCTGCCGTCGATCAGCGCAGGGCGGATGCGGCGCGCCGGCAGCCAGCGCCAGCACAGCAGCACGGCCTGCACCGAGATCTCGACGATCCAGCCCCAGACCACCCAGGTGACCGGGCCATCCAGCCACATCACGACGATGACGACCAGCAGGCGTGCAAAGATCGAGAGGATGCGGGCAACCTGAGGGAAGCGGAAGTTGTCGCGGGCATAGGATTCATGCACCGCCAGCGATACCGGCGCGCTGATGAGCAGTTGCAGCCCCCACAGCAGGCTGAGCACGAAGATGGCCGGGTCGTGCAGGCTGGCGCCCCAGATGGCCAGCGGCAGCGCCGTCAGCAGGGCGGTGATGAGCTTGGCGGCCAGTGCCGTGTTCCAGAGCCGCGGGATGCCCTCGGGCGGCTCGGCACACAGCCGCGGCAGCATCACGCGTTCGCCGGTGATGTTGCCGATGGTGCCGCAGACCAGCCACAGCGACATGGCGATCTGCCAGCTGGCAAAGGTGGCATGATCGAAGCGGCGGGCGATGCTGCTGGCAATCCACAGGCCCACACCCATCTGCATGACGCGCTCGGTGGCGAGCATGACGAAGGTGTGGAGCGACGAACGATGGGTGCGGTAGAAATTGCTGAGCGGATTGCGCGCCATGAGCTGCCTGGCCGGGGTGCCGTGCGGGCAGCGGCCTGCCGGCGTGGGTTCCGGAGCGAAAAAAGGGAGGGGGTGCCCCAGGCTGGCGGCGGGCATCGGAAAGACCGCGTGGACGGCAGGCCCGCATCCGGTGGGCCTGGTGCCCGGCTGGCATTGTATTGAGGGCGTCGGACAGGCCGGGGACGGATGGATACAGGCTGAAGCATCCACGGCAAATTCGCGCGTTTTAGGCGGTATTTAGTGACAAACCAAGGTTTTAATGCGCTTTGCCATCGGATTTAACATCTTTGCAGGGCTTGCCCGGCCGGGGTGTAAGAAATGCTGCAAGATGCAATCGCAGTCGCACAAGACGTGGTGGCTGCATACCATTGCGGGTGGAGAGTGGCGGAGTCTTTTACAATATGGACGATCTCTTGAGCGTCCGGTCGTAAATTTTGTCGACAACTTGCTGTGAACTTTTTTGCAGGTGTCGGCGGGTCTCCGTTCTCGGCAGCCGCGTTGCTGGCAAGGAAGGTTGTGCGGGCGGGCCTTGTGTCCGCCTGGCGTCGCCTTCGTTGTCCCGCGTTGTCTCGGGTATTGTCCAGGCATCCTTCCCCGGCCCGTCCGAGGGGGTGCCGCGTCGTGCCGGGCTTGAGGGTCTTCTACCTTGACCGGAGAGGCAGCAGTTCCGCTGGATCTTTCCATGTTTTCTGGTGTTCCCATGCCTGATTTCGACTTTGCAGTGTTCGTTGCCAAGTTCCCGTGGACAACGTTTGGTGCCAGTGTGTTGCTGTCCGTCGTGGCAACGCTGCTGCTGATTCCGGTTGCGCGCCGCATCGGCTGGGTCGACAAGCCCAGCCAGCGCAAGGCGCACATTGGTCACATCCCCCTGATCGGGGGCTGGGCCGTGCTGGTCGTGGCGCTGGTGATGCAGTTCTCCGGGCCGTCGTCGATGCGGGCGCCGGTGGGTTACTGGGTGGGCGGCCTGCTGCTGTTCTTCGTGGCCCTGATCGACGACCGCCACCCGATCCGTGCCCGTTACCGTGCGCTGGTGCAGCTGGGGGCTGCGGCGGCCGGTGTGATGCTGGGCGGCAAGATGCTACCTTCCATCGGCGACGTGCTGGGCATCGGCACGGTGACGGCGCCGTGGATCATGTTGCCGGTCAGCATCATCGGTACGGTGGCGGTCATCAACGCCGTCAACTTCACCGACGGGGCCGACGGCCTGTGTGGTGGCCTGAGCTTCATCAGCCTGCTGTGGTTTGCGGTGGCGCTGGTGTTCGCCTCGCGCCATGCCGCCATGCTGGGCATCTCGCCCGAGCCGTATGCGGCGGCGATGGTGCCGCTGGCGGCGGCCCTGGCCGGTGGCGTGGCCGGTTTCCTGTGGTTCAACCTGCGCTCGCCGTTGCGCAAGAAGGCTTCGGTCTTTCTGGGTGACAGCGGCAGCATGCTGCTGGGGTTCACGCTGGCCTGGTTCGCCATCCATGCCACGTCGGCCTATGGGGCGGCCAGCGTCAAGCCCGTGGTCTGCCTGTGGATCGTGGCGGTGCCCCTGGCCGATTCGGCCTCGTGCATCGTGCGCCGCATCCTGGCTGGCGTCACGCCGATGACGCCGGATCTGAAGCACCTGCATCACCTGCTCATCCGCTTTGGCATGACGCCGGGGCAGGCGGTGTTTGCAATTCATGTCGGTTCGTTCTGCTGCGGTCTGGTGGGCGTGCTCGGCTGGGCGCACGGCGTGTCCGAGCCGGTGCTGTTTGGCGCCTTCGTCGTGACACTGCTGGCCTTCATCGCCTGGACCAATCTGGCCTGGCGCCGTTTCGATGGTGCCGAGCAGCAGGTGGTGGCCGACAAGAAAATCCGTTCCGATGATGTCGTGTCGCTCTGAGCAGACACGGGCATGACAGGCGTTCGACGTTCATCGGTGCAGCCGTTCCGGCGCGTGACGGGCAGATGGCCACGAGTGGCCGGCTGTGCGGTCCGCGCCGGGCACCTGGAGATCGTCGATGTCCGTCCTGTCATCATCCACCATCGTCTCGACTGGCCCGGCACGCGGGCTGGTCGGTGGCATCACCCGCCACATGCAGCTGCTGGAGCAGATTGCCGGGCGGCTGGGCACCCGTCTGGAGCACGTCCAGATCGGGCGCCGCCAGGGTGAGCAGGGTGGCAAGGCGCAGGTGCTGCGCCTGCTGGCCGACTATCGCGGCTTTGCAGCGGCCCTGAAGCGGGCCCGGGCCACCGGCCAGCCGGTGGTGGCCCATGTCAACAGTTCGATCAAGCCGGTCTGCGTGGTGCGTGACGGCGGTTTCGTGCTGATCGCGCGGGCGTTGAAGGTTCCCGTCATCTATCAGGTGCACGGCTGCCTGTTGCAGGGCGAGGCCGATGGTCGTGCCTGGCTGCGCCGGGCCGCCCACTGGGTGCTGGCCCGTGCCGACCAGGTGGTGGTGCTGAGCCGGGCGCAGTCGGCCGCCATCGGTGGTGCCGCCGCCGGGGCGGCGGTGGCGGTCAACAATGCGGTGTCGATGCAGCCGCCCGTCTCCCGCCCGCCGCTGGCTGGCCGCCCCCTGCGCATCCTGTTCCTGTCGCGTCTGGTGCCCGAGAAGGGGGTGACCCTGTGCCTGCTGGCCGTGCAGCTGCTGCGCGCACGCGGCATCGATGTGCAGCTGGAGCTGGCGGGCAGTGGTCCGCTTCTGGATGGGCTGCCGGCACGTCTGCGGGCGATGGGGCTGCAAGGGCATGTGCGCCTGCCCGGTTTTGTGCCTCCCGACCAGACCCGCGCGCATCTGCTGGACAACGACCTGATGTGGCTGCCCTCGCTGGTGCCGGAGGGGCAGCCTTATGCGCTGCTGGAGGCGCTGGAGGCCGGCATGCCGGCCGTGGTCACGCGTGCCGGTGCCGTGCTGGGCGAGATGATCGACGCAGCGGCCGCCTCTGGTGGCGCGCTGGTCGAGGCGCCGGCCACGGCCGAGGGCCTGGCGTCGGCCACGGCGGCGCTGGTGGCCGATCCGGCCCGTTTCGAGCGGCTGCGCGCCGATGCCCGTCGGCTGGCCGAGTCGGCCTATTCGATGGATGCCGTCCTGCCGCAATGGCAGCGCGTCTGGACCATGACGCAACCGGCCGGTGGGCACTGAAGCATGGCGGTGCCGCGTCCGGATCCTTCCCTTTTCATGGCGGTTGTCATGCCAGGTGCGGTGCGCACCGTGGTGTGCCATCCCGTTCCCATCATGATGCCGGTTGCTGACGGATGCCCGCGATCCGTGATGGCGAGCCGGATTTCGTAGCCCGATTCAATCGTGAACCAAGCTGATACGTACCGGCCGTCGACGGCCGTTCCTTCTTTTCTTTCTCCGATGGATACGGCGCCCGCGGGGCGGGCCGAGCCGCTGGACATGGGGAAGGCCACGCCGGTCATCGTCGATTACTGGCGCCTGGCGGTGCGCGAGCGCAAGAAGCTGCTGGTGCCGGTGGTGGTGGCGGCGCTGGTGGCGCTGGTCATTGGTCTGCGCACCACTCCCATCTATGAGGCCACGTCGACGCTGATGTTCGAGTCGACCAAGGGGCCGGTCTCCATTCAGGAGGTGGGCGGGGGCATTGCCAACGTCTCGGTCGAGCAGGGGCTGGCCGAGTTCCTGCAGACCTCCGATGTGGCATTGCGGGTGATCCGCACGCTGGACCTGAGCAAGAAGGCCGAGTTCATCAAGGGTGGCAAGAAACTCGATCCGGCCGGGACCGCAGGCGAGGGGGCGCCGACGGTGGAGCAGGCCGCCACCCCGCTGGAACAGAAGGCGCTGGCGTATTTTCATGAAAATCTCAAGGTGAGCCGCACCCACCAGAATCCGCTGGTGAAGATCTCCTTCCAGTCGGAAGACCCGGCGCTGGCGGCCGCGATCGTCAACGAGGTGCCGGCGGCCTTCATCCGGGCCGACATGGATGCGCGCTATGCCGCCACCCGCGAGGCCGACAAGTGGCTGAACGACCGGCTGGCGCAGCTGAAGTCGGGGCTGGACCGCTCGGAACAGGCGCTGGCCGAATATCGCAATGCGCACGGTATCGTTGCCCGCAACAGTGATGAGGCCTCCGAGCGGCAGATCTCGCTGCTGAACCAGCGGCTGATCGATGCGCGGGCGCGACTGGCGGCTGCCGAGGATGCCCAGCGCCAGGCGGGCAGCACCGATGTGTCGCGGGTGATGGGCGCACCGGGCATTGCCAACAACCCGGCGGTGGCGCGGGCGCGTCAGGCGCAGAGTGCGGCGCTGGCCAGGATGGCCGAGGTGCGCAGCCAGCTGGGCGATGCGCACCCCCAGTACAAGCGGGCCCAGTCCGAGCTGGCCCAGGCGCAGGAAGACCTGCGCGAGCAGGTGGATGCGGCCAAGCGCGAGATTGCCGGTGAGCTGGCGGCGGCACGGGCCCACGAGAAGCAGCTGCTGGCCAGCCTGAAGAGCACGCGCGAGGCGCTGCGCGATCTCGACAGCAAGGAGATCGTGGCGCGTCAGCTGGAGCAGGAGGTCAGCACCAACCGCCAGCTGTATCAGACCTTCCTGGCGCGGATGAAGGAGGTGACGGCGGCGGGCGACTTCCAGCGGCCGGCGGCCCGGCTGATCGACGCGGCCCAGGTGCCGACGGTGCCGGTCAAGCCGCGCATCACGCTGCTGACCGCGATTGGTGCACTGTTCGGGCTGGTGGTGGGCTTTTTCGGGATCGTGCTGATCGACCAGATCCGCGACACGTTGCGGCGTACCGATGATGTCGAGGGCAAACTGGGCCGGACCTTGCTGGGGGGCATTCCCAAACTGGAACCGGCCGAGGCACCGATGGCGGCGCAGATGGTGCTGAAGATGCCTGAGTCGCTGTTTGCCGAGGCGATCCGTACACTGGCCACTTCGGTGGTGCTGTCGGGGATGGAGCAGGAGATGGGCGTGATTGCCGTCAGCTCGGCGCTGGATGGCGAAGGCAAGACCTCGGTGGCCTGCAATCTGGCGGTGGCGCTCTCCAGCACGCGCCGGGTGCTGCTGATCGATGGCGATCTGCGGCGTCCGGCCGTGTGCCAGTCGCTGGGGGTGTCCAGCGAGCGGCCGGGGCTGGTGCAGCTGCTGGCCGGGCGGGCGATGCTGGACGAATGCCTGACCGAGGTGGCAGGCACCTCGTTGCGGGTGATTGGTGCAGGCCGGGCGACCCGCAATGCGCTCGATCTGCTGATGAATGCCGGCTATGAGTCGCTGCTGGCCGATCTGCAACACGATTTCGACACGATCATCATCGACTGCCCGCCGGTGCAGCTCGTGTCGGATGCCCTGATCCTTGGGCGCAGTGCCTCGGGGATGATCTTCGTCAGCCGCTCGGACAGTACCTCGATCAAGGCGATCCGCCGCTCGCTCAACCGCATCGACCGCGCCGGCATCCCGCTGCTGGGGGTGGTGCTCAATGCGCATGATTTCGAGCAGGCCGACCGCTTTTATGGCGAAAGCTCGGGCTACGACCGCCACGGCTACAGCCTGGGTTATGGTTCGGAGGGCAAGCGCGGCAGCAGCCGCAAGAAATCCTCGTCCTCCTCGTCGATGCTGAAGAAGCTGCGCGGTACCGACAGCCGCGCGGGCGAGACCGAAAGCCGACGCCGGCGCGAAAGCCGTGAAAGCCGCGAAGGGCGTGAGAGCCGCAGTGGCCGGGGCAGCCGCAGTGCTGTCGACAGCCGGCCGATGACCACGCGGGGGGGCAGCCGGCTGGAGATGCCCGAGCGGCTGTCGTCGACGATGCGCGGGCGCAGCACGCTGGAGATGCCGGATGATGTGCCTTCGGTCGGCAAGCGTCGCCGCAGCAGCAGTGAGGAGCGCCGTTCACGCCTGGATGACGAGAGCCGCAGTACGCGCAGCCGGCGCAGTCCGGGCCTGTGGCCCACCACCATCACCCGGCCGGAGCACTGAGTGATGAGTCGGCTGATGATTGTCGTGCGTACGGTTGCCGGGCGCCTGGGACAGGCTGGGGAGTGGCGTGCACCTTCACCCGGGCGTGCGGGGGCTGGGCGGGCGGACTGCCTGTCCGGGCGGCCGGGCACGAGGCCGGTGTGCGGGCGGGGGATGGATGAGGAGCGGTGCCGATGACGCAGGCACGACGGGCGCCGGTGCGGCTGCGTGTGGGGGTGTTGGTGGATGGCCCCCGGGTCAGCCGCCATCTGCGCGATCTGCTGGCTTTTCTTGAGTTCGAGCCCACGCTGCATCTGGCCGGGGTATGGTATCCGGGAGAGCTGGCATCGGACACCGTGGGCGGGTTGAGCGGGCGCTGCCGGCGCGCACTCTACCGGCTGGATGCACGGCTGGCCCGGCTGGGGGCACAGGATGCGGGCCACGGCGTGCAGCGGGTGGATGTCTCGCCCTGGCTGCAGGGGCAGACGCACGGCACCGATGTCGACCTGATGGTGCGGGCCGGCACACCGGCCGATGCCCGGTTGCAACCGATGCTGGCCGGGGTGCGCTACGGCGCGATCGGTCTGGATTTCAGTCTGTCGGCTCCGCCGGACGAGGCCGGACTGGCGCTGGATGAATGCCTGAGCGGTGCCCATCAGGCAGGCGTCGTCCTGTATGCCACGCCTGCGGCACCCGACAGTCCCTGGGTGATTCGTGAGGGCTGGTTTCAGACGCACTGGAGCCTGGGGCGCACGCGCGCCGTGCTGATGGCGGCCGGCTTGCGGATGCTCAAGGATGCCATCCTGCAGTGCCAGCGCTGGCATGCGGCGCAGCTGGACGGTGGGTCCGGGCCTGACGGAGGCCGGCATCAGGCGCATGAGAAGG
>JAUNLD010000107.1 GCA_030532425.1 Lautropia sp. | reverse complement strand
TCAAGGGCCCCGAGCATCTGGCGCAGGTGCAGGCCGAGGCCCGCGAGGTGGTGTCAGCAGCGCTGGGTGGCTGAGATGAGCGACATGAGCGAAGAACTCGTTTCCTACAAGCTGATGCCCGTCTGGCACCTGAATGACATTCCGGCGGGCTTCAGGCAGAAGCACAACACCAAGGTGGGTACCTGGGCGCAGCTGACGATCTTTCGGGGCTCGATCCGCTTTGCCATGATGGACGAAGACGGCAACATCACCGAAGAATTTGCCTTCGATGCGCAGAACCAGCCGCCGCTGATCCACCCGCAGGAGTGGCACACGCTGCTGTGGACCAGTGACGACATCGAATGCCAGATGGACTTCCGCTGCCGGCCCGAAGACTATTTCGCCAAGCGTCACGCCTTGTCCAGCACCCACTCGGAGGTGGTCGAGGCCGCCCGGCTGATCACGCCGGGCCGCGCGCTGGATGTGGGCTGTGGCAATGGCCGCAACACGCTCTATCTGGCCAAAAAGGGTTTTGATGTCGACGCCTGGGATGTGGCGGTGGAACGCCTGGCCAATCTGGATCGCATCGCCGCGGCCGAAGGACTGGAAGACCACATCTTCGTCAACGAGATGGATCTGGACCATCTGGAGCCGGATGCTTTTGACGGCCCCTATGATTTCATCCTCTCGACGGTGGTGCTGATGTTCCTGCAACCGGCGTCGGTGCCTCCGCTGGTGAAGGCGATGCAGGAACAGACGGCCGCCGGTGGCTACAACCTGATCGTCTCGGCGATGGACAGTGACGATTACCCGTGCCGGGTGCCCTTCCCCTTCCGTTTTCAGGCAGGCCAGCTGAAAGCCATCTACGAGGGCTGGGAGATCATCAAGTACAACGAAAACCCCGGCAAGCTGCACAAGACCGACGAAAACGGCCAGCGCATCGAGATGCGTTTTGCCACGCTGCTGGCACGCAAGCCCGAAGCCTGACCGGGATCAGGGGATGGCAGCCCGGCGCTTGCCGCGCATGGGGCTGCCCTGAACGGCAAACGCCGGCAACCGGGCGCCTGCGCCCGGAGGATGACAGGGTTGCGAGATGGTATCCGACCTGTCGGCCGCAACCTGAGTCGGGGGCGCCCTCAGGCCAGCAGTGCCAGCAGCTGCAGGGCGCACAGCCCCATCTGCAGCTGGGCGGTTTGCTTGAGCTGAAGGTTGAGTGCCCGCCCCTGCCGATGCCGGAACTGCCACAGCAGCCACGGCACGGCAGGCAGCAGCAGCATCGGCCAGCCGGCCAGCGCCGGCCATTGCAGCCACACCGCCATGCCGCCCAGCAGGCCAAAGGGCAACAGCAGCAACAGCGCGTACAGACGCAGGGCGGCACGCTCGTCCAGCGAGCCAGCCAGCGTCCGGCGACCCGCCCGGCAGTCGTTGTGACGATCGCGCCAGTTGTTGACCATCAGCACGGCCGCCGAATGCAGGCCGGGCACCAGCCCATAGAGCAGTGCCGGTACACTGACGTGGCCGGCCTGCAGAAAATGACTGCCCGCCACGGCCACCAGCCCAAAGAACAGCAGCACACAGGCTTCGCCAAAGCGGGTGTGCGACAACGGAACCGGCCCGCGGGAATAAGCCCAGCCGGCTGCCAGCGAACAGAGCCCGATCAGCAGGATCGACAGGCCGTGCTGCCAGACCAGCAGCAAGCCCCCCATCAGCGCCCAGCCAAAGCACAGCCGTGCGGCACGGCGCACCTGCACCGGCGTGGCCAGCCCGCTGCCCAGCAAGCGTTGCGGCCCCAGGCGCTCGGGACCATCACTGCCCTTTTCACCATCCCCCAGATCGTTGTAGAGGTTGGTGCCGGCCTGGATGCAGAGCACACAGCCTACCGCCAGCAGAAACGAGAGCAGGTCGAAGCGTGCGCCCTGATGCAGGGCCAGGGCAGTGCCCAGAAAGACCGGCACCAGCGACATGCCGAGCGTGTTGGGCCGAATGCCCTGCCACCACAGCCGCCAGGACATCGAATCAGGCATCGAGGGCATGCCAGAGCACCTCCTGGTCTTGTGGGCGACGCACGCCCAATCGGATCTGGCCGGCCAGACCAAAGGATGTGGCATCGCGCAACTTGATGTCGTGCCCGCGCAGCCGTGCCAGCAGCGCAGGGACCGAGCCCTGCTGCGCGGGCGGCTCGGCGCAGAAAAAATTGGTCAGACTCTCGCGCACCCGCCAGCCGCGCTGACGCAGGCCTTCGACCAGCATCTGCTTCCAGTGCCGCAGCAGCGGCAGGCTCTGGGCCAGCCAGGCATGCACGGCCGGTGTCGTCCAGTCCAGCAGCATCTGGCTGGCATGGCTGCCCAATGGCCACGACGGTGCCAGCGCATGCAGGCGTGCCACCAAGGCATCGGACGCATTAGCAGGGGCCAGCAGCCAGGCCCCGCGTACACCGGTCAGGCCCAGGGCCTTGTTGGGTGAATGCAGCTGCCACAGGCCTGCCCAGGCTTCGTCCGACAGGCTGCTGCCCCCTTGCAGCTGCAAGGGGGCATAGACGCGATCCACCACCACCACATCCTCCGTCAGGCGCCGGGCAGCCAGCGTCGCCAAACCGGGTTGCAGCCCGCCCAGCGGGCTTGTGGGCTCACAGGCCCAGAACAGGCGGGGAGGCGGTACGGGAGAGGCAGGCATTTCGTCACTGCCAGGGGGTGAAGCGGTATCCCAGATCTGGTACGGCAGGCCCCACGCTGCGGCAGCCCGGGCGTAATCCCCATACGCGTGGGCGGGCACGAAGACGGGCAGCTGCGGCCCATGCAGCCCCACCAGCGCAGCTGTCAGGCGGCCAATCAGTTCACTGGCGCTGGCGCCGATGATGATCTGCCGGCTGTCGACCCCGTGCCAGGCGGCAAGCGCCTGCACCAGTTGCGTATGGGCCGGATCGGGGTAGGTGTCGGCGGTCAGCGACTGCAGGTGCGCCAGTACGGACGGGCATGGCCCGGCGGCGTTGGCGTTGGTGGAAAAGTCATGGGCGGCGGCGCCTTGTGCATCCGGGCCGCCGTGCGTGGTCACGCTACTGAAAAAGGTCATGGGGAGGGATTATGCCAGCCCCGGCAGCCCCATCAGCACAACACAGAGGATGGCTGTCCACCATGCCACCCGCCCGGCCCGATGCAGGGCCACTGCCACATCGGCCGCGGCCGGGTGCCTGCCATCCGCATTCAGCACATAGACCCCGGGCTTGCCGAGCCGGACCCCGAGGCGAAGCGCCATCGCCGCCATCGGCCAGCCCCCGTTGGGCGACGTGGTACGGGTCGCCTCCCGGCGCAGGCGTCGCCACCGGACGGCATCGGCCCCCAGCATCAGCAACCACGCCGTCAGACGGGCCGGCACCCAGCTCAGCGCATCATCGGCACGGGCCGCCCACTTGCCGGCCCACTGCCACTGACGCCCGCCCCGCTCGCCCGGATAGCCCCACATCGCATCGGCCGTATTGGCGAAACGGTAAAGTGCCGCCCCCGGCAGCCCCAGCAGCGCAAACCAGAACAGCGGTGCCACCACCGAATCATTCAGATTCTCGGCCAGCGTCTCGATGGCAGCTTCCCGTACATCACTCTCGCTCAGCGCCTGCGTATCCCGGCTCACGAGCCAGCTCAGGCGCGCACGGCCTGCCGGCAGCGACTGTTGCAGGGCAGCCTCCACCGCCCTGACCTCATCCCGCAACATGGCCCAGGCCAGCATCGGCTTCAGGCACAGCGCCACCAGCGGCAGCGCGAGCCAGGACGGCAGACCTGAGCTGGCGGGCAGCGACAGACAGAGCCACTGCAGCGCACTGGCAAGCCACCACACCACCGCAGCGCCCGCCAGCCAGGCTGCAGCGCCTTTCAGAAAGGGTTGCAGATCGGCATGTGCCGGCCTGATACCGGCTTGCCCGGACTGGCCCAAGGACGCTGGCGCCACACGCCCACCCGCCCATTGCAGATAGTGCCCCATCCAGGCCACCGGATGCCAGCGCGTCGACGGCTCGCCGAAGCGGCGATCGATCAAGAGGCACAGCAAGGGCACGAGGGGCCACCACCAGTCGTTCATCATGCTTCAGCCGCCATCCGTCACAAGCCTCGCCGTTGGGCGATAATTGTAGGCTGATCACTACGCTTTGCCGCCCGTGAAAGGGACTCGATGACCGGCCACAACCTCTGACCACCCAGTGAGCTCCCCCATGCCGAAACAGGACATCGGACAATTGCAACTCGCCCCCCGGCATCTCGCCATGCTGCGAGACATTCTGCGTCGGCATGCACCGGCATCCCAGGTCTGGGCCTATGGCAGCCGTGTGACGGGCAAGTCGCACGAAGGCAGTGATCTGGACCTCGTGTTGCGCAACACGGTCAACCTTTCGGTCAGAACCCCCGAATGGCCGGATCTGCAGGAGGCGTTGCGAGACAGCGACCTGCCCATCCTCGTGGACGTCCACGACTGGGCCAGTCTGCCTGAAGATTTCCATCGCAACATCGAGCGCGCTTATGTGGAAATTCAGGCCGCCTGATTCCGGAATTGAACAACACCAGACCGCACAAGCCTGCCATCACCATTCAAAATCCGGGAGCCCTCAACATGTCGCTGAGCACCGAACATTTGCGCCGAACCATCAGGACACTGGATCAGGCTCTTGTCGAGCTCCAGAAAATCTCTGACAAAGACAGTATCGCCTACGACCTCTTCCGTAATGCGGCCATCAAGAGTTTTGAACTATCGCTGGAAACCAGCGGCAAACTTTTGAAAAAGGCCTTGAAGCTCTATGGAGCCAGTCCCCGCGAGGTGGACAGGCTGGTGTTCAAGGATCTGTTCCGGCACGCCAATCTCCATGACCTCATGGATACGGCAACCGTAGAACGGTGGTTTACCTATCGGGCCAACCGCAATGTGACTGCCCATGATTACGGTGAAGGTTTTGCCAACGAGACGCTGGCCATCCTTCCTGCTTACCTGAAAGATGCAACAGCACTGGCAGACAAACTGGACAAGCTGTTCGATGCAGAGAGTGGTGCCGCAACAGGCTGAAGCTCTGTCATCAGCCTGGTCGGTTCCAGCATGAAAAGTCTGGCATCCTGCCCCTGACAGGCATCAGGCTGCCTCATTCACCCCCACCACCGGCCCCTGATGGAAGATCAGCGACTCGACCGGCTTGCCGCCCAGCAGGTGCTCGTCGATGATGCGCTGCATGTTGGCGGGAGTGACGTTGTAATACCAGGTGCCATCGGGTTGCACGCACAGGATCGGGCCGCCCTTGCAGGCGGCAAAGCACCCGGTGCGGGTACGCTTGACACGCAATTCACCCGTGGTCAGGCCCGCCGCTTTCAGCATCGCCCCCAGGCTCTCGAACAGGCTCTCCGATTCGCCATCCGGCGTGCATCGCGGGCCGGTACACAGCAGGATGTGCCGGCGATAGGGGCCGATCTTCGGCTTGACGACCGGCGGCTCAGCGGTTTCGACGATGTCGGTCCTGACGGTGGGCCCGG
>JAUNLD010000025.1 GCA_030532425.1 Lautropia sp. | reverse complement strand
GGTGCTCAGGTGGGGGGTAGTGGCGGCCGGGACACGGACCGGTGGCGCTTGGCCAGCCCGAATCAGGGCTGAATGGGACGGGCATCCGGGCCGGCTCAGGGCCGGAAGGCCCGCACCAGCGCGCCGAGTTGTGCCAGCCCCTGCCGGGAGCCGCCTCCCTGCCCGTAGCGCAGGTGGTTGTAGCTGTTGACGATGTCATGGGCGAGGGCGGCGTTATCCGGGTCCAGCAGGCGGTCGACGCGGTAGAGGAACTGGTTGGCGGTTTCGTGGGGCAGGCGATCGGCGCCGATCGCGGCCAGCCGCTGGCAGAATTCGTCAAAGAGGCGCTCGACCGGATCACGCGGCCGGCGGGCTCGCAGGGTGACCAGGGCAATGACCGCCAGGATCAGGGCCAGCATCGCCGCCAGCAGGCCGACCAGGGTCTGCCAGCCCTCGGCAACCAGACCGAAGTGGTCGAGCAGCCGGCGCTGGCTGTTGCGATCGTAGGACAGCAGCAGCAGGTTCCACTGGTGGGTGATGCCATCGAGGCTGAGCAGCCAGCGCTGTTTCAGGTCGGCCGTGGCCCGGCTCAGCGTGCCCTCCTGTTCGGCCTGCCGCGCCTGCAACGATTGCAGGTTGCCCTGCGCGATGCGCTCGGGGGCGACCGCGGCCGTGGGGTCGACGCGCAGCCAGCCGTTGTCGGGGCTCCAGATCTCGGCCCAGGCATGGGCGTTGGCCTGCCGGACGATCCAGTAACCATCCTCGTGTGCATCGGCCCCCTGATAGCCGGTGACGACACGGGCCGGCACGCCCAGCGCACGCATCAGCACGACGAAGGCGCTGCTGTAGTGCTCGCAGAACCCGGCACGGGTGTCGAACAGGAATTCGTCGACACTGTGGCGGCCCAGTGTGGGCGGTTCGAGCGTGTAGTGAAAGGCTTCGTGCCGAATCCAGGCCAGCGCCCGTTGTGCCAGCCGTTCGGGGTTCGGGCCGTGTTCGGCCCGCCATTGCCGGGCCAGCGCCAGGGTGCGCGGGTTGTACCCTTCGGGCAGTTGCAGCCACGGGTGCAGGCTGAGGGGGCTTTCATTCAGGCCGCGCCAGGCACCGGGGCTGGCGGTGCCGGAAAAGCGCACGCGACTGCCCAGCGGGGCAGGGCTGACCCACTCGAACGTGGGGAGCACGCTGGTGTCGCGGCCGCCCACGGCCGGGGTGCTGGTGGTGGTTTCCAGCCCCAGCAGCCAGTGGTGGTCGGCTGGTTCGCGGGTGATGGTGTAGCGGTGGGTGATGCCCTGGCGGTCGATGCGGACTTCGGGGGAGGGCAGGGTGTGGCGGACCACGCCCTCGGGCAGGGCCGACCAGCGGCGCCCATCGAAGTGGCCGAAGCTGGGGCCGCGCCAGTACATGTCGGCGGTTTCAGGTGCGGCACCCTCGAACTCCACCCGCATCACCACGCTGTCCGACTTGGCCAGGCTGGAGAAATCGCCGGGTGACATCGAGTCGGACAGACCGGTGGTGCCGCTGTTGCCGCCCTGGTTGTGGCCCCAGAGGGGGCCGGCCGGGCGCGGGAACAGCAGGAACAGTGCGGCAGCCACCGGCAGCGCCTGCAGCAGCAGCACGCCCGCATGGCGCAGGCGCTTGCGCAGGCCCACT
Organism: Lautropia sp.; assembly: GCA_030532425.1. GTDB lineage: Bacteria > Pseudomonadota > Gammaproteobacteria > Burkholderiales > Burkholderiaceae_E > Lautropia. The sequence continues at coordinate 36,674 of JAUNLD010000025.1, read as the reverse complement.
TCCTGGTCCTGATACTGCATGGTCAGCATCACGGCCAGCAGCAGGGGCAGGGCCATCAGCGTGCCCAGCCCCATCAGGATGCTTTGCGAATGCAGATAGCCCGTCAGCAGCAGGAAGCAGCACAGGAACAGCGTGACGAAGAAGTCGCGGCGGGCGCGGATCTCCATCAGTTTCAGCCCCAGAAACAGCATCAGCAGGACGACGCCGGCTTCCTGGCCGAACAGTGTGCGGAACTGGGCATAGACGGCACAGGCCACGGTGAGGCTGGCGGCGATGCGCACGCCGCGCCCCGGCAGGGGGCTGCCGGTAATCAGCAGCCCCAGCCGCCAGATGAACAGGATGGCAAAGCCGGCGCTGGCCCAGAAAGGCAGGTAAAAGACATGGGGCAGCACGGCCAGCAGGGCCACGCCCATCAGGAGCAGCATGTCCCGCCGGTCGCGCTCCCAGGTGCCGCCCAGGCGCCCGCCCAGCACCCTCAGCGAGGGGCGCAGCACCTGGTCCAGCCCCGTGTGCGCTGTGGGCTGGCCGGATGGGCCCGGGTGGGCAGCGCGGGTCCGGCCACGGCTGGGGGGCGTGGCCGGATGGGCATGGGCGGTGGCGCGTGCACTGCTCATGCACGCCCCTCGCCAAAGCGGGCCAGCGCTTCGAGGCAGGTGGCGCGATGGTGTGGGCCATGGTCGGTGGCAATGTGGCGGCCGGGCAGCTTCAGGGCATAGGGCAGGCCCGCACCGTCGGCCGATTCCACCCAGCGGGCCAGACGCGACAGCCGTGCTTCGGTGTCGAGGCTGGCTGGCAGTGCATCCCAGTCCAGCAGCAGCTCGCCACCCACGCCGCCATCCGAAAACTCGCGGGTGAGGGCCTGGTCCTGCGGGTGACGGGCCATCGCCCGCCAGTCCAGCCGACGCAGCGAATCGCCGGGCCGGTAGGGACGGATGTGGGAGAAGTCTTCGCCGCCCTGCTGGTGCTGCTCGACGTGTCCATCGGGTGCAAAGCTCTGTGGCAGCGGGCTGGCGGGGGTTTCGGGCGCCGGGTAGACGAGGTAGCCGGCATCGGGCTGCCACCAGCTCCAGGCCCGCCACAGACCCAGTGGAAAATCGCTGGACAGGCGCAGCCGCGGGGCCGTGTGCCAGCCCCGGCGGGTGGTGCGGATGGCAATCGAGGTGATCTGCTCGGCGCCGCGGGCGACATCGACGGTGTGGGTGGCGTGGCCACCGGTGCGGCCATCGATGTGGATGGCGTAGCGCTCGGGGCCGTGTTCGTTGTGCAGGGTCAGGCTGAATTCGGCGATCTCGCCGGCATGGACCGGCTCGGTACGGCCGGGGCGCACGATCAGGCCCGCCATGTTGCGCCAGGTGTGGAACATCGACACCAGAAAGACCCCGGCCAGCGTGAAGATGAGGACGTAGCCGAGGCTGAGTGCGTAGTTGACGGCCGTCAGCAGCATGGCTATCAGTGCGGCCGCAAAGATCAGCCCGGCACGCGAGGGCAGGATGTAGAGGCGGCTGCGGACGATGGGGAAATCACCGGCCCAGGGCTGCGGGGCGTGGCGCTTGAACAGGCGCATCGATGGACGTCAGGGGACGGCGACGGCCTTGAGAAGCTCCGCCACCATGTCGGCGCGGGCGCGGCGGTTGGTGGCCGCACCGCGGGCGGGCTTGAGGCGATGGCCGGCCACGGGCAGCAGCACGGCCTGCACGTCGTCGGGCAGCACGTGGTTGCGGCCATCCAGCAGTGCCCATGCCCGGGCCGCGCGCAGCAGGCCCAGGCCGGCACGCGGGCTGAGGCCTTCGGCAAACATCGAATCGCGCCGCGACTGGGTGAGCAGGTTCTGCACGTAATCGATGAGCGGCCCCTGGGCCTTGACCTCGCGCACCGCCTGCTGAATGGCGAGCAGATCGGCGGGGGAGAGGATCGGCTCCAGCGTCTGCAGCCATTCGCGCCGGTCGCGGCCTTCGAGGAGGGCACGCTCGGATTTCGGGTCGGGATAGCCCAGCTCGACGCACATCAGGAAGCGGTCCAGCTGCGATTCGGGCAGCGGGAAGGTGCCGATCTGGTCCTGCGGATTCTGGGTGGCGATGACGAAGAAGGGATCGGGCAGTCGGTGGGCCACGCCTTCGACCGACACCTGGCGTTCTTCCATCGCTTCGAGCAGGGCACTCTGGGATTTGGGGGTGGCACGGTTGATCTCGTCGGCCAGCAGCATCTGCGTGAACACCGGCCCCGGCATGAAGGTGAAGCGCTGTTCGTGACGCTGGTAGACGGTGGAGCCGGTGATGTCGGCCGGCAGCAGGTCGTTGGTGAACTGGATGCGCTTGAATTCAAGCCCCAGCGAGCGGGCTAGCGTGTGGGCGAGGGTGGTCTTGCCGACGCCGGGCAGGTCTTCGAGCAGCAGGTGGCCGCGTGCAAACAGGCAGGCGAGGGCCAGGCGGATCTGCAGGGGCTTGCCGGTGACGACGGCACCGATCTGCATGGCGACATCCTGGATCTTTTGCAGCATGACGGAAGCGGCTGGGTTGGGGTGCGGGCGATGGTAGTGGGCCAGGGGGCAGCACGGGTGCTTCGGCCGACGGCCGGTTGGCCAGGGCCGGGAGGCAGACGCCGCCGGCCGCCGGGCGCAGCCCCGGGGCCATTGCGGCGATGCGGAACGCTGCCCGGTGCGCTCTTATAATGGTGCCTGCAAAAAAGGGGCGCATCCCGTCAACTGGATCACGCTGGCGCTGTCTGAACGGCCGTCAGTACACCGCTTCCCGTCGTGCCGGATGCACGCGGGCACAGGGGGTGCACCGGGGGTTCACCGCACCGGTGATGTCCGGCGCCCCGGATTCCGTCATTCCATCTTCGGGTCAGCCACATGAAAGTTCTGGTAGCAGTCAAGCGGGTCGTCGATCACAACATCAAGGTCCGGGTCAGGGGCGATGGCACGGGCGTCGACATCGCCAACGTCAAGATGTCGATGAATCCCTTCGACGAGATTGCCGTGGAAGAGGCCGTGCGGCTGAAGGAAAAGGGCGTGGCCACCGAAGTGGTGGCGGTGTCGTGCGGTACCGCGGCCAGCCAGGAAACCCTGCGCACGGCGATGGCGATCGGGGCTGACCGGGCGATCCTGGTCGAGACCGATGCCGAGTTGCAGCCACTGGCCGTGGCCAAGCTGCTGGCGGCCGTGCAGGCGCGCGAGTCGGCCGCGCTGCTGTTGCTGGGCAAGCAGGCCATCGACGACGATGCCAATCAGGTGGGGCAGATGCTGGCGGCCTTGCTGGACGTGCCGCAGGGTGTCTTTGCCTCGAAGGTGGAGGTGAGCGATGGGCAGGTGACGGTGGCCCGCGAGGTCGACGGCGGGGTCGAGACGGTCCGCATGCCGCTGCCGGCCGTCATCAGTGCCGATCTGCGCCTGAACGAGCCGCGCTACGTGACGCTGCCCAACATCATGAAGGCCAAGAAGAAGCCGCTCGACAAACTCAGCCCGGCAGATCTGGGCGTGGACCCGGCACCGCGCCTGCGCACGCTCAAGGTCAGCGAGCCACAGGTGCATCACGCCGGGGTGCGGGTGGGCAGCGTCGACGAGCTGCTTGAGAAACTGAAGAACGAAGCCAGGGTCATCTGATCCGATCGGGCACAACGACAACAAGGAGTGATCTCATGACAACCCTGGTTATTGCAGAACATGACAACGCCACGCTGCATCGGGCAACCCTGCATGCGGTGGGGGCGGCGGCCCGTCTGGGGGGTGACGTCCACCTGCTGGTGGCAGGCCATGGTGTGGGGCCGGTGGCCGAGGCGGCCGCCCGGGTGGCGGGCGTGGCCCGTGTGAAGGTGGTGGATGACGCCGCGCTGGCTGCCCAGCTGCCCGAAGGTGTGGCAGCGCAGGTGGTGGCGCTGGCGGACGGCTACACCCATCTGGTGGCGCCCGCCACGGCCAGGGGCAAGGCGCTGATGCCGCGGGTGGCTGCGCTGCTGGACGTGGCCCAGGTGTCGGATGTGACCGCGATCGACTCGGCCGACACCTTCCAGCGTCCGTTCTACGCCGGCAATGCCATCGCCACCGTGCAGGCGACCGACCCGACCAAGGTGCTGACGGTGCGTGCCACCAGTTTCGATCCGGTGGCGGCCGAGGGGGGCGCCGCGGCCACCGACGCCGTGCCGGCCGCACCGGTGGGCCGGCAGCCCGAACGGGTGGGCATGGAGCGTGTGGATGATGGGCGGCCCGAGCTGGGGGCTGCCCAGGTGGTGGTGGCCGGGGGCCGGGCACTGGGCAGCGCCGAGAAGTTCCGTGAGGTGCTGGAGCCGCTGGCCGACCGTTTTGGCGCGGCCCTGGGCGCCTCGCGCGCGGCCGTGGATGCCGGCTATGCCCCCAATGACTGGCAGGTGGGGCAGACGGGCAAGGTGGTGGCACCGCAGCTCTATTTCGCCATCGGCATCTCGGGGGCCATCCAGCACACCGCCGGCATGCAGGACAGCAAGGTGGTGGTGGCCATCAACAAGGATCCCGAAGCTCCGATCTTTGCCGTGTCCGATTACGGCCTGGTGGCTGACCTGTTCGAGGCGGTGCCCGAACTGGTGGCGAAGCTGGGCTGAAAGCGGTCCAGCATCCCGCCGGGATCAGGGCGGTATTCGCGACCCTTTACATCGGGCCGTGCGCTTTGTCGGTCTGCTGTGAAATCAACCGACGTTTTCTCGATAGTCGTGGCGTATTGCTTGCGGTCTTTCGCGGCCCGGATGAAGAATGGCGCCACGGGTGCCGTCTGGTGCGCCTTTCGTCAGAAAAGAGGTTGAAATGAATTCGAGCATCGATGTAGGTCGGCCTCAGGCCGGGGCTGTTGTCGGGGTGCGTGCTCGCCTGCCCGTCGTGATGCTGTCGTGTGTGACCGTCCTGCTGGGGTCGGCGCTGCTGGCCACGCCGGCCCAGGCCGACAGCGTGACCCGGGTCTATCAGTCCCGCATGGCAGATGGATCGGTGGTGTTTGGCGACAGGCCCGAGGCCGGTGCTGCCCACAGCCGTGCCCAGGATTACCGCCTGCCGGATGCGCCGTCGGCCGCGGCGCTGGAAGCCGAACGCGCCAGCTGGGCTGCCCAGTCGCGTGCCTTCGAGCAGCGCTACACCGACCGCCTGGCCATCCGTGCCATGCAGGAGCGTGAGGCGCAGCTCGATCGGCTGCTGCGCGCCGCAGCCGGCGGTACCCAGGTGAACAACCACGTCACGGCCATGGGGGGCTACGCTCATCCGCCGCTGTTGCCGCTGCCGCGGGTGGGCGATGGCGTCTACCGCAGCTCGCCGGGGGCCGTCAATGGCCGGGGAGCACCCTTCCTCAGCAGTGGCTTCGTGGCGCATCCTGTGGTGGTGCGCTGACCGGCCTCGGCGGCCCGGTTCCACGCGGACGGGGGCAGCGCCCCCGGGCCGGCGGCACTGCCCGACAGGCCACCGCTTCACTCTGCGCTGGGCGGGGCGCCGCGTCCCGGCCGGGTAGAGCCGGCTTCTTCAGTCAGGACGGCCGGGACTCAGGCGTCCGGGCCGTCGGCGGGCTGCGTGGTGGGGGCCGTGATGGTGTCGTGAGCGCCCAGGCGCGTGACCAGCAGCTGATCGATGCGGTGGTGGTCGATGTCGACCACCTCGAACTTGTAACCGGCAAAGGTGACGGTGTCGGTCAGCTTCGGCATCCGCCGCAGGCTGTACATCATGAAGCCGGCCAGCGTCTCGTAGTTGCTGTCTTCGGGCAGCTCCTCGATGTCGAGCACGCGCAGCACGCTTTCCACTGGTGTCAGCCCATCCATCAGCCAGCTGTCGTTGTCGCGCGGCACGATCTGGCGCTGGTTGTCGTTGACCAGATCGCCCATCACGGTGCTCATCACGTCCTTCAGCGTGATGAGGCCCACCACCAGGGCGTACTCGTTCAGCACGATGGCGATATCCTCGCGGCTGGCGCGGAACTGGCTCAGCATTTCCGAAAGCGTCAGCGAATCGGGGATGGTCAGCACGGGCTTGACCCACGGGGCGCCCTTGAGTGTCAGGGGCTCGTTGTTGAGGATGCGCGAGAGCAGGTCCTTCGATTCGACATAGCCGACGATGCGGTCGATTTCCTCGTCGCAGACCAGAAAGCGCGAATGGGTGAGCTGGGCGATCTGCTCGCGCAGCTCCTGCTCGGTTTCCTGGAGGGTGAGATAGGCGATGCTTTCCCGCGTGGTCATGGCCGACGAGACCAGACGGGATTCCAGCTCGAAGACGTTCTCGATCAGGTGGTATTCGGTGTCGGGCAGCACGCCTGCCTGGGCACCGGCATCCACCACGGCCGAGATGTCGTCGAAAGTGACTTCGTCACTGCGTTGGGCCGGCAGGCCAAACAGCGAGATCAGCCGGTCGGCCAGGGTGTTGAAGATCCAGACCATCGGCTTGAACAACGTGATGCAGAAGCGCATCGGCCGCACCATGTGCAGCGCCAGCTTCTCCGGGGCGATCATCGCCAGACGCTTGGGCAGCAGGTCGGCAAAGAGCACGAAAGAGCCGGTGACGACCAGGAAGGACAGTGCCGTGGCCGCCGGTTCGACCCCTGGTCCCCGGTAGAACAGGCCGATCCAGTCCTGGAAGGTGGGGCTGAGGGCGGCATCGCCGACGGCACCGGCCAGCAGGATGACGGCGTTGATGCCGATCTGCACGGCCGTGACGAACTGGCCGGGTCGGGTCTGCAGGGCCATGATCGCTTTGGCCCGTTCGTCGCCTTCGTCGGCCAGTACCTTCAGCTTGATCTGACGCGAGGCGGCAATCGAGATCTCGGCAGCCGAGAAGAAGGCGCTGCTCAGCAGAAGCAGCAGCAGGATGAACAGTTGTTGGGCAGGTGAAAAATCCAAGGGAAGGCTCCGAAGCGACATGCAGGCCTCAAGCCGCCCATGTCCCGGCCGTGACCGGGATCTCCTGAACGCCGTCGTGCGGGGGAGGGCCATGCCGGACGGGCTGTCGTGACCGGACCGGGACGGAGCGGCGCGTCCGGGCGCCGTTTGAGGCAGGCGCACGAAAACACTGTGCCGGCCATGCCGGTCATGGGCAGGGCCGCCGCAAGGACGGGTTCAGGAGACCTGAAGCCAGGGCGGCAGGCGATGCGCGGCTGCAAATCGGCTGCCCGATCCGCCGCCGGGGGCGCCCGCTTCCTGCCCCATGGCCTGGCAGGGGCTGTGAATCGGGCGCGGACCGTGCTCGGTGGGGCCCATTTCGCCATCGCGATGTCTGCTGCCCAAGCGCCTAGGGATACGCTGAGCAACACGAAGCCGGGAGGCGAAGCGGCTGAAGGTTCCCGCCCCGGATTCCCGGATGTCGATAGGAACAAGATTAACCATTTTGTCCCATTTCAGCCACTGATGGCCCGATGAGTGCGGGGCAGACTGTCGCGCCCACCACAAGCGCCGGGGCTGAAAGCGGATATTCGGGGGGCTTGTGCGGGAAAACGAGGAGGGCGCTTCGGGGCAGGGAGGCAGGGATGTGCCGGCATCAGGGGGTATCTGATGGCCGGTGGCGGAATCTGGCGGCTGGTATCGGAGGGGCAGCAGTCAGGCAGGAAAAAGACGTGTGCGGCATGACAAATGCCTGCCGGAAGGGATACAATCAAGAGTTTCTTTCATAAGCGAATCCCGCTGGCCGGCGCTTTTGCCTGTCAGCTGTCGGAGAAATACTCAATGGTCGTTGTTCGTCTTTCGCGCGGTGGCTCCAAGAAGCGCCCTTTTTACAATATCGTCGTGACCGACAAGCGTAATCGTCGCGACGGCAGCTTCATCGAGCGCCTGGGTTTCTACAACCCGGTGGCGTCCGAGAAGGACACCCAGGCCCTGCGCCTGGACCTGGCCCGCGTCGAGCACTGGGTGTCGCAGGGCGCCCAGCTGTCGCCGAGCGTTGCCCGTCTGGCCAAGAAAGTGGGCCAGCAGGCTGCTCAGGCCGCCGCCTGAGCATTCTGTCCCGGCAGGAAACAGCATGACGGCTGATCCGCAATGGATCAGCGTCGGCCGGATTCGCGGCAGTCACGGTGTCCATGGGGCACTGAAGATCGAGCCTTATAGCGCAGCGACGGACTCGGTGTTGTGCCGCATCCGTCGCTGGCGCCTGATCGAGCCGGTGACGCTGGCCGAGCCGGCTTCACAAGCCCTTCGCAAGCCGTTGCCGGCGCCCGCCCGCCCACTGGCCCTGCCGTTGCGGGTGCAGTGCCGTCGCTGCCGCGCGCAGGGCGATGCGCTGGTGGCCGAGCTGATCTGGCCCGAGGGCACGCCCACCCCAAGCCGCGAGCAGGTGATGGCCCTGAAAGGGGTCGAGATCCAGGTCGACCGGGCTGATTTTCCCCAGCCGGATGACGACGAGTTCTATCACGCCGACCTGATCGGCTGTGAGGTCATCGGCCAGCAGGATCAGCGGCTGGGCCTGGTCGTTGCCGTCGACGATCATGGCGCGCAGCAGGTGCTGCGGCTGGCCGACGACCTGCTGATTCCCTTCGTCCGCGAGATCGTGCTGGATGTCGACCTGACGGCGCGGCAGATCCGAGTCGACTGGGCTGCCGACTGGCGCTGAGGCTGCTTGTACGCTGGCCGGCTCAGGTGATGGCGCCCACCGTCGTCCCATCGTTCCCCCATCGCCCTCCGTTCTGGTGTCCTCGTGCCGATGTGCCTGCCCGCTCGCCTGGGCGGGTTGTCGGGGCAAGGCCTTCTGAGCCGTCATGGATTTTGAAATCATCACGATTTTCCCGGACCTGATCGAGGCGATGGCGCCCTATGGGGTGGTGGGACGCGCCGGAGAATGCGTGCGGCCGCCTGCCGACGAGTTGCCGGCCGAAGCCGCGCGCTGGGCGGCACACACCGCATCGCACACCCAGCCCCAGCCCCAGCCGGAGCCACGGCCAGCCGGCCGTGGACGTGCGCCGGCCTACCGGCTGCGCTGCTGGAATCCGCGTGACTTCACCTTCGACAATTACCGTCGGGTGGATGACCGTCCCTATGGGGGTGGCCCCGGCATGGTGATGCTGGCCGAGCCGCTGTTGCGCTGCGTGCAGGCGATCCGGCAGACGCGGGAGCGGGAGGGGCGGCCGCCGCTGCCGCTGATCTACCTGTCGCCGCAAGGCAGGCCCTTTGCCCAGCCACGGGCGCGGGCGCTGGCGGCCTCACCGGGGGCGATCCTGCTGTGTGGACGCTACGAGGCCATCGACCAGCGTTTTCTGGATGCCGAGGTCGATGAGGAAATCTCGATGGGTGACTTTGTGGTGTCCGGCGGCGAGCTGCCGGCAATGCTGCTGCTGGATGCGGTGGTGCGGCTGCTGCCGGGAGTGCTGAATCACGGCGAATCGGCCACGCAGGATTCTTTTGAAGACGGCTTGCTGGATTGCCCGCATTACACCCGTCCCGAGCATCTGCCCGGCTTGCCGGAAGGTGTCGGTCCGGCGGTGCCGGCGGTGCTGCTCTCGGGCAACCACCGCGAGATCGACGCCTGGCGGCAGGCCCGCGCGCGCGAGGCCACGGCGGCCAAACGGCCCGAGCTGCTGGCTGCTGCGCCGGCGCCGGCCGTGGCGTTGGCACCGCGGCGGCGCGATCCCCGGGGCGGCTGAGTCTTGTTGTCGGCAAGGGCCGGTGTGGTGCTTGGCTGGGCCGGAAGCTCGTGCCGGCGCTCCTGACCCGGCCCGGAAAAGTGGCCGGGGCGGTACAGGTGAGAGCGCAGGTCCGACGGACTTTCCCAGGCCGGTGTGCTATCATCCAGGGTTTTCAACCGCATCCTCTGACGGGTACGCCCGGCGGCAGGTGCCTGGCGCTGGGCGATGATCGTCGGCCAGCGTAGGGTACGGGTCTGCGTGCAGGGCTTTTCCAACAACAAGGCCCGGCCATGATGCTCTGGAGTGTCTGATGAATCTGATCGCCCAACTCGAACAGGAAGAGATCGCCCGCCTGGGCAAGACCATTCCGGCTTTTGCGCCGGGTGACACGGTGGCCGTGTCGGTCAACGTGGTGGAAGGCAACCGCAAGCGTGTGCAGGTCTACGAAGGCGTGGTGATCGCCAAGCGCAACCGTGGCCTGAACAGCGCCTTCACGGTGCGTAAGATCTCCTCGGGCGAGGGTGTCGAGCGGACCTTCCAGCTGTACTCGCCGCTGATCGCCGGTGTCGAGGTCAAGCGCCGTGGTGACGTGCGCCGTGCCAAGCTGTACTACCTGCGCAAGCTCTCCGGCAAGAAGGCCCGCATCAAGGAAAAGCTGCCGGCCCGCACGCAGGCCGCCAAGGCCGAGGCGCCCGCCCAGGCCTGATCCGGGCAGGGGAAGTGAAGCACACGACCCCTGTCTTCAATCCGGCGACGGCCCCCTTGCTGGAGCCCGTCGCCGACAGGACGCTGCCCGCCCGTCGTCTTCAGACAGACTGGGTACGGCAGCGTTTTTCGTCTCCGCCGCACTGGCAGCCCGAGGTGCCCAGCGTTCCCCGTCAGCGTGCCGAGACGCAGGCGGCGGTGCTGGTACCGCTCTTGCCGGGGCCACAGGGCCTGGAGGTGGTGCTGACGGTACGCAGCCAGGCGCTGAAGAAGCACCGCGGCCAGATTGCCTTTCCCGGGGGGCGTATCGACCCGGAGGATGCTTCGGTCGAGGCGGCGGCGCTGCGCGAAGCCGAGGAAGAAATCTGTCTGCCGGCCTCGTCGGTGCAGTTGTTGGGGCGCCTGCCCGTGCATGCCACGGGCACCGGTTTCTGTGTGCATCCCGTCATCGGCCTGCTGGATGAGCGCCTGGGCCTGACGCAGTTGCGGCCCGCGCCCGACGAGGTGGACGAGGTCTTTGCGGTGCCGCTGGCTTTCCTGATGGACCCGGCCAATCATCAGCGGCGGCTGGGGCGCTGGCAGGAAGACGGCCAGCGCTTCGATTTTGCCTTCTATGCCATGCCCTGGCAGGCGCCGGGCGGCCGCGAGTATTTCATCTGGGGCGCCTCGGCGTTCATTCTGCGCAATCTCTACCACCTGCTGGCGGCTGACTAGGGAAGTGTTGAACACCTCCTGTCCATGCCCCCGGCGGCAGGGCGTTCCCTGCACCGGGGGGCCTCTGCGGCAGGCCATCGACAAGATCGCCAGCCCCGACAGGCGCCCCCGGATGCCAGGGGGCGTCTGCCGGGAGGCTGCACAGCGGGGCTGTCACCCGGTCTCTCAGTGGGCGGAGGGCACGCCTTGTTGCAGGGCCGTGCCACGACGCAACGCCTTGGTCCTGAGCGATTTCAGCTGCCGTGCCCGGGCCGGGTCGGTCTGCCAGTACAGGTTGCCGGCTTCGCCGACGGTGCTGCGGTCATCATTGACGTAGATGCCCTTGAAGTGCGGCTTGACCTTGTCCAGCGCCCAGTCGTCGGGGGCTTCCCAGATCGAGCAGGTCAGTCGCTTGACTTGCGGCAGGTGATGGTTGATGCACAGGCGGAACTGGTTGCGCTGATAGCTGTCGAGCAGCAGCAGCTCGGCAAAGTGTTCGCCGTTCTGCCAGCGTTGCAGCCTGCGGTACATGGGCACCACCTCGCCGTGACGCAGGATCAGCGCCTCACCCGTGCCCTGCAGCGGCACCTGGGTGGAGGGCGCGCTCTGTCCGTCCCGTGGTGCGTTCGTCACCCGGGCATGGGCGGTGTTGTCCAGGCGCAGCAGCCCGGCACCGGGGGCCGGGACCCCGTTGGCCGAGAACAGCAGGCGGCCCGGCACATAGATGCTGTCGACCGGCTCGTCGGCGGGCTGCCAGCTGGACGGGAAGTAACGTCCGGCCAATGGGGTGAAGGGGAGCTGCACCTCAGCATCGGCAAATGGCTTCAACGGCACGTCACTGGCCTGGCTGCCCTCGCTGATGAAGCTGACGAAGCTGTGGGAGAGACCCGTGTCGGCATCGTCGGGCAGGTTGCCGTTCGTCCAGCCATCGATCACCGGCATCATCGGATCGCCCAACAGGCCGGCGCGCGGGCTGGGGCCGCGCAGTCCGGCAGCTGACCAGATCGGGTAGACCCGACCGGTATCGTCGAATGCCGTCACGTCGGTGCTCAGCACCGCCGCCAGAAAATCCCCCCGCACGCCACGGCTCGACACCGGTGGGGCCGCAAAGCTCTGTACCCGGTCGGTCGACTGCCAGTACAGCAGGCGCCGGGTGTTTTCGCGCGGGCTGCGGTCATCCACCACATAGATGCCCTTGTAGCCCAGCTCACCACCAGGCTTCCATGTGGCCGGCACCTGCCAGATCGTGCAGTTCAGGCGCTTGATGGTGGGTACATGCTGGTTCAGGCACAGCCGGATCTGGTCGCGCCGGGCGCCGGAGAGCACCAGCAGCTCGACGAAGTTGCCCTGGTCGTCACGCCAGGTGTGCAATACCTGGTCGATGGGGATGCGCTGGCCGGCCTGGGCGGTGTAGGGGGTATCGGCCTTCAGTTCGCGCTGGTCGGCCGGTGCGCTGTCGGCAGCATAGGTACCGTTGCGCACACGGGTGCTCACGCTCGGCCCCAGGGTGAAGAGGGTCTCGCCAGCGATGGGCGAGCTGCCCTGATGCTGGCTGCCACGTGTCTGCGGGCCATACAGGCCCGATGTCATCGTCACCTGCAATTCGGTATCGAGCGAGCCGAAATCAAAGCCTGGCACGCTGTCATCGTGCCCAAACCAGCTGCCCAGCCGGAAGCGGTAGTCGGGCTGCATGCCGCGCAGCGGGAACAGATCCTGTCCGCCATGCAGCAGGGGGATGTGGCCGGCGGCATCCCGTCGCATCGAGCCATGCGGGCCGGGGCCATTCCAGGGGTAGGCCGGGAAGGCGCGGAACTCGTCGACCTTGCCGTTGCCGGTGCTGCCGTGTGTCAGCAGGGCGGCCAGCAGCTCGGCACTGATGTCGCGGGCAGCGATGGCACCCGGCGCCTTGGTGCTCAGCGCGCTGCCGGCCGTGTCGGCCGTCTGGGTGAGGGCATCCGGATCGCGGTGGCTGGCCTGGGAGGCAGGGGCGTTGCCAGAGTCCGCGCCGCCGCCGCAGCCCGCCAGCATCAGCAGTGCCAGCAGGGTGGCCGATGATTTGTAGCTATTTGAAATCATTTCTTTCTACTCCAATACGATTTGCATAAGAGCGAGGGCCAACAAGGCAGGTCTGACGGGGGCTGCGTCCCAAACCGGCCTGGTCTTGCCCGCCGGGGCTGGCCCCGGGATGCCGATGACAGGCATGGACGCGGCCTTCAGAAGGTGTCAGGCCATGATTTCACGATATACGGGTGCGCCTGGCTGGCAAGTTGCCACCGGCTGAGCAAGGGCTGGAAGCTGGGTTGTTCGATGAATATGACGTTTTTACGCAAATAAAATGATGTAAAAAAGACACGATCGACGGCCGATATTATGGCCACTCAACGTCTGCATCCGGGGCGAATTCATGGCTGCTTGCCTGCCTGATGATTTGGCCATTGAAGCGCCTGGGCGGCCCGAAGGCACGCTTTGGGCGGTGGCGGGAGAAACGGCCAGCAGTTTTTGTTACACCGTGAATGGCGTGGCGGCTTTCTGGGCAGTTACAAAGCCCGCGACGTGGGCATGACGTTGGCCGGATGCATTCCCCCAGGCCATGCCTGCGGGCGCCGGCACACCGCCGCGTTCACGCGGCCTTCAGAGGCTCAGCTCGCGAAACAGCTGATAGCGGTAGGGGTCGATCTCGCCGCGCTCGGCGGCTTCGCGGATGGCGCAGCCTGGCTCGTCGTGATGCAGGCAGTTGTTGAAGCGGCACTGCCCCAGGAGCGGCTTGAAGTCGGGCAGGGCGTGCAGCACCTGCCAGCGGCTCAGGTGGTGCAGCTCGAACTTCTGAAAACCCGGTGAGTCGATCAGCCAGCCCTGGCCGTCGGGCAGCACGAAGGCGCGGCTGAAGGTGGTGGTGTGGCGGCCCGCGTCCAGTGCCTGCGAGATCTCGTTGGTCTGTTGGCTGGCGGAGGGGATCAGTGCGTTGAGCAGCGTGGATTTGCCCATACCGCTCTGGCCCAGCAGCACGGTGCGCCGGCCTGCCAGCGCGTCTTTCACGGGGGCGAGCGAGGCTGGATCGTTCTGGGCCGAGATCGGCAGCAGCCGGTAGCCCAGCGCCGGGTAGAGGCCGGCCCGCTTCATGGCGTGGGCAAAAGGCTGGGCCAGATCCTGTTTGGTCAGCAGCAGCAGTACCGGGATCCCTTCGGCCTGCAAGCCCACCAGCAGGCGCATCAGCAGCGCCTCGTCAAAATACGGATAACCGCTGATGAGCACGGCAGCCTGATCGACGTTGGCTGCGATGGTCTTGGCCTTGAAGGCATCGCTGCGCATCACGCGGTTGCGCCGTGGCTCGACCCGCTCGATGGCCGAGGGGCCGCTGTCGGCGTGACGGTAGACGACATGATCGCCCACCACGCAGTCCAGCCGCCGGCCCACGGCGATCGCCGGCAGCGGGGCGCCGCCATCGCGCGGGGCCAGCAGGAACTGACGGCCATAGGCCGCCATCACATCCGCTTCCAGCCGGGCACTGGACGACTGGCCGCGGGCTTCGCGGATGCTGCCGGCCGGCGTCTTGCGGTGATACTGGCGCGACTGGCCGGGGCGGGGTGCCCGGCGGCCCGGCCGTTCGTGCTCGTCCAGGGCGTCGTAGCGGCCGTCGCCGTCTTGCTGTCCGTCATCCTCCGGCGGCCGGTCCATCAGGCGGTGGCTCCCTGGGGCAGCGGGGCGTCCAGCTGCGACTGGATGCGGGTGATGCGCACCAGTGCGGGCGGGTGCGAATCGTAAAAAGCCGAATGCAGCGGGTCGGGTGTCAGCGTGCTGGCGTTGTCCTCGTAGAGCTTGGCCAGGGCCGACACCAGCGCCTGGCCGTCACTGTGGCCGACGGCAAAGGCATCCGCCTCGAACTCGTCGCGGCGTGACAGCCACGCCATGAGGGGCCGCAGCATGAAACTGAAAACAGGCATCACCAGCATGAATAACAGCAGGGCTACGCCGGCCGGTGGCGTGGCTTGCGAGAGGTCGGGCCGCAGGCCCAGCCCCAGGTAGAACCACGGCTGGGTGGCCAGCCAGCCCAGCAGCGCAAAGCCTGCCAGGCTGAGCACGGCCTGCAAGCCCAGCCGCTTGAGGATGTGCCGGCACTTGAAGTGGCCCAGCTCGTGCGCCAGCACCGCCTCGATCTCGCTGGCATCCAGCCGCTCCAGCAGGGTGTCGTAGAAGACGATGCGGCGTGCCTTGCCGGCGCCGGCAAAATAGGCATTGCCGTGGGCCGAGCGGCGGCTGCCGTCGATCATGAAGAGGCCGCCCGCCTGAAACTGCGTGCGGGCCAGCAGCCGCTCGACGCGCTGACGCACGGGGCCTTCAGGCAGCGGCTGAAAGCGGTTGAACCACGGTGCGATCAGGGCCGGGTAGAGCAGTGCCACGCCAGTACTGAAGCCCAGCCACAGCAGCCAGGCCCACAGCCACCAGTGCGGGGCATGCTGCATCAGCGCCAGGATCGCAGCCAGCAGCGGCAGGCCCAGTACCGCGCCGATCACCAGCCCTTTCAGCCGGTCGGTGAAGAACAGCCCCAGGTTCATCCGGTTGAAGCCGAAGCGGCTTTCCAGCCGGAAGTGGCGCCACAGATCCAGTGGCAGCTCGGCCAGGCTGAGCAGCAGCAGGGTGGTGGTGACGATGCCCATCTGCTGCCCGAGGGGCGAGGCCGGCAGCCATTGCAGCCAGAGCTGGCTGATGAACTGCAAGCCGCCCAGCAGCGTCAGCGTCACCAGCAGCACGGCCGACCAGGCCTGCTCGATCATGCCCAGCTGCACGCGGGCGATGGTGTAGGTGGCGGCGCGCTGGTGGGCGTGCAGGCCGATGCGTTCGGCAAAGGCAGGGGGCACCTGCTGACGGTGGTGGCTGACGTGACGGATCTGTCGGCTGGCCAGCCACAGGCGCAGGATCATCGAGGCCAGCAGAAAGCTGACGAACAGAAGGCTGAAGTGCAGGGGTTGCATGCGACAATTAAAGCATGGACAGACACGAAAAAGGGGGGATGGCCGGCACCCCCGCGGCCGAGGCGCCGTCGGCCGAGGCCACACCGCACGCGGTACCGGGGCAGCCCGACGCCAGCCGGCTGGTCTGGGTCGACATGGAAATGACCGGCCTGCGCCCGGACATCGACCGCATCATCGAGGTGGCGATGGTCGTCACCGATTCCGAGCTGAATGTGCTGGCGCAGTCGCCGGTGCTGGCCGTGCACCAGCCCGATGCCGTGCTCGACGCGATGGATGACTGGAACAAGTCCACCCACGGCCGTTCCGGCCTGATCGGGCGGGTGCGGGCCTCGACCCTGACCGAGGCCGAGGCCCAGGTGCAGCTGCTGGACTTCATGCGGGCCTGGGTGCCGGCCGGCAAGACGCCGATGTGCGGCAATTCGGTCGGCCAGGACCGGCGCTTCATGGCACGCTACATGCCCGAGCTGGAAGCCTTCTTCCACTATCGCAACCTGGATGTCAGCACGCTGAAGGAGCTGGCCCGGCGCTGGGCACCGGCGGTCTACAAGGCCTTCCAGAAGCGCGGTGCCCATACGGCGCTGGCCGACATTCTCGAATCCATCGACGAGCTGCGCCATTACCGCGAGCACTTCATCGCCCGGAACGGCCTGCCGCCGCGCTGAGCACACACCCCATGCCGCCCCGGCCCGCCGCGGGGGCGCATGGGGCATGACACGCATTCACCGCCCGGGCGCAGGTACGCTGGCGGGGGCCGTCCGGCGGGGCGTCCGGGCTGCCGGCTGGCTGGCCGGGGTGCGCACATAAAGCGTCAGGCGCCGTGTCTTGCTCACCGGGCGCCGGCCCTGCCACACCAGGCGCCAGCTGTCTGCCAGCCGGGCCGATTCGTCTTCGTGCACCAGCCTGTCGTGGGCATGCAGATCGAGGTGCGGTTGCAGCTTCAGCGGCCGGCCGGTCTCGTCGGCCAGCAGCAGCCACGGGCACGAGGGGGGCGGCGGCTGGTTGTCCAGCGGGCGCAGATCGGGCAGGCGTGCAAAGCGTGCGCCGGCATAGTAGGCAAACAGCGCCATCTCGCCCGCATCCACCCCGGCCGGGATCACGCAGCCAGGCCGGCTGGCAAACAGCGCCCGGGTGGGCGTGACCAGCTCCTGATAGCTCTTGCGATAATTGCCGGCTGGCAGCCACAGCGTCATCAGCAGCAGCCAGGTCAGCACCATGCCGCCCGACGACAGGGCCATCGGCCGCCAGAACGGCCGGGGCCGGCGTGAAACCCGCCAGACCACCAGCGCCACCCAGGCACCGGTGGCCGCCAGACCGATCACCAGCTCGATCACCGAGATGTGGGCGACGAAGCCGGGCAGGGCCTGCTCTGCCTTGACGGCCATGCGCGGTGGCCAGCCCGACAGGAAAGCCACCCAGTAGGCCCAGACGGCCAGGCTGGCCACCGAGAAGATCATTACGGCAAACCAGTCGACCACGCTGACCAGGTTGCGGCGGATCATCGGCAGGGTGATGCCGGTCAGCACGGCCATCGGCACCACCATCGGCGTCAGGGCGTTCTGGTGATCGCTTTCCTGGGGATTGAAGATCGAGGCCAGCAACAGCAGCAGGAGTGGCACCAGGGCCGCGGCAATCGGTGCCTCGCGGCAGCCGCTGCGCCAGCGCACGATGCCCCACAGCACGAAGGGCCACAGGGGCCACAGATACCATGGCATCGTCGTCGCCATGCGCGACAGCGAGGCCTCCCCCGGCCAGCCGATCATCGTCGCATTCCATTCCACCCAGGCATGGAAGAAGGCCGCCACCCGCTCGCTGGCCGCGGGATCGACCGGCAGACGGCCGTCGCCGGTCATCATCGGCATGGCCTGCACCACGGCATCGGGGTTGCCGTAATAGGCGAGGAGCGCCGGCCAGATCAGGCTGCCCGCCAGCGCCACCGGCAGCGCCGTGGCCAGGATCCAGCCCGCCACCAGCCGGTAGGGGCTGACCGTCAGCGCCAGCACCAGCAGCGACACCAGCAGGGTGGCGGCCAGTGGCACGCTGTAGGTGAGCAGGCTGGTGGCAATGGCCACCCCGGCCAGCGTGCCGCCCACCCGCGGGCGATCGAGTGCCACCGACAGTGCAAACAGGAACAGCGCCATGCAGGGCAGTTGCGCAGCATTGGCGGTGGTTTCGTGAATGGGGGCAATCAGCCCGAAGCAGGCCAGCAGCGCCAGCAGCGAGGCATCGGCCACCGCGTGCCCAAAGTCCTGCGGGCTGGCACCGGCGCCAAAGGGATCTTGCGGCTGGATCTCGGGGCGGACGGCCAGATTGCGGGCCGCATACCAGAGCAGCACCATGCCCAGGGCGATGCCGATGGCCGCCGTCAGGCGCAGGGCAAGGTCCGGCGCAATCAGCCACGGCTCGGCCGCACGGCCTAACAGGCTGGCCAGCAGCGTGTTGAACAGGTGCGCCCCCTGCATGCCGATGGCGCCCAGCCAGAAGGGCAGCGGGCCGCCCTCGGGAACCAGCTCGCCCTGCACGTTGGGAACCAGCCAGTCGGTGGCATGGCCGGTGGCCATCGTGTGGGCGATGCCAAAGCCGATGGCATCGTCGGTACGCCACGGATCGCGGCCAAAGAGGCCGGCAAAGACGTAGACGGCACAGAAGAGCAGGGGAATCCAGCGGGGCAGCCGGGCAGCGTCTGCCGAAGTGACCAGATAGGGTCTGACCCGTGACCCCGGGCTAGAGCTTGTCATCGTCCGATCCTGTAAGGCCGATCGAGGGGCTTCCATTGTCGACCAGATGGCAGGGCTGACCGGAAAAACCCGTCGGTGCATCCTCGGCTTCCGGGTGGCGGTGGCCGCAGGTGCTCCCTAAAGACAAAGCCCCGGCACAGGCCAGGGCTTTGGATGGCCCCAGCCCGCAGGCGGGGGCAGTGCAGGCACGAGGGCGATCAGGCCTTGGCGCTGATGCCGGTACGGGCGAACTTCTGGCGGAACTTCTCGACGCGGCCGGTCTCGATGATGCGCTGCTGGGCGCCGGTGTAGAACGGGTGCGATTCGGAGGTGACGTCCAGCTTCATCAGCGGATATTCCTTGCCGTCATCCATCTTGATGGTTTCACGGGTCTGCACCGTCGAGCGCGTGATGAACTTGAAACCGTTGGCCATGTCCTGGAACACGACTTCACGGTAATCAGGGTGAATGCCTTCTTTCATATCGGGTTGTGTAGGTGTCTGCGCCGAAAAACAAGCTGGTAAAAACGCACGCTCAATACGGCAGGAAACGGCCATTATAACGGTTTGATTTGCCCGTGCAACGCGCTGGCGCCGTTTGTCCGTACAGGCATGCCGGTGATCGGCTGGGTGAAGGAGCCTGCGCCCGCCGTTGGCCCGTGGCTGTCCGGGCGGGCGCAGGGGCCGGGGCTCAGGCCCCTGTTGCGGTAGCCGGCTTGTCGGCCGGCTGGGATGCAGCCTTGCCGCGCTGGCGTGCCGGCTTTTTCTCGATGCCCTGCGCGGTGGCGGTGGAGATCAGTGCACAGATCACCGAGGCCAGATAGGGCACGGCCTGCAGCAACAGCACGACGATCCACATCGCCGATTCGAGATGGTTCGGCAGGCGGGTCATCCAGATGCCGAAGGCGGCCACCAGCAGGCCGGCCAGCAGCAGGGCTTCCTCCCGGACGCCACCCCAGGCACTGCCCGGTGCCGGCTTGGGCGCCTTGGCCGGTGCGGGGGCGGCGGTTTGAGGGGCGCTGCCGTCGGCCGGTGGGGTGCTGCCGGCGCCGTCACTGGCCGCATCGGCTGCAACCGACGCGGCCGATGTCCCCAGGCCACCGCCTTTCTCGGTCACCTCGAAGACGGCCGTCTTGTTCCATAGCCCGGCATAGACACCCTGGGCGATGGCGTGCGACAGGGCCATGCCGGCCAGGGCCGAGCCCCAGACATCCTTCTGCGAGCAGCGCACCCGCCGCATGTACAGCAGCGGCCCCATCAGCGCCTTGAAGAAGAAGAAGGCGATGAGCGGGATCGTGAACAGCAGGATCGGCAGGCTGAACAGGTGGGGCGCCGCGATGATGCCGATGCTCCAGGCGATGGCGGCCAGCGCGAACAGCAGGTGCAGCGCATCGCCCAGCCACGAGAACCAGCCACCGACGAAGTGGTAGCGCTGGGCATGGGTGAGGTTGCTCTTGCCGAACAGCATCCGCGACTGGCCCTTGAGGATCTGCATGGCCCCCTGGGCCCAGCGCCGGCGCTGCTTCTTGAAGGCGGCGAAGGTGTCGGGCGTCAGGCCACGGCCCATCACCACGTCGACATAGCGCAGCTCGTAGCCGGCATCCAGCAGCCGCAGGGCCAGCTCGGCGTCCTCGCAGATGCACCATTCCGACCACTGGCCGAGGCGCTTCAGGGCGTCGGCACGCACCATGATCATCGTGCCGTGCTGCATGATGGCGTTGCGCTCGTTGCGATGGTGCATGCCGATGCGGAAGAAGCCATCGTATTCGAAGTTCATCATCCGCCGGAAGGCATGCCGGCTCCAGCCGCGGTGAGCCTGCGGAGACTGCACCACGCCGGTCTTCGGATCCTCGAAGTAGATGACCAGATCCTTCAGCCAGCGGCGCACCACCACGTAGTCGGCATCCACCACGGCCACGATCTCGGCGTCGGGCGCCGTCTGCTCCAGACCGAAGTTGAGTGCACCGGCCTTGTAGCCGGGCCACTTGGGCAGGTGGAAGAAGCGGAAGTTTTCCGGCAGCGTGGCCATGTAGGCCTCCACCGGTTTCCAGAGCTTCTCGTCCCTGGTGTTGTTGTCGATGACCAGCACCTCGTAGTTGTCGTAATCGAGGTTGGCCAGACTGCGCACGGTGGCGATCACCGTGTCGGGGTTCTCGTTGCAGCAGGCCAGGTGGATCGACACCTTGGGTTCGCGGTGGCCGGCCGGCAGCGGGTGTGGCCGGTAGACACGTCGCAGGTTGCCCGGCCAGAACATCTCGACGAACTCGAAGAAGTGGGAGAGCAGGATGCCGCTCATGGCCAGCAGCGATGGCACCAGGATCACCAGGAAGGTCCAGTCGATCGGACGCATGTAGTAATCGAAGGGCAGGGCCACCAGCCACGCAAACAGCGAGATCACGGCCTGCAGGACGATGCCGAAGGCAATGCGGCTGGGCAGTTGCAGATTGGAAAACGCATACATGAACCAGAACAGGGCCAGCACACCGATCACCGAGGCCAGGGCGGCCTTGGTCTCCCAGGTCGGGTCACGCTCGATCGGGCCGGTCAGGCTGTATTTGGGCACGCGATAGGCGTCCAGATAGCCCCAGTACGGACCGGCGCGGCCTTCCAGCTCGATCTTCCAGGGCTGGTCGATGCCTTCCATCAGGAAGTAGTCGAGCTTCATGGCGCCGGCGCGCACCAGAAAGCCGCGGATGAACTCGGCCTGGCTGGCGGGCGAGGCACGTGACGAATCGCGGCGGTCGCCCTGGCTGGGCCAGCCGACCTCGCCGATGATGACCTGCTTGTCGGGGAAGCGCTCCTGCACCTGGCGCAACCGGCCAAAGGTGTAATCGAGCGCCTGTTGCACCGGCAGTCCCTCCCAGTAGGGCAGCAGGTGCACGGTGATGAAGTCGACGTTGGCGGCCAGCTCGGGGTAGCGGATCCAGACGTGCCACGGTTCGGCGGTGGATACGGGCTTGCGCACCCGGCGCTTGACCTCGCGGATGTTGCGGATCAGTTCGGCCGGCGTCTGGCCGGCGTGCAGCACCTGTTCGTTACCGACGATGACGCGCTCGATCGAGCTGGTTTCCTGCACGGCCTTCTCGATCGCGTCGAACTCCTTCTGGTTGCGCTTCTCGTCCTTGCTCACCCAGACGCCTGCCGTCAGGTGCAGGCCGGCCTTTTCGGCCAGCGCCGGAATCGAGGGCTGGTCGCTGCTGCTGTAGGTGCGGACACGGCTGGTGTAATTGGACAGGATCCTGAAGTCTTCCTGGATCGAGTCGTTCTCGGCGTACTTGCCTTCCAGCGGGTTGTCCCAGCGCTGGGCCGAGTTGTAGGCCAGGCCGCTGATCTTGCCAAAGAAGGCGGGCGCGTCGACCAGCGGATTGATCCGGTCCCAGATGACGAAATTGAGCACGGCCAGTGCCAGCGCCAGGAAGGCCGCCCCCAGGAAACGGCCGATGGTGAAGTGCCGGGTGGGGTGATAACCCTGTGGCGGATCGGCATGAAAGGGCGTCGGCGAGGGCGTGGAAGAGTCCGATACGGACATGGCAGGGATTCCAGCGTATGTGACAGGGTGAAGAGGCAGGTGCATCCGGTGGTGCACGGCCGTGATTCTGCACGATGCCCGTTCCGGTTGCGCTCGGACGGGCGCCATCCGGGCAGGCCACGAACCGCCTGGCATTCTATGCGTTCGGGGCCCGGGACGGATGACCGGTCTGTAGCGTCTATTTTCAGCTTGAAACATGATCGTTGCCGATGTTGTCCGTCACGCCGGCAGGACAAAGCGGCGGGCCGGCCGGGCCGATCCGCTATCCTTGGCCGGGTGCTGCCGTCCGTGACATGCCTGGCGATGCGGTCTGCCGCGGCTCATGGCATCATCGCGGTTCCGGGTGCCCCGGCACCCATGCCGTCGCCCGCCTTTTTTGGATCGTCCATTCATGTCCCTGTTCGTCTCGCGCAACCGTGTCCTGTTGTCATGCCTGCTCTGCTGTGTGGCTGCCGGCCTGATCCTTGGCTGGTGGTTCGGGCTGGGCCGCCCGCAACCCATGGCCGAAGCTGCCTCGGACAAGCTGCAGTGCGTCTCTTACGCGCCATTCCGCAAGCCTGGCGAAAGCCCCATGCACGCCCAGGCCAGCGTCAGCGAGGCCCGCCTGCGCGAAGACCTGAAGATCCTGTCGGCCCGGTCGCAGTGCGTGCGCACCTATTCGGTCATTCAGGGCATGGACAAGGTGCCCGAAGTGGCCCGCTCGCTGGGCATGAAGGTGCTGATGGGCGTCTGGCTGGGGCGCGAGCGTGACAAGAACGAGATCGAGGTCCGCGAGGCGATCCGGCTGGCCAATGCCCACCCCGACACCGTGCGGGGGGTGGTGGTCGGCAACGAGGTGCTGCTGCGCCGCGAGCTTTCGCCCAAGGTGTTGGCCGAGTACATCGACCGGGTGCGCACGAACGTGCCGGTGCCGGTCACCTACGCCGACGTCTGGGAGTTCTGGAGCGTCAACACCGAGCTGGCCCGTCATGTCTCCTTCGTCACCGTCCACATCCTGCCCTACTGGGAGGACCATCCGGTCGGCATCCACGATGCCATCAGCCACATCACCAGCACCGCCGAGGCGATGCGCAAGCTCTTTGACGGCAAGGACGTGCTGATCGGCGAAACCGGCTGGCCCAGCGCAGGGCGCCAGCGGGATGCCGCCGTGGCCAGCCGGGTCAACGAGGCACGCTTCATGCGTGAATTCAGCGTGGCGGCTGCCGAGCATCAGCTCGACTACAACTTCATCGAAGGCTTCGACCAGCCCTGGAAGCGGGGGCAGGAAGGTGCGATGGGAGGCAACTGGGGTGTCTTCGACAGCAACGGCCTGCCCAAGTTCCCCGCCTCCGGCCCGGTGGCCGAAGACCCCGGCTGGTACTGGGGCTGGGTGGGGGGCGGCATCGGCCTGCTGGCGCTGGCCCTGCTGGGCGTGGTCTGGCAGGTGAAGGGTGGCATGGCCTGGTTGCAGCTGCTGGCGGGCGGGGTGGCCACGGGCAGCCTGGTGGTGCTGCAATACCGCTATCTGGCCGTCTGGAACCGCAACCTGCTCGAATGGAGCAGCACCCTGTTCTTCTGTGCCGTCACGGTACTGATGGCGTTGCTGGCCCTGCGCCTGAGCGTCATCGGCCTGAAAGAACGTGGTGGTCCTGCCGGCTCGACGCTGCGGGGCATGCGCCTGCCTTCGCTGTCCGAGCTGTGGCAGCGCCGCCGTGCCCATTTCGATCTGCTCGACTGGCTGGGGATCTGCCGCACCATCCTGCTGTTCGGCGGTGCGCTGATGGCGTTGCTGCTGGTTTTCGATGCCCGCTACCGGGGCTTCCCCACGGTGCTCTATGTGCTGCCGGTGTTTGCACTGCTGCTGGCGCGGCTGCAGGGGTTGCGGCTGGCCGGTGCGGTCGAGGAGCGCCTGCTGGCCGGCATCTGCCTGCTGGGGGCCATCGGCTTTGCCCTGATCGAGGGCTTTGCCAATGGCGAATCGCTGCGCTTTGCCGCCACGCTGGTGGTGATGGCCGGTCTGGCCTCGGACTGGCGTTACTGGGCAGTCAGCCGGCGCGATTTCCGTTGATGACCGGCGCTTGTGCGCGCTCGCTGCGCGCGCCCGGCCCCGTCTAAGCTGCGGTTGCGGCAGCAGAAGCTGGACTTGCCCCCCCTTCTGAAGCTCTTGTGTCTGAAGCTTTTGTTTTGGAAGCTGAAACGGAAACGGCCCTGACAGGGCCGTTTCTGCGTGAAGGGAAGCCGGAAGGGGGCTTGAGGGGCAGCCTGAAGGAGGCCTGAAGGGGGAAAGATGGCCCGCGGTCGGCAGGCCGGGATCGTCCGAAGCGGGCTCGCCAGTTGGCCGTGGCGGGCTCAGGCAGTCTGTGCAGCCGCCTGGGCCTCGTCCTGATTGATCCGCACCAGCACCATCGCGGCCACCAGCAGCGCGGCCGCTGAGGGTTCGTAGGAATAGAGCGTCAGGCCCGCCATGCTGACAGCCAGGGCCAGCCGCGCGGTGAAGCGGGTGCGCCGCCAGGTGGCCAGCAGGGCCAGCAGCAGGGCCAGCAGGCCCAGATACTGGTGATAGGCAAACAGCACCAGTGCCGTGCGCGGCGCGCAGGCAAGACTCCAGGGCTGCACGTCGCAGCTCAGCGCCACCTCGGTGTTTTCCACCACCAGGTAGCGCAGCACCAGCATCACGGCCAGGGCCACCAGCGGCCAGAGCAGGTCTTTCAAACGGATGGGCATGAGGGTTCTCCCGGCGCGAGTCATGAACAGGGGCGTCCCCGTGTGCTGGCTACGGCACCGCGGGCGCACCAGGCACCCGGCACAGGGCACATGGCGCCGCACAGGCGGCCGGCTGGTCAGGCGTGGCAGGATCGCCGGCAGCGCACGGTTTGGGGAAGGCGAGCCTTACTTCTTCATCATCTCGAAGAATTCGGCATTGGTCCGCGTCTGCTTCATTTTATCCAGCAGGAACTCCATCGCCTGCAATTCATCCATGTCGTGCAGCAGGCGACGCAGGATCCAGACCTTCTGCAGGATCTCCGGCTTGATGAGCAGCTCTTCGCGGCGGGTACCCGAACGGTTGATGTCCATGGCCGGGTAGATCCGCTTTTCCATCATCCGGCGGTTCAGGTGGATCTCCATGTTGCCGGTGCCCTTGAACTCCTCGTAGATCACCTCGTCCATCCGGCTGCCGGTGTCGATCAGCGCGGTGGCGAGGATCGTCAGTGAGCCGCCTTCCTCGATGTTGCGGGCCGCACCGAAGAAGCGCTTGGGCCGCTGCAGGGCGTTGGCATCGACACCACCGGTCAGCACCTTGCCCGAGGCTGGCACCACCGTGTTGTAGGCACGGGCCAGACGGGTGATCGAATCCAGCAGGATCACCACGTCCTTCTTGTGCTCGACCAGGCGCTTGGCCTTCTCGATCACCATTTCGGCCACCTGGACGTGGCGGGTGGCCGGCTCGTCGAAGGTCGACGACACCACTTCTCCGCGGATCGAGCGCTGCATCTCGGTCACTTCCTCGGGGCGCTCGTCGATCAGCAGCACGATGACGACCGCTTCGGGGTAGTTGGTGGTGATGGCGTGGGCGATGTGCTGCAGCATCACGGTCTTGCCGCTCTTGGGCGGCGCCACGATCAGGCCGCGCTGGCCCTTGCCGATCGGGGCGATGATGTCGATGATCCGGCCCGTGATGTTCTCGTCGGTGCCGGTGCGCAGATCCTCGCGCTCCAGCCGCAGGACGCTGTCCGGGTGCAGCGGCGTCAGGTTCTCGAACAGGATCTTGTGCTTCGAGTGCTCGGGCGGCGCGCCGTTGATCTTGTCCACCTTCACCAGCGCGAAATAGCGTTCACCGTCCTTCGGGGTACGCACCTCACCCTCGATCGAATCGCCGGTATGCAGGTTGAAGCGGCGGATCTGCGAGGGGGAGATGTAGATGTCGTCCGGGCTGGCCAGGTACGAGGTTTCCGGCGTGCGCAGGAAGCCGAACCCATCCGGCAGCACTTCCAGCACGCCGTCGCCAAAAATCTGCTCGCCGGCCTTGGCCTTGCGCTTGAGGATGGTGAACATCAGTTCCTGCTTGCGCAGGCGGTTGGCAGCTTCGATCTCCAGGCTCTGCGCAATCTCGATCAGGCGCGAAATGTGCAGGGCCTTCAGCTCGGACAGGTACATATCAGTGGGAAGGTAGGTTGGTCGAAATCGCGCACGGTGCGTGTCGCACGGGTGCGCCCAGTCTGAATGAATGCGGGAATGCAGCGGATGACCAGCGTGGGTCGGGGGCCGGTCGGGTGGAAAGCTACGGCACGAAAGGCGATACAGGCCTTTCGGCGGGACAGTTTCCGGCTGGCACGGCTGAATGGCCGATGGCGGGTGAGGATGCGGAGCGGGGCGATGCCGAGGTCTGCGCAGGTGCCGGGGCAGCGATACTGGCTGCCGGCGGGTACCCGATCGGGATTGGCTCAGGACTGTACTACGAAAGTGGCCTTTTCGCAAAAAATGCGGCGGGGCACATGGCCGGGTGTGTCGTGCGGTGGCGGCTGCCTGGCTGTCGCCCCTGTGGCGCCATGGCCGATGGCCATGGTCACGCCCGGAGCAACGCGCATCGGAATGCACATCCGGCCGGTGGGGCACCCTCTGCGGGGCAGGGCCAGGGCCACTGGCAGCCGGCAGCCACGGGGTGGCTGCCCCCGTGCCGGGCAGGGGCACGCCAGGGGTTCATCCGGCACGGACGGGACGGCAAGCCACCATCAGCCGGCCATGCCGTGCCCCCTGCTCAGAGGTTGCTGTCGATGAAGGCCGTCAGCTGGCCCTTGGAGACGGCGCCCACCTTGGTGCCCACCAGCGTGCCGTTGCGGAACAGCATCAGCGTCGGGATGCCACGAATGCCGTACTTGGCGGCGATGGCCTGATTCTCGTCGACATTGACCTTGGCAATCGCCATCCGGTCCTTGTAGTCCTGCGACACCTCGCTGAGGATCGGCGAGATCAGCTTGCACGGACCGCACCATTCGGCCCAGAAATCGACCAGCACCGGGACGTCCGATTGCAACACGTCCGCGTCGAAGCTTTCGGCAGAAACGTTCTTGATACCCATGACTTCCTGGAAATCTCCTGTAGGGGGGCTAAAAATAACACGGTTGCCCGTCCGTGGCGGTGCAGGGGGCTGCCGGCGTGGGGGGCTGCAAAATCTGGCGACGATGCCTGTGCACCACCAGCCCCCCGGGGCACGGTCCTTGCCTGGCCATCCCTCATTATCCAGAAAAGGCTCGCCGCATCGGGCCCATGCGCCCAAAAAGGTGGTGCTGGCTCGACAGCTGCCGCGACTGATATACAATCGGCCCCGGACGGGCCTCCTCGCATTGTGGCCCGGGAACCTGGTCAGGTCCGGAAGGAAGCAGCCATAACCGGTTCCTGCAAGTGCCGAGGGTTCGGCTCGTCCCCTGTTCATCAAGGTGTTGGCATGGCCGGTGTCGGCCGGCTGCACTTCCTTTCCCGTCCCCCAGCCTGAAAGGCCGTGCGCGGCCCGGCAGACAACCCGGTGCAAGCACAATCTCCCCATCAGGTTCTGGCCCGCAAGTGGCGCCCCCGTGATTTCGATTCCCTGGTCGGTCAGGACACGGTCGTCCGGGCATTGCGCCACGCACTCGACCATCAGCGCCTGCACCATGCCTACCTGCTGACGGGAACCCGTGGCGTGGGCAAGACCACCATCGCCCGCATCCTGGCCAAGGCGCTCAACTGCGAAAAGGGCGTCAGCTCGCATCCCTGTGGCCAATGCAGCGCCTGCCGCGGTGTCGACGAAGGGCGCTTTCCCGATTATCTGGAGATGGATGCCGCCTCGAACCGCAAGGTCGAGGAAATGGCGGTGGTGCTGGAAAACGCGGCCTACCTGCCCACCGTCGGCCGCTACAAGGTCTTCGTCATCGACGAGGTCCACATGCTGTCCACCCACGCCTTCAACGCGATGCTGAAGACGCTGGAAGAGCCGCCGCCGCACGTCATCTTCGTGCTGGCCACCACCGACCCACAGAAGGTGCCGGTCACGGTGCTGTCGCGCTGCATGCAGTTTGGTCTGCGCAACGTCAGCCCGCAGCAGGTGGCTGGCCACCTGGCCCACGTCCTGCAGGCCGAATCCATTCCCTTCGAGGCAGGCGGCCTGGCGCTGATCGGCAAGGCCGCGGGAGGTAGCATGCGCGATGGCCTGTCGCTGCTCGATCAGGCGATCGCACTGGGTGCCGGTGAGGTGCGCCAGCAGACCGTGCAGGAGATGCTCGGTACCGTCGATGCCGATCTGGCGCCGCAGCTGCTGGCGCTGCTGGCCGAGGGGGATGCGGCTGCCGTGGTGCAGTTCGCCGACGGGCTCGCGGCCCGCAACGTGGCGCTCGATCAGGTGCTGCTGAGCATGGCGGCCGAATTGCAGCAGGTGGCGCTGGCGCAGGTGGGGCAGGGCGAGGCCCACCCGCTGGCGGCCCGGGTCGACCCCGCCGAAGTGCAGCTCTGGTATCAGGTGGCCATCCATGGCGTGCGAGACCTGCCCCTGGCACCTGATGCCCAGACCGGTTTCGTGATGAGCCTGCTGCGGATGCTGGCCTTCCGTACCGACAGCCTGGCGCTGGCGCCGGTGGCCGCGCCTGCGGGAGGAAACAGACCGGTCGGGGACGCTCAGGCGGCCCCCGGCCCGGATCGTCTGGCCGACGCGCGTGCCACGATGATGGCGATGGCGGCGCGGCTCGGCACGAACGGAGGAGGGCGGCGCGAGGCCGGGGCGGGTCGTGCCGGGCGGGAGCCGGCAGGTGCACCGGGCCGTGCAGTCGATGCCGGGGCCGCCCGCGGTGCGATGCCGCCACGGACGGGGGCACGCCAGCCGGCCAGTCCGCCGTCTGCCGACCCCGAGCCTGCACAGGCACCGGCGGCGCCTGTTCCGGGTCCCCCGTCTCAGGCCCGGCCTCAGCCTCCGGTTCAGGCGCAGGCGCGACCGGCCCACACCCCTGCCGCGCCGGCGGATCACGGGACGGATCCGCCGGCGCATCGGCCACGGCCCCAGCCTGTCGGGCCGGGCGCGGCAGCGGCTGTGGCTGACGACGCGGAAGCGGACGGGCGCCGCGAGGGGGCGGCCGATGATGCCGCGGCACAGGCAGAGGCACAGGCCGATGCCACGGCCCGCTTTGCCGGCCGGGTGGCCGG
This sequence comes from Lautropia sp., assembly GCA_030532425.1. Classification (GTDB taxonomy): domain Bacteria; phylum Pseudomonadota; class Gammaproteobacteria; order Burkholderiales; family Burkholderiaceae_E; genus Lautropia. Next base: position 7,373 of record JAUNLD010000025.1, on the reverse strand, counting down.
TTTCGATGGTGATTGGCCGGCACTGGCCGCACGCCTGCCAGCCACCTCCACGTTGCGCCAGCTGTTCATCAACAGTGAGCTGCGCGAGCTGCATGATGACCGCTTCGTCGTGCAGGTGGCCGTGAAGATGCTGGCCGAACCCGGGCTGGTCGAGCGCGCCCAGGGCATGCTGGCCGAGGCATTGGGGCGGCCGGTGGTGTTGCAGGTGAGCGTCGGTCCGGTCGGCACGCAGACGGCGGTGGCGCGGGCGATGGCGCGCCAGGCGCAGCGCCAGGCCGACAGTGTGCGGGCCATTCAGGACGATCCCCTCGTGAAGACATTGATTGCCGAGTTCGGTGCCACCATACTGCCGGATTCGATCAAACCCGTCGATGGAGAAGAAAAACCATGATGAAGAACCAGTTGGCTGGCCTGATGAAACAGGCCCAGCAGATGCAGGACAACATGAAGAAGACCCAGGAAGCCCTGGGGGGCATCGAGGTCGAGGGCCAGTCCGGTGCCGGTCTGGTCAAGGTAGTGATGACCTGCCGCAACGACGTGCGCCGCATCAGCATCGACCCCAGCCTGCTGGCAGATGACAAGGACATGCTCGAAGATCTGGTGGCAGCGGCGGTCAACGATGCGCTGCGCCGGGCCGAAGCCACCGCCCAGGAGAAGATGTCGGCCGTCACCGCCGGTCTGCCGCTGCCTCCCGGTTTCAAGCTGCCGTTCTGAACAGGGGCACGGACGTGCACGCCGCAGCAGGAATGATCCGCCACCGGCTGGCGCGGGCTGAAGGGGTGTGCCAGGGCACACCGGGCCGATGCTGCCCGTAAGAACCGCGGCCGCGCTGGAAGAGCTGGTGCTGGCCCTGCGTGGTCTGCCGGGGGTGGGGCCGCGCTCGGCCCGCCGTCTGGCCTTCCATCTGCTGCAGAAGGACCGTGACGCGGCAGCACGTCTGGCGGCTGGCCTGCAGAACGCGCTGACGCGGGTGCGCCAGTGCAGCCGCTGCAATACCCTCACCGAGCAGGATCTCTGCGACATCTGCGCCTCGGACGAACGCGATGCCACCCAGCTCTGCGTCGTCGAGAATCCGGCGGATCTGCTCGTCATCGAGCAGACACGGGCCTACCACGGCCTCTATTTCGTGCTGATGGGGCGGCTGTCTCCCCTGGATGGCATCGGCCCCACCGACCTGCAATTCGAGCGCCTGCTGGCGCGCGCCTGTGATGGCGTCGTCACCGAGGTGGTGCTGGCCACCAACTTCACCCAGGAAGGCGAGGCCACCGCCCACTACCTCAGCGAGGTGCTCACCGCCCGTGGCCTGAAGGTGAGCCGGCCTGCCCGGGGCGTGCCCCTGGGCGGCGAGCTGGAATACGTCGATGCCGCCACCGTGGCCCAGGCGCTGCGCGACCGCCGCGACATCTAGCCGAAGGGGGCCATCCGTTCATTCACCCGGCCGGAGACCCGCCGGATACCTCCCGTGGCCATTCCCCCGGCTGGGGATGAGCCGGACACCACCCCTGGACCTTCCCCCGGCTGGGGATGCGGCGCCCCCCGTGGCTGGGCGTGTCCGCGATCGAAGACCGGCTGTAAAAGATTGCTGCGATCTTCGGCCTCTGTTGCGGGCAGGGCCGTTGCCGAAACCCTTCGGGTTTTTAAACAGCTGACGGACAAGATTTGTCAACTATCGTTAATGACAAGCTGTTAGTTTGTTACGTGATTGCGTATGCAATTGAAATAATGGCTTGCTGAGGCGCTGCTACACTTGCCTTCTCTGGTTAGCCCTGTGTGTTTTCGGGGCTTCTGTTCAACATTGTCTTGAATAAGATCCCATGAAGAATTTTCGCTTGACGCCCATCGCCAGCCTGGTGGCTGCCTCGCTGATGCTTGTGGCCTGTGGCGGCGGTGGTGGCAGCTCCGACAACAACACCGGCAACACCGGCAATGCGGGTGGCAACACCGGCGGCAATACCGGCAACACGGGCAATGCCGGCACGGCCAACTCCGTGGCCATCGTCAAGGCCGCGATGACGGGCACCCACGAGGCCGCGTCGGCCGAGGTGCCGGCCGAGTACGCCAATGGTCCCAAGTTGCAGACGGCCGCCACCACCCCGCCGGCCACGGCCCGGGCACTGGGCGGCTTTGGCCAGGTCTTCACCGCCAGCACCAACGCCGCCACCTCCACCCGCGTGCATCTGCGCAACTTTGAAACCTATGTCCGCAGCGCCGGCAAGTGGAGCCGTGTGCAGTTCAGCGGCAAGCTCAAGGGCGCAACCTATGGTGCCGGTTACAGCGGCGCCCGTCAGGAATGCACCATCGACAACAACTGCCTGAAGGCCGAAGATGATGGCGGCGTCTCGTTCAAGCCCGTGGCCGGCCGCTTCCTGCGCTTCTGGCCCGAGGCCCCTTTCACCCAGACCCTGATCGACCCGACCAAGGTCGAGGCCGTCTTCACCACCGTCCAGTCGCGCCTGGTGACGGATGGTGCCGATGACCGTGCCAGCGCCAAGTATCTGGTCAACACCGGTGCCGTCTGGGCGCCCGCTGCCTGGAGCGCGATCAACTACTTCAACACCACTGGCGACGCCAGCTTCTACCCGGCCATCAATACGCTTACCGACCTGGGTACCGGCCGCCTGACGCTGGCCACCAACAGCTTCACCTCGTCCAACTTCCATTCGGGCAGCGATGCCCAGGCCGACGAGCTGGGCGTGGCGCTGGCCGGTGGCCGTGCACCGCTGGCCAACAGCCAGAACGTGCGTGATGACGACGACGTCGTCAACATCCTCTTCATCGGCGATTCGATCACCCAGGGCAACGACGCCCGGGCCGGCCAGCAGCAGGACAGCTTCCGCCGCAACCTGTGGAACAGCATCGTCAGTGATGCCAGCCTGCCGATGGTCGACTTCGTCGGTACCCGCAAGGGCACCTCGCTGGAAGACAAGAACTTCTGCGCCGACAACACCTCGTCGGTCGATACCGGCTCGTACAAGCTGCCCGAGTTCGACACCGACCACCAGGGGTACTGGGGGGCCTGTGTCGGTCAGGTCAACACCGTCCTGGTGCCGGCCCTGGCCCAGATGGATTCCGACGCCCAGCGCCGTGAGCCGGATGTGGCCGTGATCCACATCGGTACCAACAACCTCAACACCCAGGATCAGGCCGGTGTGGCCAAGGCCATCGAAGATCTTCAGACGATGATCGCCAGCCTGCGTGCCGCCAATGACGACATCTCGATCCTCGTGGCCAAGGTCATTCCTTTCCGCAAGAATGGTGCCGTCAGCCCGCTGGTGGCCACCTACAATGCCGAGATCGATGCCAAGATCGCACCGCTGTCGACGGCCAAGTCGAAGGTCATCGTGGTCGATCACTCGACCTTCCCGGCCACCGAGCTGCGTGACGACTTCCACCCGAACGATGCGGGTGAAAAGCGTCTGGCCGACACCTGGCTGGCCGCGCTCAAGGCCAACAACCTGCTGGTCGATGCCAACTGATCCGGCCCCTGGCGGGTGGCGGCATCGGCTGATGTCGCCACCCGCAGCCGGTTGATGGCAGGCTGATTCCATGGCCCCGGTGGCATCCTGCCCCCGGGGCCATGTTCATGGATGGAGTGATGTTCCCGCGCCGCGGGCGTGTGTCCGGGGCGGCGCTGCGTCTGTCCGATGCCGTCCTGCCGCCCGGACATGAATCCGGCACGCCAGCCGCAGCGCCCTGTACGCCGTGTGCAGGCTGTTCGGGTGCCTGCATGTCCTGCACAATCGGGGTTTCCCCCTGCACAGGAGATGCACCGATGAACGCCAGGCAACGCATCGTCGTCCTCACGGGCGCCGGCATCAGCGCCGACAGTGGGCTGAAGACCTTCCGTGACAGCGACGGGCTCTGGGAAGGGCACCGGGTGGAGGAGGTTGCCACCCCCGAGGCCTTTGCCCGCCACCCGCAGCTCGTGCTCGATTTCTACAATGCCCGCCGCCGCCAGGCACGGGCCGCGCAGCCCAATGCCGCCCACCACGCGCTGGTGAAACTGGCCGGGCATTACGAGGTGCGCATCATCACCCAGAACGTCGACGACCTGCACGAGCGTGCCGGCAGCCAGCAGGTGCTGCACCTGCATGGTCAGCTGAACAAGCTGCGCAGCAGCGTCGACGACGACTACGTGATCGACTGGCATGAGGACCAGACGCTCGACCACCGTGATCCGGCGGGGCATCCGATGCGCCCGCACATCGTCTGGTTCGGTGAGAGCGTGCCCCTGATCGGCCAGGCGGCAGAATGGGTATCGCAGGCAGATCGGGTGCTGGTGATCGGCACGTCGATGAAGGTCTATCCGGCCGCCGGGCTGCTGCAATATGCGCCCCCGCATGCCGGATGCCACCTGGTCGATCCGCGTCCGCCGGCCGTGGCCGGTGTCGAGGTGATTGCCGCGACGGCGGCCGAAGGGGTGCCGCCACTGGTCGAGCGCCTGATCGCCGCATCCGCGCAGGCGAAGCAGGCCGGTTGAATCCGGCCAGACCTGTCCGGGCAGAAGCATCCGGACCGGTTGAATCCGGGCAGAAGCCTCCGGACAGAAGCATGCGGCCAGGCAAGTCCGGCCAGCGGCAGGCCGCCCGCGTCCGCCTCAGTCCGCCAGGATCGTCAGCACGTCCGAGTGGTATTCGCGCCGGTACAGCACCAGCACCACCACCGCCGAAGCCACCATCATCGCCCACGGCGAAAAGAACCAGGCCAGGGCGGCAAAGGCAAAGTAGTACGAGCGCAAGCCATCATTGAAGGCCTGGGCCGCCTTGCCCACCAGCCGGGCGGCACGGCTGGCATAGGCATTGGCGTCGAAACGTCCGTCCTGAAACTCCTCGGGAGGCGGCATGCCGCCGATGGCCAGTGCCACGAAGGTGTATTGCCGCATCGACCACGAAAAGCGGAAAAAGGCATAGGTGAAGATGGCGATCAGCAGCAGCACCTTCAGCTCGAACACCAGCAGCGGCGTGGTACGGGCAAAGGGCAGTTCGCGGACCACTTCCACCGCCTTGTCGGTGGTGCCCAGCAGGGCGAACAGGCCCCCGATGACGATGATGGTGGTGGAGCTGAAGAAGGCGGGTGTGCTGGAGAGTGTCTGGTTGATGACGCCATCGAGCATGCGCGGGTCGCGCATCGTCGCCTGCTTCATCCAGTAGAGGCGATAGCGGTTGGTGGCGGCCAGCAGCGAGCGCTGGTGCAGCTTGCCACGATTGGTCAGGCCGATGTAGCCCCACCACACACACAGAAAGCAGCCCAGCGCCAGCCAGTCGATCCAGGGCATCAAACGAAAGAGGTACATATGCGGCAACCTGCCAAACCATGTAGACCCGCCGCGCCCGATGCGCCTGCCGTCAGGTCCAGAAGTCTGGGCATCAGTCTGCCATCCTTGCCGCAACAAGGGAAGGGTGGCGCAGGGACGCGGCATCGTGGCCGGCCGATCAGACCCGTGCGGGCGGTGCGCGGATGTGGTCTCGTGGCCACCGCGGCGGCGGCAGCCCGCGGGCCGGTCGGGGGATTCCCTTATGGCATAATCGGGCAGTTTAACTTCCGAGCCGATCATGCCCAATCCATTTGCTCCGAAGCTGCCGCGCGCTGCCCTGGTGCTTGCCGACGGCACTGTATTTCATGGCCATTCGTTCGGGGCAGCGGGCCTGTCGGCCGGCGAGGTGGTCTTCAACACCGCGATGACGGGTTATCAGGAAATCCTTTCCGATCCCAGCTACGCCCGGCAGATCGTCACGCTCACCTACCCGCAGATCGGCAACACCGGCATCAATCCCGACGACATGGAATCCGGCCGCATCCAGGTGGCCGGTCTGGTCGTGCGGGCGTTGCCGGCCATGGTCTCCAGCTGGCGTGCCCGGGGCAGCCTGCCCGACTTCCTCCAGCAGGCGGGCGTGCCGGCCATCTGCGGCATCGATACCCGCAAGCTGACCCGCCTGCTGCGTGAAAAGGGGGCCCAAAGCGGCTGCATCGTCGCGGCCAGCCAGCTCGATGCCGAGCCGGATGTCGAGGCCGCCGTCCGCGAGGCCCGGCAGTTTCCGGGGCTGGCCGGGCTGGATCTGGCGCAGCTCGTCAGCGTCGAATCACCCCATGCCTGGACGGAGGGCAGCTGGACCCTGGCCGACGGCCACCCGGCGCGTCCGCACGGCGGGGCGGGTCGCCACAAGGTGGTGGCCTATGATTTCGGCGTCAAGCGCAACATCCTGCGCCTGCTGGCCGACCAGGGCTGCGATGTCACCGTGGTCCCCGCCACCACGCCGGCCGTCGACGTGCTGGCGATGAATCCCGACGGCATCTTCCTCTCCAATGGCCCGGGCGACCCGGAGCCCTGCACCTACGCCATCGAGGCGGCGCGCGTCTTTCTCGACCGGAAGATACCGCTCTTCGGTATCTGCCTGGGGCACCAGCTGCTTGGCCTGGCCGTGGGCGGGCGTACCGCCAAGATGAAGTTTGGCCACCACGGCGCCAACCATCCGGTCAAGGATCTCGAGACCGGTCAGGTCCACATCACCAGCCAGAACCACGGTTTTGCGGTCGATGCCGACAGCCTGCCGGCCAACGTGCGCGTCACCCATGTCTCGCTGTTCGATGGGTCGCTGCAGGGCATCGCACTCGACGATGCACCAGCCTTCAGCTTCCAGGGCCACCCCGAGGCCAGCCCCGGCCCGCACGACATCGTTCCCCTGTTCAAACGCTTTGCCGACCTGATGGCCGCCAACCGGAACTCCTGATCCCATGCCCAAGCGTACCGACCTCGACAGCATCCTCATCATCGGCGCCGGCCCGATCGTCATCGGCCAGGCCTGCGAATTCGACTATTCCGGCGCGCAGGCCTGCAAGGCATTGCGTCAGGAGGGCTACAAGGTCATCCTGGTCAACAGCAATCCGGCCACGATCATGACCGATCCCGACATGGCCGACGTCACCTACATCGAGCCGATCACCTGGCAGGTGCTGGAACGCATCATCGAAAAGGAACGCCCCAGCGCGATCCTGCCGACGATGGGCGGGCAGACTGCGCTCAATTGCGCCCTCGACCTGCACCGCCATGGCGTGCTCGATAAGTTTGGTGTCGAACTGATCGGCGCGCGGCCGGCTGCGATCGAGAAGGCCGAAGACCGCCAGAAGTTCAAGCAGGCCATGGAATCGATCGGCCTGGGCTCGGCCCGTTCGGCCATTGCCCATTCGATGGACGAGGCCTGGGCTGCGCAGAAGGACATCGGTTTCCCGGTCATCATCCGGCCCAGCTTCACGCTGGGCGGCAGCGGCGGCGGCATCGCCTACAACGCCGAAGAGTTCGAGACCATCTGCAAGCAGGGGCTCGAGCTGTCGCCCACCAACGAGCTGCTGATCGAGGAAAGCCTGATCGGCTGGAA
>JAUNLD010000106.1 GCA_030532425.1 Lautropia sp. | reverse complement strand
ACGGCAAGCCCGTGCGCAACACGAGCAGCCTGAAGGCGATCCGCAACGGCTTTGCGCTGGTGACCGAAGAACGGCGTGCCACCGGCATCTTTGCTGGCCTGGGGGTGGACTTCAACGCGCTGATCGCGAACATGCCGCACTACGAGCGCCACGGCCTGCTGCACAGTGGCAGCATGCGCGGCGACACCGACTGGGTCGTCAAGTCGATGAACGTCAAGACGCCCAGCCAGCGCACGACGATCGGCTCACTGTCGGGTGGCAACCAGCAGAAGGTGGTGATCGGCCGCTGGCTGCTGACCCGGCCCGAGATCCTGATGCTCGATGAACCGACGCGGGGCATCGACGTGGGGGCCAAGTTCGAGATCTATCAGCTCATCAACGATCTGGCCGTCCAGGGCAAGAGCATCATCATGATCTCTTCCGAAATGCCCGAGCTGCTCGGGGTCAGTGACCGTATCCTGGTGATGAGCAACGGCCGCGTTGCCGGCATCGTCAATGCACGGGAAACCAGCCAGGAGGAGATCCTGTCGCTGGCCGCAAAACATCTCTGATATAAGGACTTTTACCGTGAGTTTCGCACGTACACCCCTGCAGCAGGCCGGGGATATCTTCAAGGAATACGCGCTGTATTTCGTGTTGGTGATCCTGCTCGCCGTGATCATATTCGAGGACAGCAGCTTCCTGTCCATCACCAACCTGTCCAACATCCTCACGCAGTCCTCGGTGCGGATGATCATCGCGCTGGGTGTGGCAGGTGTCATCGTCACCCGAGGTACCGATCTGTCGGTGGGTCGCCAGGTGGGTCTGGCTGCGGTGGTGGCGGCCACCATGCTGCAGGCCGTCGACAACGTCAACAAGGTCTTCCCCGAGATGGGGGTGATGCCGATCCCGCTGGTGATCCTGCTGGTCTGCGCCATCGGTGCGGTCATCGGGCTCATCAACGGTCTGATCGTTGCCGTGCTGAACGTGACGCCCTTCATCGCCACGCTGGGCACGATGCTGATTGCCTACGGGATCAACTCGCTTTACTACGATGCCGTCGGTTCGGCGCCGGTCGCGGGCTTCGACAGCGCTTTCCGCAGCTTCACCCAGGGTTATTTCTCCATCCCCATCGGTGATGCCAAGTTCCGGCTCAGCTACATCACCATCTATGCACTCATCGCCATCGTCTTCACCTGGGTGCTCTGGAACAAGACCCGCTTCGGCAAGAACCTGTTTGCCATCGGCGGCAACCCCGAGGCCGCGGCTGTTTCGGGCGTCAACGTCACGCTGAACCTGATTGGTGTCTACGTGCTGTCGGGCATCTTCTACGCCTTCGGCGGCATGCTCGAAGCCGGCCGCATCGGCTCGGCCACCAACAACCTGGGCTTCATGTACGAGATGGACGCGATCGCAGCCTGCGTGATCGGTGGCGTGTCCTTCAGCGGCGGGGTGGGCACCGTGGCCGGCGTGGTCATGGGTGTCATCATCTTCCAGCTGCTGAACTATGGTCTCAGCTATATTGGCGTGAACCCCTACTGGCAGTACATCATCAAGGGCGCGATCATCGTGCTGGCCGTGGCGATGGACTCGATGAAGAACGCCCGCAAGAAGTAAGCGTTGCGCTCGTGGTGTACCGGCCTGATGGTGCATCGCGCAGCCCCGGGCGGGCTTCCCGCTCGGGGGCTGTCGGGGAAACGCAGGGGGCGTGGGCGCCTCCTGCTGCAGCGTTGCGAACGAGGGGGGATGGTGGCTTGTCGGCGGCACCATCCCCCCGGTTTTTCATGGGGCGGGAAACCCTTTGGCGTCAGGTTGTGACGAGGCATCTCCCTGCCACGCCGGCCCAGGCGCCAGCGCCTACTGCCAGCCGCCGCCGAGCACCTTGTACAGCTCGACGAGGTTCTGACGCTGCGACAGGCGCACCGAGATCAGCTCCTGCTGGGCGGCAAAGGAAGAACGCTGGGCGTCGAGCACGTCGAAGTAGCTCGACACACCGTTCCTGTAGCGCAGGTTGGCCATGTCGAGGCGCTCCTTCTCGACGCGCACCAGTTCCTGCTGGGCCGCCAGCTGGTCCAGCAGCCCCTGGCGATTGGCCAGCCCATCCGAGACTTCCTGGAAGGCGGTCTGGATGGCCTTCTCGTAACTGGCGATGGCGATCTTCCGTTCGGCCTCGGCCACGCGCAGGTTGGCACGGTTGCGGCCGCCATCGAAGATCGGCAGCACCAGCTGGGGCGAGAGCGTCCAGGCGAAGGTGCCGTGATCGAAGAGCCGGCTCAGCTCCGTGCTGCCCACGCCGGCCGTGCCGGTCAGCGTGATGCGCGGGAAGAAGGCTGCCCGTGCAGCACCGATGTTGGCATTGGCGGCCCGCAGCTGATGCTCGGCCTGCTGGATGTCGGGCCGCCGGATCAGCGTCTCCGAGGGCAGGCCGGCCGGCAGCTCGGTCAGGGCGATCACCTCCGATGCCGGCGTCTGTCCGGGCTGGCGGGAGGCATCCGTGTCCTCGGGGGGCATCGGCTGGCCCAGCAGCAGCACCAGTGCGTTGTGGGCAGCGGCGCGCTGGCGGGTGAGTGCCGCCAGCGTGGCACGGCCTGCGTAGACCAGCGAGTCGGCCTGTGAGGCATCGAGGGCCGAAGCGGTGCCGTTCCTGTACTGGAGCTGCGTGAGCTTCTGCGACTCCTCACGGGTCGAGAGCGTCTGGCGGGTGAGCGCCAGCTGTTCGTCCAGCGCCTGCAGGCTCAGATAGGCGTTGGCCACGGCGGCCACGAGGGATATCTGGGCCGTGCGTCGGGCTTCCTCGGTGGCCAGATAGGCCGACAGGGCGGCATCGCTCAGGTTCTTCACCCGGCCGAAGAAGTCGATCTCGAAGCCGGTGATGCCCAGCCCCACCGTGTAGGTGCTGGCCTGCTCGCCCGTGGCCGGGCTGGGGGCGCGCTCGCCGCTGCCCATCAGCCCGACGTTCGGCACGCGATCGGCCCGCTGGATGCGGTAGGCGGCCTGGGCCTTCTCGATGTTCAGCGAGGCGATCCGCAGATCCCGGTTGTTGTCGAGGGCGACCTGAATCAGCTGTTGCAGGCGCGGATCGACGAAGAACTGTTTCCACGGGATGTCGGCGGCGGCCGGCATGGCCGAGCCGATGCCCGTGTTGCCGTGGGCGAACTGCGCGTCCACCGGCGCGCTGGGCGTCTGGTGGACGGGGGCCAGCGAGACGCAACCGGCCAGGGCCAGCGCGCTGGCCAGGGCCCCCAGGCGAAGCAGGGGGGCAGGGCCCGGGGACGATGTCGGCAGGTAGGGGATGGCCATGATCAGTTACTCTCCTCGGCTGCGTGGGTCAGGTGGGTCGGGCGCTTGCGCTTGAAGAGGCTCAGCACGACGACGAAGAAGAGGGGCACGAACATCAGCGCGAGGACCGTGCCGCTGATCATGCCGCCGGCCACGCCGATGCCGATGGCGCGCTGGCTGGCCGAGCTGGCGCCGGTGGCAAGGGCCAGCGGCACGACGCCCAGCGTGAAGGCCAGCGAGGTCATCAGGATCGGACGGAAACGCAGGTGCGCCGCCTGCAGGGCCGCCTTCACCACCGACATGCCCTGCTTGTCGTACAGATCCTTGGCAAACTCGATGATCAGGATCGCGTTCTTGGCCGACAGGCCGATGATCGTGATCATGCCGATCTTGAAGTAGACGTCATTGAGCTGTCCACCCCACATCGAGGCGAGGATCACGCCGAGCAGGCCCAGCGGCACGACCAGGATGACGGCGAAGGGCACGGTCCAGCTCTCGTAGAGGGCGGCCAGACACAGGAAGATGGCCAAGAGCGAGAAGGCGAACAGCACGACCATCTGGTCGCCCGAGGCCCGTTCCTCGTAGGAGGTGCCGGTCCACTCGAAGCCGAAGCCCGGGGGCAGCTGGCTCGCCAGCTTCTCCATCTCGGCCATGGCCTGACCGGTACTGTAGCCGGGCGCTGGCGAGGCCTCGATCTTCATCGACGGGTAGCCGTTGTAGCGCACGGTCTGCATCGGGCCCGTGACCCAGCGCGTGCTGGCGAAGGCCGAGAAGGGCACGGCCTCGCCGGAGGCGTTGATGACGCTGAGTTTCAGCAGATCCTCGGGCTGCATCCGTGCCGGTGCATCAGCCTGCACCATCACCCGCTGCAGACGGCCCTCGTTCGGGAAGTCGTTGACATAGGCCGAGCCGAGCGAGGTCGACAGCATGGCGTTGATGGCCGAGAAGTTCACGCCCAGCGCATTGGCCTTGTTCCGGTCGATCTCCAGCTGCACCTGGGGCGCGTCTTCCAGACCGTCCGGGCGGACGCCGGTCAGCACCGGGCTCTTCATGGCCATGCCCAGCATCATGTTGCGGGCGTTGAGCAGGGCGTCATGGCCCTTGCTACTCCGATCCTGCAACCGGAAGCTCACACCGGTCGAGTTGCCCAGCTCGGGAATGGCCGGCGGGCTCAGCGGGTAGATGAAGGCGTCACGGATGCCCGCCAGCGCCATCTGTGCGCGAGCGGCCAGCGCATCGGCCGAGTGATCGGCGCCAGCGCGTTCCTTCCAGTCCTTGAGCGTCACGAACATGATCCCGGCGTTCTGGCCGTTGCCGCTGAAGCTGAAGCCCAGCACGCCGACCATGTTCTCCACCTCGGGCTGCTGGCCCATGTAGGCCTCGATCTGCTTCATCACCTCGCGGGTGCGCTCCTGCGAGGCGCCGGCCGGCAGCTGCACGTTCACGACCACATAGCCCTGGTCCTCGGAGGGCAGGAAGCCCGTGGGCAGCCGGTTGAAGAAGAAGGCGGCGGCGGCACCGATGGCCAGGTAGAGCACCATGTAGCGGCCGCTCCGGCGGACGATGCTGGCCATGCTGCGCTCATAGCGCTTCGCACTGGCCGAGAAGCTGCGATTGAACCAGCCGAAGAAGCCGCGCTTCTCGTGGTGGTGGCCGGCTTCGACCGGTTTCAGGAAGGTGGCGCACAGGGCCGGGGTGAGGGACAGGGCCATGAAGGCCGAGAAGGCGATCGAGGTGACCATCACCACCGAGAACTGGCGGTAGATGTTGCCGACCGAGCCGCCGAAGAAGGCGAGCGGCACGAACACCGACACCAGCACCACGGTCACGCCGATGATGGCGCCCGAGATCTGGTGCATGGCCTTGATCGTGGCCTGCAACGGCGGCAGCCCTTCCTCGCTCATGATCCGCTCGACGTTCTCGACCACGATGATGGCATCGTCCACCACGATGCCGATCACCAGCACCATGCCGAACATCGCCAGCACGTTGATCGACATGCCCAGCGCCAGCAGCACGGCGAAGGTGGCCAGCAGCGTCACGGGCACGACGATGGTCGGAATCAGGGTGTAGCGGATGTTCTGCAGGAACAGGAACATCACGATGAACACCAGCAGCATGGCTTCCAGCAGCGTCTTGACGACCTGTTCGATCGACAGCTTCACGAAGCCCGAGGTGTCATAGGGGATGGCCCAGCTGACGCCTTCCGGGAAGAAGGCCTGGAGCTG
>JAUNLD010000105.1 GCA_030532425.1 Lautropia sp. | reverse complement strand
GCAGCGTCAGCTCCTTGATGAAGGTGGCCACGTTGTCGTTGGATTCGACCGTGCACTCCCACTTCTTCACGCCGAAGACTTCTTCGGGCACCTCGATCTTCATGTCCTGCTTGACCGGGGTCTGGCAGGAGAGGCGCCAGCCTGCGGCGGCGTCGCGGCGGGTGAAGTGCGATTCTTCGGTGGGCAGCATTTCGCCGCCTCCCGATTCGACGATGCACTTGCACTGGGCGCAGGTGCCGCCACCGCCGCAGGCGGACGACAGGAAGATGTTCTGGGCCGCCAGCGTCTGCAGCAGCTTGCCGCCGGCGGGCACGGTGATCGAGCGCTCGTTGTTGATCTCGATGGTGACATCACCACTGGAGACCAGCCTGGAGCGGGCAAACAGGATGATCATCACGAGCGCAAGCACGATCGCGGTGAACATGCCGACGCCCAGCAGGATTTCGGTATTGATCATCACACCTCCTTAGAGCTGAACGCCCGAGAACGACATGAAGCCCAACGCCATCAGGCCGATGGTGATGAAGGTGATGCCCAGACCCTGTAAGCCGGCCGGCACATCACTGTACTTGAGCTTCTCGCGGATGCCGGCCAGGGCGACGATGGCCAGGGCCCATGACAGGCCCGAGCCGACGCCATAGACGGCACTTTCGGTCAGGTTGTAGTCCCGCTCGACCATGAACAGCGTGCCGCCCATGATGGCGCAGTTGACGGTGATCAGCGGCAGGAACACGCCCAGTGCGTTGTAGAGGCTGGGCACGTACTTGTCGAGCAGCATCTCGAGGATCTGCACGATGGCGGCGATCACGCCGATGTAGCTCAGCAACCCGAGGAAGCTCAGGTCGACCTCGGGCAGGCCGGCCCAGGCGAGTGCACCATCCTTCAGCAGCCAGGTGTAGATCAGGTTGTTGGCCGGCACGGTGATGGCCTGCACCACGATCACGGCAATGCCCAGGCCGATGGCGGTCTGCACCTTCTTGGAGATCGCGATGAAGGTACACATCCCCAGGAAGAAGGCCAGCGCCATGTTCTCGACGAACACGGCCCGAAAGAACAGGCTCAGGTAATGTTCCATCTCAGTATTCCTCCTTCTCGAGCACGTGCGGGGCCATCCGGAATGCCGGTGCCTCGTGCTGGTCGGTTTTCCAGGTGCGCAAGGCCCAGATGATCAGGCCGATCAGGAAGAAGGCCGAGGGCGGCAGCAGCAGCAGGCCGTTGGGCACGTACCAGCCGCCGTCGTTGACCACTGGCAGGATGGTGTGGCCGAACAGCTTGCCGGCGCCGAACAGCTCACGGATGAAGCCGAGGATCAGCAGCATCGCACTGTAGCCCAGTCCGTTGCCGACACCGTCCATGAAGGAGAGCAGCGGCGGATTCTGCATCGCAAAGGCTTCGGCCCGGCCCATGACGATGCAGTTGGTGATGATCAGGCCGACGAAGACCGAGAGCTGCTTCGACAGCGAGTAGGCGAAGGCCTTCAGCGTCTGGTCGACCACGATCACCAGCGAGGCGATGATGACCATCTGCACGATCATGCGGATCGAGGATGGGATCTGGGCCCGGATGACGGAGATGAACAGGTTGGAGAAGGCCGTCACCAGTGTCAGCGCCACTGACATCACCAGCGCGGTGTTGAGATTGGAGGTGACGGCAAGCGCCGAGCAGATGCCGAGAATCTGGAGCCCGATCGGGTTGTTCTTGAAGACCGGGTCGAACAGGACTTCCTTGATGGTGGGTTTTGCCATGTCAGTTCACTCCTGCACGCAGGTGAGCCAGGAACGGTCCGAAGCCCTGCGGCCCCAGCCAGAATTTCAGCAGGTTGTCGACGCCCTTGCTGGTCAGCGTGGCACCGGCCAGACCATCGACCTGGTGGACGGCGCTGGGGCTGCCGGGATCGACATTGCCCTTGATGATCGAGATTGCCGGTTTGCCGCCTTCGTCATAGACCTGCTTGCCGGGCCACAGCGCCTTCCAGCGCGGGTTGTCGACCTCGCCACCCAGACCGGGGGTCTCGGCATGCTGGTAGAAGCCAAAGCCCACGACGGTACGGTAGTCGTTCTTGAGCGCGATGAAACCGTGCAGGGTCGACCACAGGCCATAGCCGCGCACCGGCAGGATGATGGTTTCGAGCTGTCCATCCTGGCCTTCGACCATGTAGACGACCGACTGGTGCTCACGCCGGCGGATGGCGGCGATGTCCTGGTCGGCAGGCAGGGCAGCCGACTGCGCCGGATCCTTGGCGGCCAGCAGCGGGTCGAAGGTGGCAGGGTCTTGGGCGTCGCTGAAGCGGCCGTCCTTCAGGTCGACGACCTTCGGCTTGATCCGTTCGGCAAAGATGCGCTGCACGTCGCTGGCCGAGGCATTCTCGTCGGCCAGGCCGGCGATCATCAGGATGTTGCGCTGTTTGTCGAGCTGACGGTTGACCAGCTGGGTGGGCTTGAGGCTGACGGCTGCGCCGGCGACGAACACCGAGCAGACCAGGCAGACCAGCAACGCCACCAGCAGCGTCCGGCCGATGGATTCTTGCTGTTTAGACACGACGTGCAGCCCTCCGCTTGATGTTTGACTGAACCACGAAATAATCGATCAACGGGGCAAACAGGTTGCCGAACAGGATGGCGAGCATCATGCCTTCCGGGAAGGCCGGGTTGATGACCCGGATCATCACCACCATCACGCCGATCAGCGCGCCGAAGACCCACTTGCCGGTGTTCGTCATCGAGGCCGAGACCGGATCGGTGGCCATGAACATCATGCCGAAGGCGTAACCGCCCAGCACCAGATGCCAATACCACGGCATGGCAAACAGCGGGTTGGTGTCGGAGCCGATGGCATTGAGCAGGCTGCTGAAGGCGATCATGCCGAGCATCACGCCGGCGACGATTCGCCAGGCGGCGATGCGCATCAGCAGCAGGGCACCGCCACCGATCAGGATCGCCAGCGTGCTGGTCTCGCCGACAGAACCGGGCATGAAGCCGAGGAAGGCGTCGGTCCAGCTCAGGCCGTTGCCGACCAGGGCGTCGACGCCGCTGGCGGCTGCCTGGCTGAGCGCGGTGGCGCCGGCATGGCCATCGACCACCTGCCAGACTGCGTCGCCCGACAGCGAGGCCGGATAGGCGAAGAACAGGAAGGCGCGGCCAGCCAGTGCCGGGTTGATGAAGTTCTTGCCGGTTCCGCCGAAGACTTCCTTGCCCAGTACGACGCCGAAGCTGATGCCCAGCGCCACCTGCCAGAGCGGGATGGTGGGGGGCAGCGTGAGCGCAAACAGCACCGAGGTGACGAAGAAGCCCTCGTTGACCTCGTGGCGGCGGATGGTGGCGAAGAGCACCTCCCAGAAGCCGCCGACCGCGAAGGTGATGGCGTAGATCGGCAGGAAATAGACCGCGCCCTGGATGAAGTTGTCGTAGAGGCTGTTCGGATCGAACCCGGCCAGCATCCGTACCAGCTCGAACTGCCAGCCGCTCTGGGCCGCCAGCAGTTCGGGCTGCTGGGCAAAGACCTGATTGGCCTGCCAGCCGACGTTCCACATGCCGAAGAACATGGCCGGGAAGGTACAGAGCCAGACCAGGATCATGATCCGTTTCAGGTCGAGGCTGTCACGGATGTGGGCACTGGTGCGGGTGACCAGGGGGGGGCGGTACAGGAAGGTGTCGGCCGCTTCGTACAGGGGGTAGAAGCGTTCGAACTTGCCGCCCTTATGGACGTGAGGCTCGATCCGGTCAAGCAGTGATCTCAGGCTCATGGTCAGCCCTCCTTCTCGATGCGGGTGAGGTTGTCCCGCAGAATCGGGCCATACTCGTACTTGCCGGCACAGGCGTAGGTACAGAGCGCGAGATCTTCCTCGTCAAGCTCCAGACAGCCCAGCTGCTGCGCCGATTCGGTGTCGCCGATGATCAGTGCACGCAGCAGCTGTGTCGGCAGGATGTCGAGGGGCATCACCGCCTCGTAGTTGCCGGTGGGCACCATTGCCCGCGGGCTGCCGTTGGTGGTGGTGCTCATCGCCAGCGGCTTGCGGCCAAACAGGCCCCAGACGAAGGCTCGGCTGACGGAGTGCCTGTCGAAGCCTGGCCGCAGGAAGTGGAACATCGGTCGGTCGGTGCCCTCGCGCAGGCAGCTCACCTGCAGATGGTAGCGGCCCAGGAAGGCGCAGGCACCACGGGCGGTGCGGCCCCCCAGCAGCGAACCGGAGACGATGCGGTTCTCACCCGCCTGCAGCTGGCCGGAGGTCAGCTCGTCAAGGCTTGCCCCCAGCCGGGCACGCAGCAGGCGGGGCTGCCTGACGACCGGACCGCCCAATGCCACGATGCGCTCGGTCCAGAGCCGGCCGGTGGTGAAGAGCTTGCCGACGGCGATCACGTCCTGATAGTTGATGGTCCAGACGGTGCGCGTGGCATCCACCGGGTAGATGAAATGGATGTGGGTGCCTGCCAGACCCGCCGGATGCGGGCCTTCAAAGCTTTCGGTGCTGACGCCCTGCACGTCTTCCCCGGGCAGTGGCTTGCCGGGCGCCTTGCACAGCACGACCGGAGCCAGACGGGCGAGCACCCGCAGGCCATTGCGGAAGTCCTGGGCATGCGCCTCGATGATCGGGGCCGGATCGGCCGACAGCGGATGGGTGTCGATGGCGGTGACGAAGATGCGCGCCGGGGTGCTGTCGATGGCGGGCACCTTGCTGAACGGCCGGGTGCGCAGGGCAACCCACAGGCCGGACTGCTGCAGGTTCTGGCGGACCTCGGCCTCGTCGAGCCCTTCGAGCCGTGCCTCGTCGTGGCGGGCAAACTGCAGTTCGCTGTCCGGAGCGGATTCGTCGCCCACCTCGATGACCACCGATTGCAGCACACGCCGTTCGCCACGATGAATGGCACTGATGCGGCCTGCGGCCGGTGCCGTCACCTGGACGCCGGGATTCTTCTTGTCGGAAAAGAGGGGCTGGCCCTTCTTGACCAGGTCTCCTTCCTGGACTGCCATCGTCGGCTTCAGGCCGTGATAGTCGAAACCGATCACGGCGACGCTGCGTACAGGACCGATATCGTCGATCTGCTGTACCGGCGCACCGGTGATGGGGACATCCAGGCCATTCTTGATTCTGACCATCTCGTTCGTGCCCATTCCTTTGTTAAGGGTATCGATGCCGGATTCTACGAATAATCCGTGTCCCTGTCGGCCTCTGATCGGCTTTTTGGGGCCGGCCCGGATGCATTCACCCCCCGGGAGATCACAAAGTTTAACCCTTGGCCGACCAGGGCCATCTCCTCCATCCGGTTGGCCGGGGCTACCTGTCAGCTTACCGCGGCGCAGCGCAGCGCCGGCGAGCGTCCGTGCGGGGTACTCAAGTGTTGAGGAAGGGGCACTGCCCGGACAGGGACACTGCCGGGCAGCGGGCCGTCGGCACAAACGGTGCTGGGTGGGGCCATGGTCGCCATGGCGATTCCTGCCCCCCGCGTCTAGGTCAGATAGCTGTCGGCATCGGCCGCGATCTCTTCCATGTCCTCGTCGGCCACACCCGGTT
>JAUNLD010000104.1 GCA_030532425.1 Lautropia sp. | reverse complement strand
GCATCTCCGACATCCGCGACGAGTCCGACAAGCAGGGCATGCGGGTGGTGATCGAACTGAAGCGCGGCGAGAACGCCGAGGTGGTGCTGAACAACCTGTTCAAGCTCACGCAGCTTCAGGACAGCTTCGGCATCAACATGGTGGCGCTGGTCGATGGCCAGCCGCGGCTGCTGAACCTGAAGCAGGTACTGGAGGCCTTCCTGGCGCACCGGCGCGAGGTGGTGACACGCCGCACGGTCTACGAGCTGCGCCGGGCGCGCGAGCGGGGACACCTGCTGGAAGGTCTGGCGGTGGCGGTCAACAACGTCGACGAGATGATCGAACTCATCAAGACCTCGCCGACGCCGCCGGTGGCCAAGGAGCGGCTGCTGGCGCGCACCTGGCAGGCGGGGATCGCGGCCGAGATGGTCGCGCGGGCCGCAGGCGATGCGTCGGCCCTGCGCCCCGAGACGGTGGAGGCCGGGGCCGGGCTGCAGCCCGATGGCAGCTACCAGCTGTCGGAGGTGCAGGCGGGCGAGATCCTGCAGATGCGCCTGCAGCGCCTGACGGGACTGGAGCAGGAAAAGATCGTCAGCGAATACCGCGAGGTGGTCGAGAAGATTCTCGACCTGCTCGACATCCTGGCCAGGCCGGCCCGGATCACCGCCATCATCCGTGACGAGCTGCACGCGATCGTCGACGAGTTCGGTGGCCCCGAGAAGGATCCGCGCCGCTCGCAGATCGAGCTCAATGCCGCCGAGATCGACGTGGAAGACCTCATCACCCCGCAGGACATGGTGGTGACGCTGTCCAACTCCGGCTACATCAAGAGCCAGCCGCTGTCCGAGTACCGGGCGCAGCGCCGGGGCGGCCGGGGCAAGCAGGCGGCCAGCACCAAGGAAGACGACTGGGTCGACCAGCTCTTCATCGCCAACACGCACGACATGATCCTGTGCTTCTCCGACCGGGGCCGTGTCTACTGGCTGAAGGTCTGGGAGGTGCCGCAGGGCTCGCGTGCCTCGCGCGGCCGCCCCATCGTCAACATGTTCCCGCTGGTCGATGGCGAGAAGATCACGGTCGTGCTGCCGATCAAGACCTTCGACGACGAGCGTTACGTGTTCATGGCCACCCGTCAGGGCACGGTCAAGAAGACGTCACTGGCCGATTTCTCCAATCCGCGCAAGGCCGGCATCATTGCCGTCGATCTGGACGAGGGAGACTATCTGATCGGCGCGGCCGTCACCGATGGCGGGCACGACGTGATGCTGTTCTCCGATGCCGGCAAGGCGGTGCGCTTTGCCGAGACCGATGTCCGGCCGATGGGACGCACGGCCCGTGGTGTGCGGGGCATGGCGCTGGACCAGGGCCAGCAGGTGATCGCGATGCTGGTGGCGGCCGATGACAGCCTGTCGGTGCTGACAGCCACCGAAAACGGCTATGGCAAGCGCACGCCAGTGTCCGAGCACACCCGCCATGGCCGCGGTACCAAAGGCATGATCGCCATCCAGGCCTCCGAACGCAATGGCCGGATGGTGGCCGCGATCCTGGTCGATGCCAGCGACGAGATCATGCTGATTACCACCGGAGGGGTGCTGGTGCGTACCCGGGTCGATGAGATCCGCGAGCTGGGGCGTGCCACCCAGGGGGTCACGCTGATCGGGGTGGAGGACGGTGACACGCTGTCCAGGGTGCAGCGCATCGCTTCCAGCGACCTGCCCGACGAGGGCGGCGGGGATGATGGGGAAGCGCTGCCCCAGGGTGAGGACGGGGCCAGCGATGAGGCTGAAGGAGCCGGAGCTGACGGGACTGCTGGGGATGCCGGCGGCAAGGAGGCCTGATGCCGGAAGGAAAGGCTGGGGCGGCTGTCCGGGCTTCGATCCGGTCAGCCGGTGATGGGGCTGGTGGTGGATCTGTCAGGCCGGAAGCAGATCCGCCATTGCGGGACATCAGGCATTGTGCCGTCTGACCAGTACGCAGATCATCACGAACAGCCCGGCCAGACCGATGGGAACCGAGGGCATGCCGCCCCGGTTGTGTTCATCCCGAACCTGGCCGTGGGCTGCCTGGGGAGAGGGTGCCGGATCGGCCACCTGAACCATCTTCAGGTGGGTGGAGGTATCGGCCAGATGATGTTGTTGGGCGATCGCCTGAGGCGACACGGGCGCTTCGGTGGGCGCCCCGTCGTGGGCATGGGCGGTCTGACTGAGGGCCAACCAGCCGAACACGGCAGTGATGAGCAGCGTCTTGTTCATGACAGTCAGAGAAGTCGTTTATTGATTGTGTTCCCGTCCGAGCGGATTGGGTATGAATAAACTCACGAGGTGTTTCACCTGTTACAGTTTTCACGAGGATTGCGGCTGAAATGGCGCGTCGTGTGGTGTCGGTGTGGCTTACAGGCATCATGAATCGAACACGAACAACGGGGATTTCTGGCGCCAGAGGCGGCCGTGGGCCGGGTCTGGTGGCCAATCACCATCAGCAGGAGTAGAAAGGGATGGCCAACGAGGGCATCAATGAGGTGCGGCAAGAGATCGATGTGCTGGATGGGCAGCTGCTGGAGCTGGTCAACCGGCGCGCACGTCTGGCCCAGCGGATCGGTGAGCTGAAGCAGGGGGCCGACGATGCGCCGGTCTACCGGCCGGAGCGCGAGGCGCTCATCATCAGGAATCTTCAGGCGCGCAATCCGGGGCCGCTGCCGGACACGGCCATCCGCTCGATCTGGCGCGAGCTGATGTCGGCCTGTCGCGGGCTGGAGCGGCCACTGCGTGTGGCCTTTCTGGGGCCGGTGGGCACGTTCAGCGAGCAGGCGATGCGCCGCCGCTTCGGTGATGCCGTCGAGGGGGTGCCGTGTGGCAGCATCGACGACGTGTTCCGGGTGACGGAAGCGGGCAACGTCGATTTCGGGGTGGTGCCGATCGAGAATTCCACCGAAGGCTCGGTGACGCGCAGCCAGGACATGTTCCTGTCGACCTCGTTGCAGATTGTCAGCGAGATCACGGTACCGGTGCGCCACGTGCTGATGTCACGCCAGGGCAGGCTGGCCGACGTGAAACAGGTGCTGGCCCACCCACAGGCGCTGGCGCAATGCACGATGTGGTTGCAGCGCCATCTGCCGGGCGTGACGCTGGTGCCGGTCTCCAGCAATGGCGAGGCAGCCCGGCGGGCCGCCGAAGATGATTCGCTGGCCGCGATCGGCAGCGAGACGGCCCTGCCGATCTATGGCCTGCAACCGGTGGCGCACGCGATTCAGGACGATCCCATGAACCGTACCCGTTTTCTGGTGGTCGGCAACCAGCCGGTGGCCCGGTGCGGCATGGATCAGACCTCGCTGATCCTGGGCGTGCCGGATCGGGCTGGCGCGCTGTATGAACTGATCGAGCCGTTGTCGCGCCATGGCGTGTCGATGAAGCGTTTCGAGTCGCGCCCGGCACGGCAGGGCGGGTGGGAATACTATTTCTACATCGATCTGACCGGGCACCGGGAGGATGAGGCGGTGCAGCGTGCGCTCGACGAGCTGAAGTCACGCGCGGCCTTTTTCAAGTGCCTGGGCTCATACCCGTCAGAATGGGCGGGCGTGGCCTGATGGATCGTGCTGGCCAGCATGGCTCCCCGTGGCGCGGGCTCATGCGGCTGGCTTGGCGGGGATGACGAGATCGGGAGAATCACCATGACAGCGGCAGACAAGACGATTTCACCGGCTGACGGCGCGCCGGCCGGCGTGCGCGGGATTGCACCCTATCGCCCGGGCCGTCCGATCGGGGAGGTGGCACGGGCGCTGGGGCTGGATCCGGCGCGGATCGTCAAGCTGGCGTCCAATGAAAATCCGCTGGGCATGTCGAAGAAGGCCCTGGCCGCCGCCCAGGCGGTGCTGACCGGCCCGGAGGCAGCCCGCTACCCCGATGCCAATGGCCATGAGCTGAAGCGGGCGCTGGCCGCCCATTACGGGGTGGATGCCGGCTGGATCACGCTGGGCAATGGCTCCAACGACATTCTGGAGCTGGCGGGGCGGGCCCTGTGCCAGGCGGACGACGAGATCATCTACGCCTGTTACGCCTTCATCGTCTATCCGCTGGTGGCGCAGGCACTCGGTGCCAGGGGCATCGAGGTGCCCGACCGTGACCATGGGCATGATCTGGAGGCGATGCGGGCGGCCATCACCCCGAAGACCCGGCTGATCTTCCTGGCGAATCCGAACAACCCGACCGGCACCTTCATTCCTGGCGATGAACTGCTGCGCTTTCTCGAGCAGGTGCCGCCGCAGGTGGCGGTGGTGCTGGACGAGGCCTATACCGAGTACCTGCGGCCCGAAGACCGGTATGACGCACTGGCGTGGGTTGCGCGCTTTCCGAACCTGATCGTGTCGCGCACCTTCTCGAAGGCCTATGGCCTGGCGGCGCTGCGTGTGGGTTTTGCGGTGGCCCAGCCGGCGCTGACCGACCTGATGGGCCGGGTGCGTCAACCCTTCAACGTGAACAGCGCTGCACTGGCTGCGGCCGAGGCGGTGCTGGGCGATGCCGATTATCTGCAGCGGAGCTATCAGCTCAATCAGGACGGCCTGAAGCAGCTGGCGGAGGGCTTTGCGGCGCTGGGGCTGGATTACGTGCCGTCGTGGGGCAACTTCCTGCTGGTGAAGGTGGGTGATGCGGCCGCCGTCAACGATGCGATGCTGCGTGCCGGCGTGATCGTGCGGCCGGTGGGCAACTATGGGCTGCCCGAATGGCTGCGCATTTCGGTGGGGCTGCCCGAAGAGAACGCGGCCTGCCTGAAGGCACTGGCGGCCGCGCTGGGTCGATGAGCGAGACGGCCAGCGCCCGGCCTGCCGTGGCGGGCAGCACGGGGCCGGAGGGGACGGCATCGGCCCCGCTGTTCCGGCGTGTGGCGATCCTGGGCACGGGCATGCTGGGGGGATCACTGGCGGCGGCACTGCGCGAGCGTCTGCCCGCCATCGCGCGGGTGGCCTATGGGGTCGAACCCGATGTCTCCCGGGCGATGGCACTGGGGCTCTTCGATCACCGGGCCGGGACGGTGGCCGAGGCGCTCACCGGGGCCGATCTCGTCGTGCTGGCCGCACCGATCTCGGTCAATTGCGCGCTGATGCCCGAGGTGCTGTCCCATCTGGCGCCTGATGCCGTGCTGACCGACGTGTCCAGCGTGAAGGGGGGCATCGAGGCGGCCCTGCGTGAGGCGGTGGGTGAGCGCCACGGGCTGCTCGCCCGCTTCGTGGCGAGCCACCCGATTGCCGGCAGTGAAAAGGCCGGGCCGGATGCCGGCAGTGCCTCGCTCTTCGTCGACCGCAGCGTGGTGCTGAGCGCGCTGCCCGAGTCCTCCCCCGAGGTCAGCGAAAGACTGGCCGCGTTGTGGCGATGCCTGGGCGCGAGAATCGACCGGATGTCGGTGGCCGACCATGACCGGGTCTTCGCCCAGGTCTCCCACTGGCCGCATGCGATGGCCTTTGCGCTGGCCGCTGCCATTGCGGCCGATCAGGGGGCCCCGCCGGCGGGGGACCATGCCGGTTCGGGCCTGCTGGACATGACCCGGATTGCGGCCTCCTCGCCCACGCTGTGGGCCGACATCCTGCTGCACAACCGTGAGCACAGCCTGAAGGCGGCCGATGC
>JAUNLD010000024.1 GCA_030532425.1 Lautropia sp. | reverse complement strand
TGCGAATCGCCTTCGGCCGCCAGGATGTGGGTGGCGATCCGGTCGAGGAACCAGCGGTCGTGCGAGATCACCAGGCAGCAGCCGGCAAATTCCAGCAGCGCATCTTCCAGTGCCCGCAGGGTTTCGACGTCGAGGTCGTTCGACGGCTCGTCGAGCAGCAGCACGTTGCCGCCTTCCAGCAGCGTCTTGGCCAGGTGCAGTCGCCCGCGCTCACCGCCCGAGAGCTGCCCCACCAGCTTCTGCTGATCGGGACCCTTGAAGTTGAAGCGGCCGATGTAGGCGCGCGACTGCATCTCGAACTTGCCGACGTTCATGATGTCCAGCCCGCCCGAGACGTCTTCCCAGACGGTCTTGTCGCCCTGCAGCGACTCGCGCGACTGGTCGACATAAGCCACCTTAACGGTGTGGCCGATCTTGATCGTGCCGCTGTCGGGCTGCTCGCGCCCGGTAATCATGCGAAAGATCGTCGACTTGCCGGCGCCGTTGGGGCCGATGATGCCGACGATGGCACCCGGCGGAATCGTGAAGCTCAGGTTGTCGACCAGCAGGCGGTCGCCATAGCCCTTCGAGACGTTCTGGAACTCGATCACCTGGTCGCCCAGGCGCTCGGCCACCGGGATGAAGATTTCCTGCGTCTCGTTGCGACGCTGGTATTCGTAGGACGACAGCTCCTCGAAGCGGGCCAGACGTGCCTTGCTCTTGGCCTGACGCCCCTTGGCGTTCTGGCGCACCCATTCCAGCTCCTTCTTCAGGGCCTTCTGGCGGGCCGATTCGGAAGCCTCTTCCTGCCGCAGCCGGTTGCTCTTCTGATCCAGCCACGAGCTGTAGTTGCCGCGCCAGGGGATGCCGCTGCCCCGGTCCAGCTCCAGGATCCATTCGGCGGCGTTGTCGAGGAAGTAGCGGTCGTGGGTGACGGCCACCACGGTGCCGGTGAATTTCTGCAGGAACTGCTCCAGCCAGTCGACGCTCTCGGCATCGAGGTGGTTGGTCGGCTCATCGAGCAGCAGCATGTCGGGGCGCGACAGCAGCAGCCGGCACAGCGCCACGCGGCGCTTCTCGCCCCCCGAGAGGTTGCCGATCTTGGCATCCCAGGGTGGCAGGCGCAACGCATCGGCCGCCACCTCCAGTTGCAGCTCGATGTTGTCGGTGCCGGCCGCGGCGATGATCGCCTCGTACTTGGCCTGCTCGTTGGCCAGTGCATCGAAATCGGCATCCGGCTCGGCATAGGCAGCGTAGATCTCTTCCAGCTTCTGCTTGGCCTCGACGATGTCGCCCAGCCCGCCCTCGACGGCCTCACGCACGGTCTGGTCGGCATCCAGCAGCGGCTCCTGCGGCAGGTAGCCCACCTTGATGCCCGGCATCGGCATCGCTTCGCCGTCGATCTCCTTGTCGAGGCCAGCCATGATCTTCAGCAGGGTCGACTTGCCGGCCCCGTTGGTTCCGAGCACGCCGATCTTGGCGCCGGGGAAAAAGCTCAGCGAGATGTCCTTGAGGATCTGACGCTTGGGTGGCACGGTCTTGCTCACCCGGTTCATCGTGTATACGTATTGGGCCATGTGCAGCGGCGCCTTGGTGCGCCGTCGTCCGGTGTTTCCAGGAAATTGATTGAAGGTCAACCTGTGATTATCGCATTCCTGCCCGACCCGCGGGCAGAATCGCTTCACCCCCCCGGCTGCCCGATCTTGAGCTGCCGGATCGGCGGCCGGATCAGCCAGCCTTCGCCGCCGGCCGTCCCCTGCTCAGCCCCATCCCCCAGCCCCTTCTTCGCGGCCGCATCCGCCGTGGCGGCCCCACACGCGCCGGTCTGGCGGTGCAGCAGCGCCATGCTCAGCAGGCGCTCTTTCGGATCCCCCAGCGTGTGCGTGCCCTTGCCGAAGACGTCGGCCACCTTGCAGGTGGGCTCGATGCCATCCACATAATCCCCCTGCCCCTTGTTGTTGTATGCGGTCGTTTCGATCGGCAGGTAGGTCAGCCCGCAGTTTTCTCGCGGTGTGGTGCCAAAGGGCTTGCCGCAGGTGGTGCCCCCAATCGTCACCACCTCCACATCGATGCCACGCAGCCCATTGATGAAGGCTTCGCTCGACGAACAGCTGCCCGGCCCGGTCAGCACATAAACCCGCTTCAGGTCGAGACTGGGCAGCGGCCTGCCTGCCGTGGTGCCGGTACCGGCGGTCCCCGAGGTGACGGGCACGAACGGAAAACGGCTCTGGTCGGCGCTGGTTTCGGCCTGCCGCCTGCTGTTGTAGCGGAGCTGCTCGAAGACCTTGTCCTTCGTCCGGGCAGCACCGGCCACCATGTAGGCCAGCTGGGATGCCTGATAGGCGTAGCCGCCACCGTTATAGCGCAGATCGACCACCAGATCCTGGACGCGCTGGGCCTTCAGCTCGGTGAAGGCCTTCTGCATCGCGTCTTCCAGCGGCAGGTTGAAGCCATTGATGAACACATAGCCGACCCTGGCCCCATCGGCTGCCGTGAGCACCTGCATCGCAGAAATCGGCGGCTCCTCATACTCTGTCGAGGTCAGGCTCACGCGGCGTGGCGAACCATCGGCCTTCTCGAACACCATGACGACACGCCGCCCGGCGGCGACGGTGTGATGGATCAGCTGGCCAATCAGTACGAGATCGGCCTGCCCGCTGGCCTGCACCACGTCGATGCGACGGCCGTCGGCCGTCTCGATCTCCCGCAGGCGTTCACCCCGCAACACCCCGGCCCTGGCCGCCGGGCTGCCCGTGTGCACCAGCGCTGCCCGGATGTCCCAGGGGGCCTGGGGCGTGAGCTCCACAAACTCGACGCCAAAGTTCTGCGCGCGACCGGCCTCTGCCACGGCTTTCCAGTACTCGGTGCTCACCAGCTCACTGAAGCGGTCACGACGCTGGCCGCCCGGGGTCAGCGTCGGGCTGAGCGATCCCGTGAAAAATGCCGTCATCCCCTGCGCAAAAGGCGTCTGCTGAAAGGCTGGCGTCTGCGGATCGAGGGAGGGCATCTCGTCAGGCCACAGATAAACCTCCTTCATGTAGGCCCGCATGAAACGAAGTTCGTCGGTACGCGTGCCTTCACGCAGCGAGGCCGGCAGCGCCCCCTGGGCATTGCGCGCAAAGGGGTTGTCGGGCGCACACCGGTTGGCCAGCGATGCCACGTCCCCACCGGTGCCCGCAGGCGGTGCGCCATCGCCGCCCCCGCCGCCACAGGCGGCCAGGCCCACCAACAGGCCGGCCATCGACAGACGGCCCCTCATCGCTGCACGACGCAGCGCGTGCCTCCCTTTCTGCATGCTCGCTCTCCTTTCTTGTTCTGTGCGGCGCCGGGGTTGAACACGCCCCGGGGCGCCCCATGCCGGGCATGGGCAGGGCACGCACGGCCATGCCGGCCTGCGCGCCCCGCAATATGGAAACAGGAAAGCTTACCGGATCGATCCGGCCTGCCGGACCCATACCATCACGAAAGATCCGGGCAAGAACGACGCCCAATCCAGGATGTGCCAGGCAAGCCCCGCGGCAGCATGCGACTGGATCGGGGGATGGCGCCGAAGCTCAGTTCTCCCCGCCGGGTGCAAAGCAGCGGCACTCACGCAGCAGCGTGGCGGCCGGCACCGGACGCACGGCACTGGATTGCGCCGGAATCACCAGCATGCAGCCATTGGGACCAAAGCGCAGCTGCATGATGAAGGGGTTGGGCGGCCCACGGCGGCCGTCCAGGATCTGGCCATTTGCCCCGCGCACGAAGGCCTGGTCCAGCACCACCTCACTCTTGTCGACAAAGGCGGCATCGCCCAGCAGTACGCGGCGGCCGCTGAAGCGCTCGGCCACGGTCTCGATGGCGGCCAGGCAGCTCTGGCTGGTCTGGGCCGCCAGCCGCGCCGGCGGCAGATCGGCCAGTGAGGCGCCGGGGTTCTGTTCGGCGCCGGGGACGTGGTCGGGCGTGACGGTGGCCTGACGGGCCGAGCGCTCGGCCTCGGCCACCAGCTCATCGGCACGCTTGACCTTCAGGTTGCTGTCGCTGGCACAACCAGCCAGGCTCAGCGACAGCGCACAGAACAGGGCGGCCGGCAGCCCCCGGCGCAAGAGCGGTACAGGACGGGAACGGGCGGGGGCGGACGGCAGCGGCAGGGTCATGGCAGCAGGAACTTGTTGGTGAAGGCCGGATGGTGTCGCAACAGCGGGCCACGGGATTGCGGCACGGGACTGGCCTGATCCAGGCCCTTGGTGCTCACACCCTGGCACTGGCCGGTGGCCTGGTGGCGCAGTGCCGTGGCCAGCAGGGCTTCGCTGGTGTCGCCCAGCGGGTGCGAGAAATCGTCGGTGGCCGGGCAGTTGGGCACGAAGCCATCCACGAAATCGTTGTCGCCCTTGGCGTTGACACCCACGAATTCGATCGGAAAGTATGACATACCGCAGTTGTCATGCGCGCGGAAGCCATAAGGCTTGCCGCAGGTGGTGTTGCCGATCTGGATCACCTCCACGTCCACCCCCCGCAGGCCATTGATGAGTGATTCGCTGGCCGAGCAGGTGTCGGCACCGGTCAGCACGTAGACACGCTTCAGCCCCAGGTTGGGCAGCGGCCGGCCTGCCGAGGTGCCCGTGCCGGCCGTGCCACTGGTCACGGTCTGGAAGTGCAGCTGGCTGTCGTGGCTGTTGGTGTCGGTACGGCGCTTGTCGTTGTATTGCAGGCGCTCGAAGACACGGTTGCGGGTGAGGGCCGGGTCGGCCAGCATGTAGGCCAGCTGCGACGACTGATACAGATAGCCGCCGCCGTTATAGCGCAGGTCCACCACCACATCCATCACCTGGGCGTCTTTCAGGCGCTGCACGGCGGCCACCAGCGGCTGCTCCAGCGGCAGGATGAAGCGGTGAAAGCTCAGGTAGCCCACCCGCGCACCGCTCTCGGTGGTGATGACCTTGTCCAGCTGGACCGGCTCGGCCTTCTGCTCGCGCGCGGCCAGCTGCACCCGCCGTACCCCGGCGCCTTCACGGGCGAACTCGAAACTCACCTGCTCGCCGGCCTGGGGGTTGAACAGCACGCGGTTCAGTTCATCCCGCTCGTCCAGCCGGGTGGTGTTGACCACATCGATGCGGGGGCTGGCGCCGGTCTGCACCGTCAGCAGGGTGTCACCGCGCTTGAGGCCCAGGCGGGCCGCCGGGCTGTCGGCCAGCACATAGGCCACCCGCACCAGGCGCGGCGCCTCGTTGCGGATGACGGCAAATTCGGCGCCATAGCCCTGCACCACCCCGACCTCGCTGGAGGCTTTCCATTCGGCGGTGCTCAGCGCAAAGCTGAAGCGGTCCTTGTTGCGCCCCGATGCCGTCTTGGCTGGCGTCAGCAGCGAACGGAAGTAGGTCTTCATCCCCTCGTCATAGCTGGGGCGCAGGCTGAACTGCGGTGCGTCGCCATTGACCGGCTGCAGCTCGGTGTACCACAGGTACTTGTCGTTCAGATACTGCCGCACGAAGGCCTGTTCGTCCTGACGGCTGCCTGCCCGGTAGCCGGCCAGCAGATTGCCGGCGTCGTCACGGGCACGCGGGTTCTCGGGGGCGCAGAGGTTGGCACTGTTGCGCGTGATCTGCGACAGGCCCGTATCCGCGCTGCTGCGGCTTCCTCCTCCCCCACAGGCACTCAGGGCAGCCGTCAGCAGCACGGGGAGAATCAGACGCTTGGTATTCATCGGGAGGCACGGGCGGCTGCCCAGAGGTTGTTGAGCCGCGGCGATGATCGCAAAAAAACAACAGTCCTCACAACAACTTTGGCACAAATGGCCGCCAGACGGCTTGCCAACGCCCGTCAGAATGCCCTCCGCGCTCCCCACAGGCATCCTGCGTCCTGCGGGCCCAAGCCCTCACTGCACCGGCACAGCCGGCAGCGCATCGACCGGCCGCAGGCTGCGTCCCAGCACCAGGTCGGCCCCTTTCTCGCCGATCATCAGCGCCGAGGCATTGGTGTTCACCGACGGCAGGGTCGGCATGATCGAGGCATCCACCACCCGCAGCCCGTCCAGACCATGTACCCGCAGGGCAGGGTCGACCACGCTGCCGGGCTGACCAGCCGGCCCCATCCGGCAGGTTCCCACCAGGTGATAGACCGTGGCACCGGTCTCCCGGGCAAAATCCAGAAACTCGTCATCGGTCTGGCAGTCGGGCCCCGGCACCGTCTCGCCATCAAAGTACGGGGCCATCGCCCGGCTGGCCAGCATCTGCCGCCCCAGCCGCATGCCATCGATCAGGACGCGGCGATCCCGTTCATCGCTCAGGTAGTTGGGCTGAACCAGGGGGGCCTCGAAGGGGTTGGCGCTCCTGAGACGGATCTCGCCGTGGCTTTCGGGCCGGCCCTGCCAGATGCCCAGCGTGGCACCGGGGTAATCATCCAGCACACCGATCACGCCATCGCGGAAACTGGCGGGCGAGAACACGCCTTCGATATCCGGCCGCTCGACCGACGGGCTGGATTTGCAAAAGACATGGACCAGCGAGGCACTGACACCAAACGGACAGGGCTTCTTGAACAGCCACTTCACGGCCTCACGCACCAGCCCGGGCCCGCGCACGATCTGGTTGATGCTGCGCACCCCGCGCAGCCGCGCCACCATCCGCACCCGGTAGTGGTCGCGCAGATTGCGTCCCACCCCCGGCAGCTCATGCACCATCGGCAGCCCCACGTCCTGAATCACCTCACGCGGTCCCACCCCGGAGAGTTGCAGCAGGCGCGGTGAATTGATCGCCCCTGCCGACAGGATCACCTCGCGGCGGGCACGCACCACCGCCGGCTGGCCATGCACGCCGCCCCGCCTGTACTCCACGCCCACCGCCCGACGCCCCTCGAACAGGATGCGGGTGGCCTGGGCATGGGTGCGGATATCGAGATTGGCATTGCCACGCAAGGGGCGCAGAAAGGCCTTGGCCGAACTCCAGCGGTAGCCGCCGTGGATGGCGCGCTGAAAATAGCCGCTGCCGGCATGGGTGGCACCGTTGTAGTCGGGGGTGCGCTCGATCCCCAGTTCCTGCAGGCCGTCGATGAAGTTCTCGCACACCGACAGCAGCCAGTCGGGATCCGTGACGGGCAGCTCGCCCCGTCGCCCCCGAAAATGCTCGTCGCCCGGCCCGATGCGCCGCTCCGAACGCATGAAATACGGCAAGACCTCGGCATACGACCAGCCCGGATTGCCGGCGGCCGCCCAGCTGTCGTAATCGGCCTGCTGGCCACGCACGTGCGACAGGCCGTTGATCGAGCTGGAGCCCCCCAGTACCCGCCCTTGCGGCAGCGCAAAGCTGCGGTCAACCACCGGGCCGGGCTCGACGTTGAAGTCCCAGGTGAGCGACTTGTTGTAGATGGTCTTGACGTAACCCGCCGGCAAGTGGATGAACGGATGCCAGTCGGACGGGCCCGCCTCCAGGACACAGACCGTTGCCCCGCTGGCACACAGGCGATTGGCCAGCACGCATCCCGCCGTTCCTGCCCCCACCACGATGTAGTCGAAGCACGCCTGCTCTCCTACCTTCGCACCCATCGCATTTCCCTCCAGGCCCCACGGGCCAACAACAGCGAGGGTCGGTCACGCAGTCTTCGGCCTGCCGGCGGCGTTCTGCCTCACCCGGTCGGCCGGTGTCTCCGTTCTTGTGGCCATCGGGCACCAGGGTGCCCGCCCGCATGCGTGTCCCGACATCTTCGCTCGTCATTCAGCGGGGCATGTTCCCCCCGGACAGAATCATCACACCAAGAGTCTGGACGCATGATCGCGGACAACGTTTTCACAACACAAAACCGGTAAAAAACGTTTCTTGCTGGAACAATTGGATGTTTTAAAACCGACTGGAAATTCTTCCGACACGTAGCGGCGCCTCAGGAAGCCGCGTCAGCGCAGCACCAGGTTGTCGCGATGTACCAGTTCGGCATCGTCGATGAAGCCCAGAATCTCCTCGATCCGGGACGAGGGCTGGCCCATCAGCCGCCGGGCATCGCTGTCGCCATAATTGCTCAGGCCACGGGCGATCTCCTGGCCGGCCCCATCGCGCACGGCCACCAGCTCACCGCGCACGAAACTGCCCTGCACCGCCATCACTCCCACTGGCAGCAGGCTGCTGCCCCCGCTGCGCAGCGCCCGGACCGCGCCATCATCCACCACCAGCGTGCCCCGCACCTGAAGATGGTCGGCCATCCATTTCTTGCGCGCCGCCAGCCGTGCCGTGCCGGCCACAAAGCGGGTGCCGACCAATTCGCCCGCCATCAGCCGCAACAGCACATCCGGCTCATGCCCGGAGCACACCACCGTCGAGGTCCCACTGCGCGCCGCACGCTTTGCTGCCAGCACCTTGGTCAGCATGCCGCCGGTGCCGACACTGCTGCCGGCACCGCCCGCCATCCGCTCCAGGGCCGGATCTCCGGCCTGCACCTCGGGCAGCAGCCTTGCCTGCGGATCCTTGCGCGGATCGGCCGTATACAGGCCCTGCTGGTCGGTCAGGATCACCAGCAGCTCTGCCTCGGTCAGATTGCCCACCAGCGCCCCCAGGGTGTCGTTGTCGCCCACCTTGATCTCGTCGGTGATGACCGAATCGTTCTCGTTGACGATCGGCACCACTCCCAGTGCCAGCAGCGTGCGCAGCATCGAGCGGGCATTCAGGTAGCGCCGGCGGTCAGCCATGTCCTCATGCGTCAGCAGCACCTGCGCCGTAACGATGCCATGACGGCTGAAACTGCTCTCGTAGGCCTGGGCAATGCCCATCTGGCCGATGGCCGCAGCCGCCTGCAGCTCACGCACCTCGCGCGGCTTGCGCGGCCAGCCCAGCCGGCGCACGCCCTCGGCAATCGCCCCCGACGACACCAGGATGATTTCCGGCAGGATGCGTGGCTGCTCGACATCACCGTGCCCATGCACGACGGGATGGGCAGCCATCCGTGCACGCATGGCCGCGATCTGATCGCTCCAGGCATCGATGACTGCCCGGTCGACCCCCTGTCCGCCGCGCGTCACCAGTGATGACCCCACCTTGATGACCCAGCGTTGCGGCACCTGAGCGTCGCCCGCCTTCATCCTGCAGCTCCTTCACCCGCATCACCGGCCGCCGGCCCTGCCCCGGTCTCTCCATCCGCGCCTTCGTCCGGGTCCGGGGCCTCGGCCACCTGGTCGAAGCGCACATCCGGCTCGGGCGCCTCGGGCGGGCGCAGCGCCTCCAGATAGCGCCAGATGTCGTAGCACAGCTCGCGGCAGCCCTGGCCTGCGATGGCCGAGATCTCATAGACCGGCCCCTGCCAGTCCAGCGCCTGCACCAGGCGCTCGCGCACCTCCGCCACCTCGGCCGGGTCCATCATGTCGACCTTGTTCAGCACCAGCCAGCGCGGTTTCTCATACAGCGCCGGGTCGTACTTGCGCAACTCATCGATGATCGTCTGCGCCTCGACCACCACATCCCGCTCCGGATCGAAGGGAAACACATCGACCAGATGCAGCAGCAGACGGGTGCGCTGCAGATGCCGCAGGAAGCGATGCCCCAGCCCCGCCCCTTCCGCCGCCCCGCCGATCAGGCCCGGCACATCGGCCACCACAAACGAGCGCCCCTCGTCGATGCGCACCACACCCAGATTGGGGTGCAGGGTGGTGAACGGGTAATCGGCCACCTTGGGCCGCGCATTCGAGACCTGCGAGATGAAGGTGGATTTGCCGGCATTGGGCATGCCCAGCAAGCCCACGTCGGCCAGTACCTTCAGCTCCAGCTTCAGGCGGCGCTCCTCGCCGGGCCAGCCCTTGGTGGCCTTGCGCGGTGCCCGGTTGGTGCTGCTCTTGAAATGCAGGTTGCCCAGACCGCCATCGCCTCCCTTGGCCAGCACCACCCGCTCGCCGTGGGTGGTCAGGTCGAAGAGCAGCTCACCACTGTCTTCATCGTGGATCTGCGTACCCACCGGCATGCGCAGCACGATGTCCTCCCCGCCCTTGCCGTACTGGTCCGATCCGCGGCCGTTCTCGCCCCGGCGCGCCTGATACTTGCGCGTGTAGCGGAAGTCGATCAGCGTGTTGAGGTTGCGATCGGCCTCCGCCAGGATCGAGCCGCCCCGACCGCCATCACCGCCATCCGGCCCGCCAAAAGGGATGAACTTTTCGCGGCGAAACGATGCGGCGCCATTGCCACCATGGCCGGCCATGACCTCGATTCGGGCTTCATCGATGAATTTCATGCTCTCTCTCCTGCACCGGTTCAGGGGCGCCCCCCTCCGGACCATTGTAAGACCCCGGGGCGGTACCGCCGGGAGGGACTTGCACCGCCGGAAGGAGCAGCCCCGGGCTGACACCATGGCCACCCGGCCGGCGCCCGCCAGCCCCGGCTGCCAGGCCCTGCTTCCAGCCACCTGCCACCTGCCGCGCCAGCCCAAACTCCAGCTCCAACTCCAGCCCCAGCTCCAGTCACCAGCTACCGGCTACCAGCCACGGGCACTGCCACTTCCACGGCCACGAGACAAAAAAAATGGCCCCGGTGACGGGACCATGCTGCCGGCAGGACGGGCCAGAGGCCTGCCGTGCCGGATGCCCGCACTGCCTGTGCAGCCGGGCCGGGTGCGCCCCCTGCTCGGGCGGGGGCATGCCGGGAGGCCTCTTCAGGCCGCTGCGGCTTCCACCGCCGTGATGCTGACCACCTTGTTGCTCTTGGGGCCGGCCACGCCGAAGGTGACGATGCCGTCGATCAGCGCAAACAGCGTGTGGTCCTTGCCCACGCCGACGTTGCGGCCCGCATGCACACGGGTACCGCGCTGACGCACGATGATCGAACCGGCCGAGACCATCTGGCCACCGTAGGCCTTGACACCCAGCATCTTCGGTTTGGAATCGCGGCCGTTTCGCGTGGAGCCGCCGCCTTTCTTCTGTGCCATGACTGATTACCTGCACGAAAGATCCTGTCTGCTGCACCGGCAGCCACAGGACCGGGTTGATTCCTGCTGCATCCATCACCCGCGGCGATGGAGCAATCCGGCAGGAAGGAAGATCCCGCCTGCCTGACGGGCTGTCCGCCCGTCATCCCTGCCACGCCAGCGCACCCTGACGGCCCGCCATCGTGACAGCTGCGCCGCGATCAGGCTGCGGCTGGCGCCTCGGCCTTGGTCGTGCCCAGATCGGACGACACCTGCGTGATGAACAGCTCGGTGTAGTTCTGGCGATGACCCTGACGCTTCTGATAGTGCTTGCGCCGACGCATCTTGAAGATGCGCACCTTCTTGTGACGTCCCTGCGACAAGACGACAGCCGACACCACGGCACCACCCACCAGCGGTGCGCCGATACTGACCTTGTCACCGTCATAGACGGCCAACACCTGGTCGATCTCGATGCCGGCCCCGATGTCTGCGGATATCTGTTCTACCTTGATTTTCTCGCCGGCAGCAACCTTGTATTGCTTGCCACCGGTTTTTATGACCGCGTACATTGAAACCTCTCCAATTGATACCAAACGCTGCCGCAAGGCAAGCGAACCGGGGAGTATAAAAGTGCCGATGCCCCGAGTCAACGAACCCTCTGCACGCATGCGGCCCCCCTGATCCGTGCCGGCCCCCAGTCGTCATGCTCCGCCTGCGTCCATGCGGACAAGGATGCCCCCTGCCCCCGCAAGCCGCATCACCCATCGGTCCGGGCAGGGCAGCCGCCCTGCCGGTGCCACCCCATGCCACCCGGTACCGCCCGTGTACGGGGTGCTAGAATCGGCAAGGATGCAACAGCATGGCCCGTGTCCGCCCCCGCAAGCCGCAGCATGGCCACACGGCCCGGCACCCACGCCTTCGCCGCCGGTCGCCTCGCGCCAGCCGCCCCTATAATCGACACTTTCCAGATAACGCCCGGCCGGCGCAACGTTCGCGGCAGGCAGCCGGCAAGCCCTTGCCGACCTCCGCGCCAGCCGCCGTCCGGCACAGCCCTGACAGAGCCATCTTGAAACCCTACGACGCCTATCCGATCATCCATCAAGATCTCGCCGAAGTCGACCGGGTCATCAAGGAACGTCTCGACAGTCCGGTGGCCCTGATCCGCACGATCGCCACCTACATCATCAATGCCGGCGGCAAGCGCCTCCGACCGGTGCTGCTCACACTGTTCGCCCGGGCACTGGGCTATGGCGACGCCCCCGCGCATCGGCAGTCGGGCCACCACTGGCTGATGGCCGCCGTCGTCGAATTCATCCATACCGCCACCCTGCTGCACGACGACATCGTCGACGAATCGACCCTGCGGCGGGGAAACCCGACGGCCAATGCCCGCTTCGGCAACCCCGCCTCGGTCCTGGTCGGCGATTTTCTCTACTCGCGTTCCTTCCAGATGATGGTCGAGGTGGAACAGATCAGCATCCTGAAGACGCTGGCCGATGCCACCAACGTCATCGCCGAAGGCGAGGTGCTGCAACTGCTCAACTGCAACGACCCCGATGTCGACGAGGCCGCCTACCTGCAGGTGATCCGTTTCAAGACGGCCAAGCTGTTCGAGGCCTCGGCCCGCATCGGCGCCATCCTGGCCAATGCCGGTGAGGCCCTGGAGGATGCCGCCGCGGCCTATGGGCGTCATCTGGGCACGGCCTTCCAGATCATCGACGATGTGCTCGACTACTCCGGCGAACGCGAAACCCTCGGCAAGAACATCGGCGACGACCTGCGTGAAGGCAAGGCCACCCTGCCGCTGATCCGCGTGATGGAGGTAGGCTCCCCCGAAGATCGCGAGATCGTCCGCGAAGCCATCCTGCACGGCGAGACCGAGCATTTCGACCGCATCCACCAGGCCATCCTGCGCTGCGACGCCCTGGGCTACGCCCGCCAGCTGGCCGAACAGGAGGCCGCCCAGGCGCGGGAAGCGCTGTCCGGCATGCCAGCTTCCCAATTCCTCGAAGCACTGCTATACTTGTCTTCTTATTCCGTTAGCCGCAACAAATGACGGCCCGGAATCGGGGTGTAGCTTAGCCTGGTAGAGCGCTACGTTCGGGACGTAGAGGCCGGAGGTTCGAATCCTCTCACCCCGACCAGGATCACGAAGCCAGACCGTGCCCGGCACCGTCTGGCTTTTTTCATGGGCCTGTTCCGCGCGGCCCCCGCATCGCCCGGCCAGGTGCCGACGTGCACCAGGCAAAGATGTGGTGCGGGGCATGCCGTAGGTATGGCCCATGCGCCCCCTCATGGTTGCCCGCCATCCCCCTTGCCACTGGCATGCACGCCTTAAAACAGGCATCATGACTCCTTCTCATTATCATTACCTATCACAGTGAAGGAGAAGACCGATGCCCCCCCATCTCATCAAGACCACCATTGCCGGCACGCTCACCCTGGCCTGGACCCTGGCAGCCGCCCAGGATGCAGCCCCCCCTGCGCCCCCCGACTTCAAACCCACGGCCGGTTGCGAGACCGTCGAAGGCTACGATCCCCACTGGGCCACGCATGGCGACGACTATGGCCTGGGCGGCAGGCCAGCGGCCCGCAAGCCAAAGGCCGCCAGGCAGCAGAAGGAACGCCCGGAATACATCTGGGGCTTTTACCAGATGCATGTCCATGAAGGCACGCTCTACGCCACCTTCGGCGGCGCCTCGCGCAAGGGCGTGACCCCGGGCGCCCTGGTGATGCTCGATGCCGACACCCTGCGCTACCGGGATGCCATCCCCCTGCCCTTTGCCGCCCATGCGCTGTCGGTCGACCGCCACGGCCGGCACGCCATCGCCACCCACACCGCCGCCAACGCCTTCAGCATCATCGACCTGGAACGCGGCTCGGCCGATTGCCGCAAGGCCGATACCCACCTGAACGGCGTCGAGCTGAAGGGGCGCTATGTCCGCCTGGACGAGCAGGGCAACTTCTACATCAACTACAACGGTTTTGGCCAGGAAGGCGCCAGCGCCGTGGTGATGAAGTACGCTCCCGACGGTGAACATGCCCGCGGCTTCATCCCCCAACCCACCGGAGCAGGTCTGGTCATCCCGCTGGCCTATCTTGATGGCAAGGTACTGAGCGGCAACCGTGCCCTGCAATCGGTCGATCCGGCCAATGGTGCCGTCAGCACGCTCGCCCGTCTCGATGACGACAGCAACATCTACAACTACGTCGCCGGTCCCGGCAAACGGGTGCTGGGCAGCGACAACAACATCGGCGCCCGCCCCAATCTGGTGCTGATCGACCCCGAAACCGGCACGCATCGCGGGCTCTTCACCGGCATCGGTGCCGTCGAGGTGGCCTACCTGCCCGAAGCCGGCCAGGCCTTCTCCACCAATTTCAACGGCCACAGCGTGACGGTGGCCGCCCTGCCGCAGGATGCCTCCGCCTTCCGGCCCGGCCAGTTCGTCAACATCCGCTTCGCAGGCAAGCCGGCCACCCTGGCCGT
The DNA here is from genome assembly GCA_030532425.1 of Lautropia sp. Taxonomy (GTDB): domain Bacteria; phylum Pseudomonadota; class Gammaproteobacteria; order Burkholderiales; family Burkholderiaceae_E; genus Lautropia. The sequence continues at coordinate 25,093 of JAUNLD010000024.1, read as the reverse complement.
GCGCCGTACCCGGCAGGGTACCGATGTGTTCGTGTCCGAAAAATACTGGGACAAGGAAAACGCCACCCTGGGAGCCCAGCTGCGCAAGATCCACATCGCCGCCTCGGTCCAGGGCATCGACGGCATCGAGCGCCCGGGCGCCTGCACCATCAGCACCTTCGACATGAAGAAACGCACGGTCTCGGCCCCACGGCCCTGCCCGCTGCTCGACGAGCGGGCCAGCTACCAGCTTGCCCTCGACACCACCCGCGCCGCGCTGAAAGAAGGCAGGGGCTACCAGAAGAAGATCGATGCCGAACTGCCCCGGTTGCGTGCCGAGCTGCATCGTGCCCGGCAAAAAGTCGAAAAGGACCCGAGCGATCAGAACCGCCAGGCCGTCGACAAGCTGCAGAAGGACCTCGACGCCCAGCAGCATTTCGGCCGTTATCTTGAGCGCAACCGGGTGGATGGCGAAGCAGGCCTGCAGAAGATCCGCCAGCTGCTGGGCGGTTGAGGCTCAGGTTTTCCGGCTATCCGCCGCCTGAGCCACCGCGCCTCCGGGCGGCATGCCGGTTGAGCCACAACTCCGCCAGGCGGCATGCCGGGCCGGCCCATACTCCAGACCTGCCCGGCAACCCCTTCAGGCACCGTGCAACATCAGGCGCCACGAGACATCAGGCGCCGGCCGGCACCCAGCGCACGCCCAGCCAGAACTGCCGCCCAAGATCGCGATAGCCCGCCACCGGCTCGATGTCACGGTCGGCGGCATTCAGCAGTCGGCTCTCCAGCCACCAGTGCTGATCGAGGCGCCAGCCGGCACGCAGGTCCAGTACCGTGTAACCACCCAGCCGTACCGTGCCATCCGGCCGCGAACCGACACTGGTCAGCGTCGCCCCTGCACGCCAGACCCCGGTGTCACGATCCACCGAGACACTGCCCTGACGGGCAGCCCGCCGGTTCAGGCGCTGCCCGGTTTCATCATCGGTGGCATCCAGCAGATCAAGACTGGCGCGCAGCTGCCACCCCTGCCAGCGGGTGCTGCCTGCCAGGGTGGCGCCCTGCAAGGTGGCCCGGCTGGTGTTGGCAGCGCAGCCGAAATGCCCCGGCGGGCAGGTGGTCCCCGTACTGTCGGGGTCATAACCGATCAGGTCACGAACCTTGTTGCGATAGACGCTCAGGCTGGCATCGTGCTCACCAGCCTGCCAGCCCATGCCCAGTTCGGCACTGCGCCCCCGCTCCGGCCGAAGCGTGCTCACCCCATAGCCGGGGAAGTACAGATCGTTGAAGGTGGGCGCCCGAAAGCTCGTCCCCGCCAGCACACGCACCGTCCAGTGCCCGCCCAGCGCCAGATTGCCCCCCAGATTGCCGGTCGTGTTGTGCCCGTAGGCGCTGTTGTCATCCCGCCGCAGGCTGGCCTGCACGGCCAGCGGCCCGAAACGCCCGCCATAGCCCGCCACCAGCGCCTTGTTGGTCCGGTCGTGGGCCTGGGTATAAGAGGAGGTTTCTGCCTCCTCACTCAGATGCTCCAGCGCCAGCAACAGCTGCTGCCCCGCCGCCAGGTGCAGCGTGTTCTGCCAGCCCAGCTGGCGGCGCGTCGTCTGGTAATGCGCCACCGTCCGGCCGCCGCTGTCCGACTCGTCCCGGCTTTCCGACAGCTTCAGCTGCGTCTGCCAGCCCTCTCGCAGGCGCCCGGCGTAATCAAGCGCCAGTACCGTGGTGTCGAGACGATTGTGGAAATCGGGCGAGGCATCGGCCACAAAATCCGGTGGCGGATATTCGGCAGCATCGTACTTGGCATCGAGCCTGCTCTGGCTGGCCAGCAGGCCCAGGCGATGACCGCTGGCAGGCGAATAGCCCAGATTGAAGGTACCCACCGTACGCCGGAAACCGTCACGGTCGGGGTTTTCGCTGGCCTGCTGCGTGCCACCGGGCCGCACCACCGACAGGCCACGACTGCGCTCATGCGCCACGCTCAGCGCATAGTCGACAGGGCCATGCCCCCCCGAGACGCCCAGATCGCCATCGGCCGAGCGATATCCCCCCAGCGCCAGGCTGCCCGTCCAGCGGGGCGGGCCGGCACGACCACGGCGGGTGATGATCTGGATGACGCCACCGACGGCATCGGCACCATAGAGGCTGGAGGCCGGGCCACGCACCACCTCGATGCGCTCGACCTGCGACAGGGACAAGGAGGAGAAATCGAATTGCCCCAACGTGGCCGACCCCACCCGCACGCCGTCGACGAGCACCACCGTGCCACTGCTGGCGGAACCCCGCAGGAAATAGCCGGCACTCTGCCCGGGCCCGCCATTGCGCGCCAGCTGCAACCCTGCCTGCTGACGCAGGGCGTCCTCCACCGACGCCACGCCGGCCTGCTGCAAGGCACGCCCATCCAGCACCACCACATCACCGGCCAGCTCGTGCAGCGGCTGCGGCATGCGGGTGGCCGTGACCACGACATCATCCAGCCGCTCGGGCGAGGGCGACGCCGGGTGGCGCCAGGCGGCATCCCCCTGCGCCAGGGCCACCGTGGGCAGGCCGAACACCATCAACACCGCACAGGCCGTGCGGCGACGAGAAAAGGGAAAAGGGAAATTCATTGCGACGTCCATGAAGACGGATGCGCCCGGCCGCTTCCCCGCGGCAGGGCACGACATGGATCAGTGCCCATGTCCTGTTGTCCGTGTCCGGAGCCCTGCACCCACCCGCTGAAGCAGCCGCTGGCCAGCACCAGCGGAATCGGCAGGACAGGCACGGCGCATCCGGGCACGGCACACAGGGCCGGCAGCCGATCCGCCCGTTGGCCGGTATCCGGGCTGACGGATGTCGAGGGCACCGCCTTCCCAGGCCGGGCAGGCCCAGTGGCTGCAGGCACCCTCGCGGCCGGCGGCAGCCTCAGGCCACGCACCAGCCGGTCCGCTTACCGTTGCGGGGGCAGCCCAGGCTGGAGCAGGCTGCAGACCGCGCCAGCCCCTGCGCCATGAAGGCGCAGGGGCATGCGTGTCCGGTCACGGCAGCCCGCATCTCCCTGGTTCCCGTTCAACCGCCTGGCCAGAGCAGCCAGGCAGGCACCAACCCGGGCATGATAGCGACCTCGGCCGCCATCCGTCATGCCGACGCGGTGCCGCTGTCCGATTCCTGCCGCACAGCCGGGCTTTCCGGCACGTCACCCAGATAGTGCCGCACCACCGGCTTGCCTTCGCCACGGTGGAAGCGCTGCACCTCGGCCTGCAGGTCGGCATCGGTCATGCTGACCCGGCGATGCTGACGCAGGTGCTCGGCCCACGACTCCACCTGGAACCATTCGAGGAACAGCCCCGGTTCGGCCGTGTCTTCGGCCACACCCCAGGCATAGGCCCCATCACGTCGCCGGGAAGGAGCCAGCCGGTGCACGGCAGCCAGAAAGGCAGCACGGTCTTCCGGTGCCACACGGTACTCGATGTGGATCAGGACCGGTCCCCGGTCGTTGGCCACCTGCTCGGCCACCAGCGGCTCGGGCCAGTGATTCGACGGACGCAGGTCCGACTCGCCGCGGGGCAACTTGATCCGGTGAGCCAGCAGCCCCACCAGCGACAGGGCCACGGCCGCACAGACCAGCGTCATCGGCACACCGATGCCCTGTGCCACGGCCCCCCAGCCCAGACTCCCCAGCGCCATCGCGCCATTGAAGACCGTCAGGTACACCGCCAGCGAGCGGCCGCGCACCCAGTTGGGCAGGATGCCCTGCGCCACACTGTTGAGCGTGGTAAGCGCGGTGATCCAGGCAGCCCCCAGCAACAGCAGGGCGGCCACGGCGGCCCACTGCGGGGGCGCCGACGCCAGGAAGACCATCACCACGGCCGAACTGAGTGCGGCCGCCAGCATCAGGCCATCGTTGCCCAGGCGGTTGCGCAACCGGGGCAACAGCACCGCCCCGACGATGGCTCCCGCACCGACGGCACCAAGCAGCACCCCGTAGAAGCCCGGACCACCGTTCAGCACCTGACGTGCCACCAGCGGCAGCAGCGCCCAGACCGAGCTGGCCATCGCAAAAAACAGGAAGGCACGGAACAGCACCACATGCAGTTCACGACTGGCGCGGGCATAGCGCAGACCGGCCCGGAAAGCACCGGGGAAGCGTTCGGCCAGCGCATCGGCTTCGGCAGCCGGACGCTTCCACCACAGCAGCGCCGCGATCACGAAGGCATAGCTGAGCACGTCCATGCCGTAGGTGAAGGCAGCCCCCAGACTGGCCAGGGCCAGGCCGCCCAGCGCCGGGCCCACCGCGCGGGCGATGTTGATGCCCAGCGAATTGAGCGCGACGGCACTGCGCAGGTGCTGGCGATCGACCAGTTCCGGCACGATCGCCTGCCAGGTTGGCCCCATCAGCGCCGCTCCGATACCACCGACGAAGGTCAGCCCGACCAGCGTTGCCACCGAATGGGCACCGGCCATCGACAGCAGCATCAGGCAGAGGCTGACCCCGGCCAGCAACAGCTGGATGCCGATCAGGAAACGGCGACGGTCGAGGATGTCGGCCATCACCCCAGCCGGAATGGCCAGCAGGAAGACCGGCAGGCTGGCTGCCGCCTGGGCCAGCGCCACCGCGGCCGGTGAGCTGGACAGGTCGGTAATCAGCCAGCTGCTGGCCACATCACGCAGGAAGCTGCCGGTGTTGCCGACCAGCGTGGCCAGCCACAACACGGCGAACAGCCGCTGACGCAAGGGGGCGAAGTTGCTCACCGGTGGCGGTGGGGGTGCCGTCGCCCCGGCCCCGGACGCTTGATCTCGTTCGGACATCTTCATCTCCCTCAGACCGCCCAGCACGAGCAGCCCAGTGCACCGAAGAAGCCTTTCAGGTCATCGACCGGCAGGTTGCTGCCCCAGGCGCGGGCATGGGCATGCCCGTGCAGGCCGCAGGCGCTGTCACAGCTGCAGGCGGCCACCGGCTGATAACGGTGCGGCGCCAGCGAGTGACGCCCCGCGCCTTCCGGCTCACCCCAGGCGGCATAGCCCTTGAAGCGGTTGACCGGCGACCAGTCCGGCATCGCCGGCGGCAGCGGGTTGTCGTCGAGCGGCGCAAAGGCACCGGCCCCATAGACGATCCGTCCGCCCACCACCGTCAGGTCGGCGGTCAGGAAGGCGATCTCGTCCTCGGGCACGCTGAAGTAGTCCTTGCTCGGCACGATCATGTCGGCAAACTGGCCGACCTCGATGCGGCCGCGCCGGCCTTCCTCGTTCGAGAACCAGGCCACCTTCTCGGTCCACATGCGCAGGGCCGTCTCGCGATCGAGCAGATTGGCCTGCGGATAGAGCGGCAGCCCACCCAGCGTGCGGCCGGTCACCAGCCAGGACAGCGATACCCACGGGTTGTACGAAGCCACCCGGGTGGCATCGGTACCGGCCGACACCGGCACGCCGCTCTCCAGCATCCGCCGGACCGGTGGCGTGGCAGCCGCGGCCTGCATGCCATAGCGTTCCACGAAGTACTCACCCTGATAGGCCATCCGGTGCTGCACGGCGACACCACCGCCCAATGCCGCCACCCGGTCGATCGAACGCTGCGAGATCGTCTCGGCGTGGTCGAAGAACCAGTTGATGCCCGCCAGCGGGATGTCACGGTTCACCTTCTCGAAGACATCGAGGGCACGCGAGATGGTCTCGTCATAGGTGGCGTGCAGACGCCATGGCCAGCGGTTCTCGGCCAGGATGCGCACCACCTCCTCCAGATCGCCTTCCATCTCGGGCGGCATGTCCGGACGCGGCTGACGGAAATCCTCGAAATCGGCCGCCGAAAACACAAGCATCTCACCCGCCCCGTTGTGGCGGAAGTAATCATCACCCTGCTTGTAGGTCACCGACGAGGTCCAGCGCAGGAAGTCTTCCTTCTCTTCCTTGGGCTTCTGGGTGAAGAGGTTGTAGGCAATGCGCACCGTCAGCTGTTTCTCATCAGCCAGCTTCTGGATGACGGCATAGTCATCCGGGTAATTCTGGAAGCCTCCGCCGGCATCGATCACGCCGGTCACCCCCAGGCGGTTCAGCTCACGCATGAAATGCCGGGTGGAATTGACCTGGTAATCGAAGGGCAGCTTCGGGCCACGCGCCAGCGTCGAATACAGGATCATCGCATTCGGCTTGGCCAGCAGCAGACCGGTCGGGTTGCCCTGGGCATCGCGCGTGATCTCGCCTCCTGGCGGCTCGGGTGTATCGCGCGTGTACCCCACCGCCCGCAGTGCCGCCCCGTTGAGCAGCGCACGATCATAGAGGTGCAGGATGAACACCGGCGTGTCCGGTGCGATCGCGTTGATCTCTTCAAGCGTCGGCAGCCGCTTCTCGACGAACTGATGCTCGGAAAAGCCGCCGACCACCCGCACCCATTGCGGGGCCGGCGTGATCGCCACCTGCTGGCGCAGCATCTCGAGCGCATCGGCCAGCGAGCGCACGCCGTCCCAGCGGAGTTCGAGGTTGTAGTTCAGGCCACCGCGCACCACATGGGTGTGGTTGTCGAACAGGCCGGGCAGCACCGAGCGCCCCTTCAGGTCGACCACCCGGGTCTCCTGTCCGGCCAGCGCCATGACGTCTTCATTGCTGCCCACCGCCACGAACTTGCCATCCCGGATGGCAACGGCCTCGGCCTGCGGGTTGCTGCGGTCGAGGGTGGTGATGCGGGCGTTGTGGAAAATGATCTGGGGATTCTGACTGGCCACCGCTGTCTTGCTCCAAAGAAAGTCGTCAGGAACGGGGTTCCTGCATGGCAAACGTCCCGGGCAGCGCATGCCTGCGGCTGCCCGGGACGCGGGGCCAGGACCGCTCAATCACGGCCTGGCATTCTTCATGCGGGTGGCACGGATCGGCGTGATCCGTGCCCCGGCCTCAGCGCGCCGCCGGCTTCGGACCGATCCGGCCAGCTTCCTTGACGCGTGCCGGTCCCTTGTGAACGTGGGTCACGGCGTAGTCGATGCCCATGCCATAGGCGCCGGCATGCTCCATCACCAGACCGGTGACGGCCTCATAGGTCTCCTTGCGGGCCCAGTCACGCTGCCACTCCAGCAGCACCTGCAACCAGGTCACCGGCACGACACCGGCCTGCATCATCCGCTCCATCGCGTACTGGTGGGCCTCGACCGAGGTGCCCCCCGAAGCGTCGGCAACCATGTAGATCTCATAGCCGCCCTCGCGGATGGCATCCAGCGAGAAGGTCAGGTTGCAGACTTCGGTCCACAGACCCGAGACGATGACCTTCTTGCGGCCGTTGGCGGCCAGTGCATCACGCACGTTCTGGTCATCCCACGAGTTCATCGAGGTACGCTCAAGCAGCTTGTGCTCGGGGAAGACAGCCAGCAGCTCGGGATAGGTGTTGCCCGAAAAGCCATCGGTCTCGACCGTGGTGATGGTGGTCGGGATGTTGAAGATCTTGGCCGACTTGGCCAGGGCCACGACATTGTTCTTCAGGACCTGACGGTCGATCGACTGCACACCGAAAGCCATCTGCGGCTGCTGGTCGATGAAGATCAGCTGGCTGTTTTCCGGGGTCAACAGTTCGAGGAAATGCTTGGACATGCAATGCTCCCTAAGAGGAGGAGGTTGGAAAAAAGGACGTGCAGGCCCCTGCCGGAACCCGTCAGCCCGCCTGCGGGCGGACTGACCGGATCCATCCGCTCCGGCCGGTCGAGGTCTCGCACCATGACACGGACGGTGCGATGCCCTGCGACAGACCGGACCGGCGGCGGCCGGCATGCGCCGGACGGCCTGAAGTCCGGGCTGCGCCTGGTCGGGCGCGGCTCAGTGGAGGGCGGCAGCGTCCACCATCACCAGCTCGGCGTCCTCGCTCGCGGTGATGCGGATGACATCCTCGTCATGGATGGCGGCGCCATCACGGGCTTCCAGCTTCAGGCCATTGACCTCGACCTTGCCGGTAGCCGGCACCAGGTAGGCATAGCGGGTCTTGTCCAGCCGGTACTCGACCGTTTCACCCGCCTTCAGGGTGGCACCCAGCACACGGGCATTGGTACGGATCGGCAACGCATCCTCGTCACCCTCGATACCGCTGGCCAGCGTCATGAACTTGCCCGAACGGTCCTGCTTCGGGAAGGGCTTGGTACCCCAGGACGGCTTCTCGCCCTGACGGTCCGGCAGGATCCAGATCTGGAAGATCCGGGTGGTGCCGGGCTCCAGGTTGTATTCGGAGTGACGGATGCCGGTGCCGGCACTCATCACCTGCACGTCACCCGCAACGGTACGGCCCTTGTTGCCCAGGCTGTCCTGGTGGGTGATGGCGCCCTCACGGACATAGGTGATGATTTCCATGTCGGCATGCGGGTGCGGCGGGAAGCCGGTGCCCGGGGCGATGGTGTCATCGTTCCAGACCCGCAGCGAACCCCAGTGAACCCGGGACGGGTCCTGGTACTCGGCAAACGAGAAATGGTGTTTGGCATCCAGCCAACCGTGGTCAGCGCCACCCAGGCTGTCAAAAGGACGATGTTCGATCATGGTGTCGTTCCTTCCGGACCCTGTCCGGGAAAAATGAGGAGATGGGGCATCTTATAGCGGCCGATCATTAAAATAAAGGCAATGATCGGAAATCCATCGTTTCCAATATTGCTTCAATCAAGGCACGGGTCAAGCACCACCCTCCCGAAGGCCATTGCCGACAGACCGGCTGCCAGACAGACACTGCCCCCCAGGATCTCCAGCCCTCACCCCACCGCCCCCTGACAAGCTTTCCGACAAGCCCCGGCTTTCCCCTGCCCCCCCAACCGGCGGGCCCGGCAGCCTCACCGTGTCGGCCAGGCTCACCGCTCGCCACCATTACTCACAAAGGCACAGGACAACACGTTATATAAGCAGGTATATTTCGAAGGAACCTCTTTCGATGCCCAGCCCGACGCAGGCGTCGATCCCGGCCATGCCGCTGCCACGCATGCCGGCCCACCTCCTCCGCCTCAAGGAGATCTGCTTCGTGAAATCCGTTCGCGCGCCCCTGTTTGCCGCCCTGCTGCTGGGCACCTTCGCCCAGAACGCCCTGGCCGACGAGCTGACCGTATCGGCTGCTGCCAGCCTGACCAATGCCTTCAAGGACATCGCCCAGGCCTACGAAAAGCAGTACCCCGATGCCAGGGTCCACCTGAACTTCGGCGCCTCGGGCGCGCTGCTGGCCCAGATGGCCAAGGGCGCCCCGGTCGACGTCTTCGCCTCGGCCGACCAGCCCACGATGGACAGGGCAGAAAAACAGGGGCTGGTCAGGCCGCATGCCCGCGAGAACTTCGCCCGCAACACGCTCGTGCTGATCGTGCCCGCCCACAGCACCCTGTCGCTGAAGGCACTGGACGATCTCGGCAAGGCCTATGTGCAGAAGGTGGCGCTGGGCAACCCCGCCACCACACCGGCCGGCAACTACGCAAAGGAAGCCATGCAGGCCGGTGGCCAGTGGGATACCGTCTCGCCCAAGATCATCCACTCCCAGAACGTGCGCCAGTCGCTCGACTACGTGGCACGGGGCGAGGTGGATGCCGGTTTCGTCTATGGCACCGATGCCAGGGTGGCCAGGGACAAGGTGAAAATCGCCTTCGACGTGGCCACGCAAAGCCCAATCCTCTACCCGATCGCCTACACCGCCGAGACGTCCAACACCGCCGAAGCCAGACGCTTCATCAACTACCTGCACTCCGATGCCGGTCAGGCCGTGCTGGCCCGCTACGGCTTTGCCAAGCCCTGAGCCTGCCATCCATGATGCTGACCGGAAACACCCAGTGCCCCAACCTGTACCGCTCATGGGCAGCACGAGGGCACCCGTCTTGCCCTCCTCCTTTTCCATCCTCTGACACCTGCCACTGACTGATGGACGCTGCCTGGACCGCGCTGGCCCTCTCCCTGAAAGTCGCCGGCTGTGCCACCGCCATCGACCTGGTGCTGGGCGTGGCCGTCGGCTGGCTGCTGGCCCGCAAACGCTTCCCGGGCCGTGAGCTGCTCGACACCGTGCTGACGCTGCCGATGGTGCTGCCGCCCACCGTGCTCGGTTATTACCTGCTGGTCGTCATCGGCCGCCGGGGCTGGCTGGGCGGGTGGCTGCACGAGACCTTCGGCATCAACCTGATCTTCTCCTGGCAGGGCGCCGTCATCGCCGCCTCGATCGTGGCCTTCCCGCTGGTCTTCAAACCGGCCCGGGCAGCCTTCGAGGCGGTCGACGGTCAGCTGGAGCAGGCCGCGCGCGTGCTGGGCCTGTCGGAAGCCGCCGTGTTCTTCCGCATCACGCTCCCCCTGGCCTGGCGCGGCATCCTGGCCGGCCTGTTGCTGGGCTTTGCGCGCGCGCTGGGCGAATTCGGTGCCACCCTGATGGTGGCCGGCAGCATTCCCGGCAAGACCCAGACGCTGTCGATCGCCATCTACGAGGCCGTGCAGGCCGGCCAGGACGACACCGCCCACTTCCTCGTGCTCATCACCTCCTGCGTCTGCATCGCCGTACTGCTGGGGGCCGGCCGCCTGGCGCCGGGGCACGTCGGCCGCAAATGAAAACCTGCGCCCCGCCCTTCCCATCAGTTCGACATGAGCACGCACGCATGGTTTGCCCCCACCCCATGACACTGGATCTGCACATCCGCAAGACCGTCGGCCCCCACCGACAGCATCGGGGCGGCCGGCACCCGGGCAGCACCTTCGAGCTGGACGTGCGGCTGCAATCCGAAGCCCGGCGCATCGTCATCGTCGGCCCCTCGGGCGCCGGCAAGAGCCTCGCCCTGCAAGCCATCGCCGGCCTGCTGCGCCCCGATGAAGGCCACATCCGGCTGAACGGCGAAACTTTGTTCGATGCCAAACAGAACATCTTCCTGCCACCCCAGGCCCGCCACATGGGCTTCCTGTTTCAGGACTACGCCCTGTTTCCGCACCTGACGGTACGCCAGAACATCGGCTTCCCGCTCGTGCGTAGCTGGTTCAACCCACGCCGCCGGCACCACGACGCGCGTGTCGACCACTGGCTGGACATCTTTCAGCTGAAAAACCTGGCCGACCAGTATCCGGCGGAGCTTTCCGGCGGGCAGCGCCAGCGCACCGCCCTGGCCCGCGCAGTCGTCAGCGAACCCCGTGCCCTGCTGCTGGACGAACCCTTCTCCGCCCTGGACCCTCACCTGCGCCAGCGCATGCGGCAGGCACTGCTCGCACTGCAACAACGCCTGGACGTGCCGATGATCCTCATCACCCACGACCCCGAAGACGCCACCGTGCTGGGCGAACACGTCGTGCAGCTGGCTGCGGGCCGCGTCACCCACAATACCCCTGCACCCGCCCCGACACCGGGATGCTCGCTTTGACGGCGTATTCTTCACCGGCGTGTGCACCACAGGCATCCATTGTCGTCCGGTCCGTCCAGCCGCCCCCCTCACCGAAAGGCAGCTGCGGAACCGGCCAAACCCTGGCGCCCCTGGCGGGCCTACACCGTCATCCAGCTCTGGCACATGGCATCATGATGAGCATGAACACGACTGTATCCACTGTTCCGGCCGACTCGCCCGACGCCCGTACCCGGCCCGACGCCAACGCCCCAGTCTTCTACACCTACATCGGCAGCCCCGTCGGGCTGTTGCTGCTGGCCACCAGCGATGCCGGCTTGCGGGTGGTGGAGTTCCCCGAAAGCCGCCATGCCATCGCGCCCGCATCGCACTGGCAGCAGGTCGATCTGGCGCAGCTGGCCGGATCGCCTGACGACGACGGCAACGTCCTCACCTCAAGCCCCGCCGCCCGCGTGCTGTGGCAGGCCGCGCAGCAGCTCGACGAGTATTTTGCCGGTCGGCGCCAGCACTTCGATCTGCCCCTGGCCCCGCACGGCACCACCTTCCAGCAACAGGTATGGCAGGCGCTGCGGCACATTCCCTTCGGCCACACCTGGAGCTATGCCGAGCTGGCCCGGCACATCGGCAGACCCACCGCCACCCGTGCCGTGGGTGCGGCCAACGGCCGCAACCCCATCGCCATCATCATCCCCTGCCACCGCGTCATCGGCACCAACGGCAACCTCACCGGTTTTGCCGGCGGCCTGAGCGCCAAATCCTTTCTGCTGCAACTGGAAGGCCAGCTGCTGATCTGAACCGGCACGCCCCGAAAAACCGCCAGCCCCACCCGCGCACACACCGGCCGTGGCGGCCCCCTGCAGTCCTGCGCGGCACCCGCATCCTCGGATCGCCCGTACTGCTTTCCACCACGCCGACTGCCGCACATCCACTACCATTGGCGCATCAGCCAGCAGCGCCTTCGAGACCCGAAGCGCCCTCTGGCCACATTGAAGACCAGGCAGACATGTGTACCCATCATCCGCGCGGGAATGACACCATGAGCGATACCCCCGGCACCATAGAATTGCAGGGTTCCATCTGGATGACGGTGGCTGGTGCCAACCTCGGTGGCACCAGCCGCATCAACCTGCTGGCCGCCATTGCCGAACAGGGTTCGATCACCAGGGCGGCACGTGCGGTCGGCCTCAGCTACAAGGCCGCCTGGGATGCCATCGACGCCATGAACAACCTGGCCGGACAGCCCCTGGTGGAACGTCTGACGGGTGGCAAGGGCGGAGGCGGCACGCGTCTCACCGCCCGTGGCCGACAACTCATCGAGAACTTCCGCACCATCGAACGCGAGCATCAGCGCTTCGTCGGGCAACTGCGCGCGCAGGCCGACGGCATCACTGACGACTACCTGCTGATTCGGAGAATGAGCATGAAAACCAGCGCCCGCAACCACTTCCTGGGCAAGGTCAGCAGCATCAGGCAAGGCGCCATCAACGACGAAATCGAACTGGACATCACCGGAGGCCAGACAATCGTCGCCACCATCACCAGCGAAAGCGCCGCCAACCTCGGCCTGCAGCAGGGCAGCGAAGCCTTTGCACTGGTCAAGGCCTCGAACGTCATCATCCTGACCGATGACACAGGCGCCCGCTTCTCGGCCCGCAACCGCCTGAGCGGTACCATCTCCCGGCTTCAGCCCGGTGCGGTCAACACCGAAGTCGTGATCGAGCTGGCCGGGGGCGCCTCGGTGGCCGCCATCATCACCCATGAAAGCGCCACCCGTCTGGCCCTGAAGGAAGGCCAGCAGGCCACCGCCCTGTTCAAGGCCAGCAGCGTCATCGTCGGCGTCCCGGCCTGAGCGCCGAAGCTCTCGATTATGCGTTGAATCCACCTCCTCCCACGGGCCGGGGAAATCCCGTATCAGCACCTCATCATCTGTCCCGCAGAATGAGGGGAAAACAAACCCGGCGCTGCCCGGCAGCCCAGCCCCTCTGGCGCAGGCAGACATCCGGCAGGAGGAGACATCTTGAACACCCAAGCCGCTTCGGCCGACGGCACGCAGACCCATGCAGCCGGGCCCCATCACGACAACGCGCAGATCAAACCCGACTACGCCCCCCTGCTCACCAACGAGGACCTGGCCCCACTCAAGCGCCAGACCTGGAAACAGTACGACATCTTCGCCTTCTGGATGTCGGACGTACACAGCGTGGGAGGCTACATCACCGCCGGCAGCCTGTTTGCGCTGGGCCTGTCGAGCTGGCAGGTTTTCATCGCCCTGATCATCGGCATCTGCATCGTGCAGTTCTTCTGCAATCTGGTCGCCAAACCCAGTCAGGTCACCAGCGTTCCGTATCCCGTCATCTGCCGCGCCTCTTTCGGCGTGCTCGGCGCCAACATCCCGGCCATCATCCGCGGCCTGATCGCCGTCGCCTGGTACGGCATCCAGACCTATCTGGCCTCCGCCTCGTTCCTGATCCTGACACTGCACTTCTTTCCAGGACTGATGCCCTATGCCGACGTCACCCAGCACGGCTGGCTGGGGCTGTCGGCGCTGGGCTGGGTGGCCTTCATGGTGATGTGGGTGCTGCAGGCACTGGTGTTCTGGCACGGCATGGAAGCCATCCGCCGCTTCATCGACTGGGCCGGCCCCGCGGTCTATGTGGCCATGGTCATCCTCTGTGTCTGGCTGATCTGGAAGGCAGGCTGGGACAACATCGACATGAATCTTGGCGGCATCAGGTTCGAAGGCTGGGACGCCCTCCCCGTCATGCTCTCCGCCATCGCCCTGGTCGTCAGCTACTTCAGTGGCCCGATGCTGAACTTCGGTGACTTTTCCCGATACTGCGAGAATTTCGACGCCGTCAGAAAAGGCAATTTCTGGGGACTGCCGATCAACTTCATATTCTTCTCGCTGCTCACCGTCATCACCACCGCCGCCACGCTGCCCGTATTTGGTGAACTCATCACCGACCCGGTGCACACCGTGGGCAAGATCGACTCCACCGTGGCGGTCGTTCTGGGCGCCCTGACCTTCATGGTGGCCACCATCGGCATCAACATCGTTGCCAACTTCGTCTCGCCGGCCTTCGATTTCAGCAACGTCGCCCCGCAACACATCAGCTGGCGCACCGGCGGCATGATCGCAGCCATCGGCTCGGTCTTCATCACCCCCTGGAACCTCTACAACAACCCGCAGGTCATCCACTACACCCTCGATGTGCTGGGCTCGTTCATCGGCCCTCTGTTCGGCATTCTGATCGCCGACTACTACGTCGTACGCAGGCAGAAGGTCGTCGTCGATGATCTCTATTCGATGAAACCTGACGGCACCTACTGGTATCGCAACGGCTACAACCCACGCGCCATCGGCGCCATGGTGCCGGCAGCCGTGGTACCGATGCTGTGCGTCATCATTCCTGCCTGGCGCCCGGCCTCCAACTATGCCTGGTTCATCGGCACCGCACTGGGCTTTCTGATCTATACCGCACTCAACCGCCGCAAGGCCTGAACATGCACATCCGAATCATCAACCCCAACACCACCCGCAGCATGACCGAAAAGATTGGGGCCTGTGCCCGTGCCGTCGCGCGTCCGGGGACGCGGATCGAGGCGGTCAGCCCTGCGATGGGGCCAGTCTCCATCGAAAGCCATTACGACGAGGCACTGGCCGTGCCGGGCCTGCTGCTGGAAATCGGTGCCGGCGAGCGCGATGGTGTCGACGGCTACATCATCGCCTGCTTTGGCGATCCCGGACTGAAGGCAGCACGCGAACTGGCGCACGGCCCTGTCCTGGGCATTGCGGAAGCCGCCATGCACGCTGCCAGCATGGTGGGCACGCGCTTCACCGTCGTCACGACGCTGTCCCGCACCATCGGTCAGGCCTGGCACCTGGCCGACATCTACGGCATGAAACGCTTCTGCGCCAACGTGCGCGCCTGCGAACTGCCGGTGCTGGCCCTTGAGGACGATGAGGTCAATGCCGACGAGATCGTACTTGAAGAATGCCGGCGTGCCCTCGACGAGGACGGTTGCGACGTGCTCGTTCTCGGTTGTGCCGGCATGGCCGACCTGTGCCGGAACATCAGCGAGGCGCTGGGAGTTCCCGTCATCGACGGCGTGGCCGCTGCCACCACGATGATGGAAGCACTGCTCGCCATGAAGGCCCACACCAGCAAGCGGGGAGAGCTGGCCTATCCCCCGCCCAAGACCATGACCGGGGTGCTGTCGGGATTCACGCTGGATTGACCTCTTGTTCCGTTGACTTTTCCTTTCATCACCTACCGGCGCCCCATGAACCATTGCTTCGACACCACCCAACCCTATCCCCGTGACCTGACCGGCTACGGTCGCAATCCGCCCCATCCCCAGTGGCCCGGCAACGCCCGCATCGCCGTGCAGTTCGTCCTCAATTACGAAGAGGGCGGCGAAAACTGCGTGCTGCACGGCGATGAGGCCAGCGAACAGTTCCTCTCGGAAATGTTCAGCCCGGCCGCCTATCCCGACCGCCACATGAGCATGGAGAGCATCTACGAATACGGCTCACGCGTGGGTGTCTGGCGCTTGCTGCGCGAATTCGAGCAACGCAGGCTGCCGCTTACGGTGTTCGGCGTGGCCACCGCCCTGCAACGCCATCCCGAGGTCACGGCCGCGTTCCAGGAGCTGGGCCACGAGATTGCCTGCCACGGCCTCAAGTGGATTCACTACCAGAACATTCCCGAAGACATCGAGCGCGCCCACCTGCACGAAGCCATCGACATCATCCGCGACCTGACCGGCAAGGCACCTCAAGGCTGGTACACCGGCCGGGACAGTCCCAATACCCACCGGCTGGTGGCCGATCACGGCGGCTTTGCCTATGACAGCGACTACTACGGTGACGACCTGCCCTTCTGGATGAAGGTGCGGCGCAGCGACGGCAGCGATGCCCTGCAGCTGATCGTGCCCTACACCCTCGACTGCAACGACATGCGCTTTGCGCTGCCGCAGGGGTATTCGCATGCCGACCCCTTCTTCCAGTACATGAAAGACAGCTTTGACGTCCTTCATGCCGAAGGCGACCCAGCCGGTGCCAACGCCCCGAAAATGATGAGCATCGGCATGCACTGCCGACTGTTGGGCCGGCCTGGCCGCATCCGTGCCCTGCAACGCTTTCTGGATCACATCCAGCAACACGATGACGTCTGGATATGCCGACGCATTGACATCGCCAACCACTGGCGCACCCACTTTCCAGCCCCCGCCGCATGAAGACAGCCGATATCCCCCCCTCGCTGGGTGAAGAACTCTGGCAATGGCACGAACAGCTGGCCCGCCACAGCGAACCCGCTTTTGCCGCCCGAGGCGAACTGAGCGTCACCTACATGACGGACGCCCACCGCGCCTGCGCCCGCACGCTGGCACACTGGATGCAGCAGTGCGGTTTCGATGAGGTGCACATCGATGCTGTCGGCAACGTCACCGGTCGCTATCACGCTCGCCGCTCCGGCACGGCCGAAGCCCAGACCAGCGCCCCCATGCTGATGACCGGCTCGCATTACGACACCGTGCGCAACGGTGGCAAGTATGATGGACGCCTCGGCATCCTGACCCCGCTGATCTGCGTGCGCGAACTACATCGCCAGCAGCGCCGCCTGCCCTTCGGCATCGAGCTGGTGGCCTTTGCCGAAGAAGAAGGCCAGCGCTATAACGCCACCTTCCTGGGCTCCAATGCGCTGCTGGGGCGCTTCGATCCACAATGGCTGGATCAGTGCGATGCCGACGGCATCTCGATGCGTGATGCGATGCTGCATGCAGGACACGACCCGGCCGGGATTCCTTCCTCCCGACGAGACCCCGGCAACTATCTGGGCTTTGTCGAAATCCACATCGAGCAAGGCCCGGTGCTGCTGGGCATGAACCTGCCCCTGGGTGTGGTCAGCGCCATCAACGGCAGCGTGCGCTACGTCGGCGAGATGCGCGGTACCGCCAGCCACGCCGGCACCACACCGATGGATCATCGTCATGATGCCCTGCTGGGCGTGGCCGAGCTGGCACTCTACGTCGAGGAACGTGCCCGCGCCGACGGTGATTCGGTCGGCACCATCGGGCAGATCAGCGTACCCGATGGCTCGGTCAACGTCGTACCCGGTCGATGCACCTTCTCGCTGGACCTGCGTGCCCCCACCAACGCACAGCGCGATGCACTGGCCCACGACGTGCAGGAAGCCATGCAGCGCATTGCCCGGCAACGAGGACTGGAGGCCCATCTCACCCAGACCATGAGCGCCTCGGCCGCCCCCAGCGACCCGGCCTGGCAGAAGCGCTGGGAAGCTGCCGTGGCTGCGCTGGGCATTCCCGTTCATGCCATGCCCAGCGGCGCGGGGCACGACGCCATGAAACTGCACGAAATCATGCCGCAGGCCATGCTTTTCGTTCGGGGGCAAAACAATGGCATCAGCCACAATCCGCAGGAGCTGACCACCCCCGACGACATGCAGTGGGCCATCGAGGCTTTCCTTCAACTTCTTGAACAACTTGCTTCCGAACGCGATGAGCAACGACCACACGCCTGATTACGCCGCCCTCGACGCCTGGATCGATCGGCACTTCGACGACGAAGTGCGCTTTCTGCAGGCACTCGTCCGCCAGCCCACCGACACACCGCCCGGCAACAATGCACCGCACGCCCAGCTCACCTGCCAGCTGCTGCAGTCATTCGACCTGCAGGCCGAAGCCTTCGAGGTCCCCCAGGCCGAGGTCGAACGGTACGGTATGCAGTCCATCACCAACCTGATCGTGCGGCGCCGCTATGGCAACGCGGGCCCGTGCATCGCGCTCAACGCCCACGGCGACGTGGTCCCGCCCGGCGAGGGCTGGACGCACGACCCCTACGGCGCCGACATCGTCGACGGCAAGCTCTACGGCCGCGCCGCTGCCGTCAGCAAGAGCGACTTTGCCACCTTCACCTTTGCGCTGCGCGCCCTGGAAGCCGTGGCCCGTCCACAGCGCGGCAGCATCGAGCTGCACTTCACCTACGACGAGGAATTCGGCGGTGAACTGGGCCCTGGCTGGCTGCTGAAAAACGGTCACACCCGGCCCGACCTGCTGATTGCCGCCGGCTTCAGTCACGAAGTGGTCACCGCCCACAACGGCTGCCTGCAGCTGGAAGTGAGCGTGCATGGCCGCATGGCGCATGCCGCCGTACCCGACACCGGCGTCGATGCCCTGCAGGGCGCCGTCGCCATCATGAACGCCCTTTATGCCGAGAACACCCGCTACCGGCAGATCCGCTCGGCCGTGCCCGGCATCAACCACCCCTATCTGAACATCGGTCGCATCGAAGGCGGCACCAACACCAACGTGGTTCCCGGCAAAGTCGTCCTGAAGCTCGACCGGCGGATGATTCCCGAAGAGAATCCCGCCGACGTCGAAACCGCCATCCGCCAGCTGATCGCACAGCAGGTGAGCGATTTCAACGCAAGCCGCGGCCACACCGGCGACGAGGCCCTGCGTGTCGACATCCGGCGACTGATGCTTGCCAACAGCATGAAACCACTGCCCGGCAATGCCGCGCTGGTCAAGGCGCTGCAGGCACATGCCCAGACCCTCAGCGGTGACCCGGTACCAGCCGTGGGCACGCCGCTCTACACCGACGTGCGCCTTTATGCCGAACAGGGCATTCCCGGCGTCATCTACGGTGCCGGCCCGCGTACCGTGCTCGAATCCCACGCCAAGCGTGCCGATGAGCGGCTCGACCTCGAAGACCTGCGCCTCGCCACCAAGGTGATCGCCCGCACCCTGGCCGACCTGCTGCACTGAAGGAACAGCAAGCGCACCCAGGCCCCCACGCAGGAAGGGCACGCTCCTTACAACCATCGAGACCGGAAGGCCGTGCCCGTGGGGGCGCCTTCGCCCCGCCCCTCAGTCGGTCCCCAGTCCCACCGCCAGCCCATGCTCCACCGCGTACACCGCAATCTGCACGCGGCTGCTCAGGTTCAGCTTCTTCATGATGTTCTGCACGTGGATCTTCACCGTGCTTTCTGCCACATCCAGATGACGGGCAATTTCCTTGTTGCTCTCGCCGCGGGCCAGACACTGCACGATCTCGTGTTCGCGCGCCGTCAGGCGGCCGCGGTCGGCTACCGGCGTCATCACCGCGGGCGGGGCCGATGACGCCTTCGGCACTCCCTGCGTACGCAGCTGTGCCACCAGCTTGGCCGTCATCGAATCGGCAATCACCGGCTGCCCCTGCCGCGCCTTGTGAATGGCGGCCACCAGGGTATCGGCCTCGATATTCTTCGTCAGCCAGCCACAGGCACCGCTTGCCAGCGCCTGTCCCAGCTCGTCGGCCTCTTCCGACACCGTCAGGATGATGACCTGCGCCTCGGGCACATCCTGCACCAGCAGCTGCAATGTCTCCAGCCCCGACAGCCCCGGCATGTTCAGATCGAGCAGCACCACATCCGGCTTCAATGCCTTGGCACGCTTCAGCCCTTCCACACCATCGGCCGCCTCGGCCACAATCTCCAGATCCTTCTCTTTCTGCAGCAGCTGCCGCACACCCGAGCGAAACAGGTTATGGTCATCGACCAGCAAGATGCGAATGCTCATGACAGGACTCCTCAGGCCGCCAGCCGATCATGCTGTGACAGGAACAACGAGACTTCAGTACCCGCTCCCGGGGCACTGACGATATCCAGCTGCCCCCCCAGGCGTGCCGCCCGCTCTGCCATGATCGACAGCCCCACATGCGGGTCGGTACGCGCAGCCACTTCCTCGGGATCATAGCCTGCGCCATCATCGTGAATGGTCATGAAGAAATCCCGCTGATTGTGAATCCGCACCTTCACCTGCCGGGCCTGCGCATGCTTGCGCACGTTCGACAGCGCCTCCTGCAGGATGAACAGCACCTGCAACTGCTGGTCGGGGTGCAGCGGTGCGCCTTCGTGCTCGTTCACCTGCAGATCGATGGCAATGTCGGTCTGCCGGCGAAAGCGGGCGATCGTGTCTTCCACCGCCTGCCGCAACGAGCCTTCACCCAGACGGGTACGAAAGTTCTGCAACAGCTCGCGCACATCCTGATAACTCTCCGACACACCGGTCTTCAGCAGCGGCACGATCTCGCCCACCTCATCCCAGTCCCGACGCTGCACCGCCGTGCCCAGCATCTGCGTCTGAAGGTTCAGGAAATTCAGTCCCTGTGCCAGGCTGTCGTGCAGCCCCTGCGCCACCAGATTGCGCTCTTCCGCCACCGCCAGCTGCTGAGCCTTCGCTCCCAGGCGGCGGTTGTCCAGCGCCGCCCCCAGATGCTGGCCCAGCATTTCCAGCAGCTGCACCTCGCGCGCCGGAACCGTGGTGCGCTCGCGGAAATGGAGCGAGAACGATCCCAGCATGGCCTCGGGCGTGACGATCTGAAAGACCGACACCCCCTGAAAGCCCTCGCGTGCGCAACCGATGTCACCGGGACGCGGCAGCTTGCGAAAATCCCGGATCACCATCGTGCCCTGCTGCGTGGCCTCGCCGCAGAAGCAGGCATCGGTGCGCATGCAGTGCTCGCTATCGGCCATCGCCTCCGAAAACCCCACCGACACGACGATATGCAGCCGCTGGCCCGACGGATCGAGCACGCGGATGCTGCCGGCATCGGCATGAAATTCCTCCATCACCCGTTCGATGAAACCGCGGCACAGTGCCTCGATGGTGGCAGGCCGGTTGAGAAAGGCCGTCATGCCGTACAGCGCACTCAGCTGACGGTTCTGCCGTTCCAGCTCGACCGTCTTTTGCCGCACGTGCTCGCCCAGCCCCTCGTACACGCCCTGCAATTCTCCCGCCATCCGGTTGAAGCCGGCAGCCAGTGCGCCCAGTTCGTCCTGGCTGGCCACCGGCAGCCGCACCGAAAAATCGCGCGCGGCCATCCGCTGAATGCCCTCGTGCAGCACCTCCACCGGGCGGATGATCCACCGGTACAGCAGGCCGATGGCCGCCGCTGCGCCCAGACAGGCCATCAGGATCAGCACCGCCTGCGACAGGCGCAGCAACGAGGTCTTGCCCGCATTGTCGGTCTCGATCATCCGCACCAGGCGATCGGCTTCGTTCACGAAAGCCGGCAACGTCGCCAGATAGGCATCGACGCTGGCCCCTTGCGTCAGCACCGCCTCGGCCGGTATCGCCATCTTGCGCGCCCACAACGCCGCCACCTTGCCCAGCTGCGCATGGATGGCCGGGTCATCCGGCAGGAACAGCGGCCGGGAGGGCACGCCACTGGCCAGGCGTTCCAGGGTTTCGCGCTGTGCCACCAGATCCGCCTGTGCCTGCCCGCTTTGCCCACGCTCGGCACGCAGCAATGCCAGCCCCAGCCGGTTGGCCCGCATCCGCAGGCTGCCGGTGTCGTTGATGGCAGCCGCTGCACCTTCCAGCTGCCATGACAACGACAGCGTCCACCCCACCATGCTCAGCACGATCAGCAGGGCGATGATCGAGGTGCTGACGATGCGCACCGACAGGCGTCGGCGCGGCAAGGCACGATCTGCATGCGCTTCGTGGGCGCGGTGGTGGCGGGCCATCGTCCCGGCCAAGACGCTCATGTCCAGCCTCCTGTCATCGTGCCTGATTCCCTTGCCCGTGCCCACAGCGTGCACCCATGGCGGGCATCCCCTGCATCACCCTGCCCCTGTCCCGGCTGCCATCCCCTGCGTGAAGGAAGCGGCCATGAAGTGCCCGCCACCCCTGACAGGCCGGCACGCCCATGCGCTCACTGCACCAGCGGCGTCCCGGCGGCCTCCAGCTCGATGCCCTCGATCTGCGCACGCCCCAGCAGCAGCTGCGCATACTGACGCCACGCTGCATCCTGGCTGGCGGCACGCAGCGCCGCTGCAATCTCGCCGGCCACGGCCTCGAAGGGTTGCACGCTGCCCTCATGCCGCCGATCCACCCGCACGACATGCAGCCCATGCCGGCTTTCGATCAGGGTGTCGGCCAGCGTACCCGGCCTCATCCGCCAGATCACGGCCTCGAACTCGGGCACGCAGGCACCGCGCGGCAGCCGGCCCAGCTCGCCTCCGTCGGCCCCGACGGGCAGTTGGAATAGCGTGCCGCCATCTCGGCAAAACGTGCCGGCTCGGCCTGCAATACCGCCAGTGTATCCTGTGCCACCTGTCGCAGCGCCTGCAAAGGCGTATGCTCCTGTACGGCAAAAAGGATGTGGGCAGCTTCCACCCAGCCGCCCTGCGTGAAGCGCGACAGATGCTTCGCGTAATGGCGACGACAGGCCGCCTCGTCCACGGCAGGTACCTGCACCTGCGTGGCCAGCAGCCAGTCCGCCGCCTCCTCGGCATCACCCACCGGATGGCCCAGCGCCCGGGCCTCATCCAGCAGGGCCTGCTTCAGCACCAGCGCAATGCAGGCACTGCGCAGCGGTTCGGGCACATCACGATGGTGGGGCAGCTCTCCTGCCACCTCTTCATCACTGATCTCCACCCCATTGACCCTGATTCCCATGGACAGACTCCTGTCTTCGTGCATGTCATGAACGTGCTCATCCGTGCAAGCCTCCGCGCCGGCGTCAGAACCGCGCTGGCCACCTTGCCCCGCGCAACACGACGTCCCCGTCCACCGCTGCCGCGACACGACGGGGACAGCCACGCGGTTTCGGCGCCCCCCTCAGCGCTGGCGCACCAGCTGCCAGGCGCGGCCCAGATACATCACCGAGGCAAAGCCGCTCCAGACATGCACCAGACGCGTGAAGGGGAAGATGATGAACAGCGTCATCCCCATGAACATGTGCAGCTTGAACACCGGGCTGACATGGGCAATCAGAGAGGCTGCATCACCCTGGAAGGTGAGGATATGCTGGCACCAGCGCATCAGCAGCACCATTTCGTGCCCATCACGGTGACCCGCCGAGACGATGATCGTCGTCAGGCCCAGCAACAGCGTCAGCAAGATCCACAGCAGCAGCACCTTGTCACCGGTGGAAGTAACGGCACGGATGCGCGGGTTGGTCAGGCGGCGCTTCAACAGAATCAGCAGCCCTACCAGGCAGACCGTGCCCATGACACCCCCCGCCACCATCGCCACCAGCTGCTTGGTGGCATGGCTGACGCCCAGCGCATCCCACACGGCCACCGGTGTCAGCAACCCGACCAGGTGCCCCAGAAACAGGCTGATGATGCCAACGTGAAAGAGGATGTTGCCCAGCCGCAGCTGACCCGCGTGCAGCACCTGCGAGCTGTCGCTTTTCCAGCTGTACTGTTCGCGCTCGAAACGCACCAGGCTGCCCAGCAGGAAGATGCTGAGCGCGATGTAGGGATAGATCCCGAAAAAGAAGGTGTGCCAGTAGCTCATGAAACTCTCCCAGGAAATCTCAACGATGGAAGCGGATGACCTGCACCCCGCTGTTGTCGGGGCGCAGCAGCGGCTCGGTGCCGTCGGCCCCGGGGCCGACGGTCTCCAGCAGCGCATCCATGTCACGGGCCGGCGCATCCGTCATCGGCTGGGGTTTTTCCGGTGACAGCTCGACCAGCAATGCCAGAAGCGGTGCGTAGGGACTGCCCCGCTCCTGCAGGCGCTCGTGCAGCAGCGCAATCACATGAACGGCATCCGCCAGCAGCACCCCCGCCCCGTCCGGCGGCAACTGCCCCAGAAACTCCAGAAACAGTGGCAGGTAATCGGGCATCTCGCGCGCACTGCCCTCGCGGTCATCCGGCTCGAAGCCATGACGCTGATACTCGCGCAGCAGATCGAGCAGCGCCTCACCGCGCTCGCGGCTCTCGCCATGCACGTGCTCGAACAGGTAGAGCGACAGCGCGCGTGAGCGGTCGAAGGTGGCGACATAGCTTTCCTGCACCGTCACCAGGCTGTTTTCCATCAGCCAGGCCAGAAGCGGGGCCAGCCGCTGCTGCGCACCCGGCAACGGAGCCAGCGCACCGGATATTTCCGGCAGCGCCGCAATCATCTCCTCGTCGGGATAGCTCAGCAGCGCCGACAGGGCACGGTAGGTACTCATCAGCCTTCCTCCTCCAGCGCCTTCTCGCTGCGCGGCCGCTTCAGTTGCAGGTGGATCACGTCGACGCCACGGTTCTTCTTGCCAAACAGCGACTCGCGCGAGTAGCCCGACGAACAGCCATTGCCGAAGCTGAAGCCGCACGCCCCCGTTTCACTGAAATCCCGCTCGGCGGCGGCCTTGTGCGTGGTCGGAATCACGAAACGGTCCTCGTAATTGGCAATGGCCATCGTCTGGTACATGTCCTCCACCGTGGCGGCATCCAGCCCCACCCGCTGCAGGATGGCCTCGCTGCCCCTGCCCTCGATCATCTCGCTGCGCTTGAAGGCACGCATGGCGATCATCCGCTCCAGCGCGCGCACCACCGGTGCCTCGTCCCCCGCCGTCAGCAGGTTGGCCAGGTAACGCACCGGGATGCGCAGGCTCTTCACATCGGGAATGATGCTGCCATCCACCACCTCGTGCGGCATCTGCCGGTTTTCGGCCGCGCCCTGAATGGGCGACAGCGGCGGGATGTACCAGACCATCGGCAGCGTCCGGTATTCGGGGTGCAGCGGCAGTGCCACCTCCCACTGACACGCCATCCGGTACACCGGCGACTGGCGCGCCGCTTCCAGCCAGGTGTCGGGGATGCCTTCCTTGCGGGCCGCCTCGATCACGGCAGGATCGTGCGGATCGAGGAAGCACTCCAGCTGCGCCTTGTAAAGCTGCTTTTCATCGGGAACCGAGGCCGCCGCCTCGATACGGTCGGCATCGTACAGCATCACCCCCAGATAGCGGATGCGGCCGACACAGGTCTCGGAGCAGACGGTGGGCTGGCCCGCCTCGATGCGCGGATAGCAGAACAGGCATTTCTCGGCCTTGCCCGACTGCCAGT
>JAUNLD010000023.1 GCA_030532425.1 Lautropia sp. | reverse complement strand
TGGCTCGTCACCTTCGGGCTGATCTTCTTTGCCTATTCCACCATCCTGGGCTGGTGCTACTACGGTGAGAAATGCGCCGCGTATCTGGCCGGAGATGGCTTCGTGCCCATCTATCGCATCATCTATGTGGCCTCGGTGCTGCTGGGTGCCGGTGTCAGCCTCGATCTGGTCTGGTCGGCCTCCGACGTGTTCAACGGGCTGATGGCCGTGCCCAACCTGATCGCGTTGCTGCTGCTCTCGGGGGTGGTCATCACCGAAACCCGCGACTTCCTGGCACGCCGCCGCAAGGGCGAGCTGCCCTGAGTGCAGCACATGCCGCCGCGGGGGCTGGCTGCCCCTGCTGCACCTGCCTCTGATACCGTGTGGCCGGTAGCCAGCCCGTGCCGTGCCTGTCACGGCCTGCCGGGCCTTCCTGCCCCGGGCTGAGGGGGGAAGGCCACAGCCCGGCTGTTGCAACCTGTGCCCCCGTGCTCCGACGGGCTGCGCCCGCCAGTACCTGGTGTGCTGGCAGGCGCAGCCCGTTTTTTTTGCAGGCGTGTAGCCGTTTCTGGAAGCCGACTCGAATTGTGGGGTGTTTCTGCAACTGAATGCCATTTCTCCTACAGTTTTCAAAGATGCTTGCATCCTGATGTTGATCGCCGGCCGTGAGATCCGGGTGATTCACGCGGCCGTGCAGATGTCCAGCTGAAGCTCTTTCGATCCAGGATGGATTCCGATCATGTCAACGCTACCGCTTTCCGCTCTCACTCAAGGTGCCCGTGCGCAAATCGAGTGCATCGTGGCCAATCCCGTCTTTGGCGAGCTTGATCCGCTCGTCACCCGGCGCCTGGCCGATCTGGGTTTCTCTGATGGTGTGCCGCTGGTGGTGGTGGCCACCGGTGTGCTGGGGCATGGGCCCTATGCCATCCGCCTGGGCAATCAGTCGCAATTTGCCCTGCGGCAGCCCGAGGCCGACAAGATTCTCTGCCGGCTGGTCCACTGAGCGCGCCAGCCCCCAGACCCAGGAACAACAAGGGAGGGTCGGCGGGCACGGGCCCCTGCCTGCTGGCGCCGGTTCTGTTTGCTGACCCGTTCGCAGACTTCAACAACAAT
Source organism: Lautropia sp. (assembly GCA_030532425.1). Taxonomy (GTDB): domain Bacteria; phylum Pseudomonadota; class Gammaproteobacteria; order Burkholderiales; family Burkholderiaceae_E; genus Lautropia. The sequence continues at coordinate 38,658 of JAUNLD010000023.1, read as the reverse complement.
CCACCATGGCTGCCACCACCTGTTATGCGCTGCTGGGCGCACCCAATTGCGGCAAGACCGTCCTGTTCAACGGTCTGACCGGTTCCAATGCCAAAGTGGCCAACTACGCCGGTGTGACGGTCGACAAGCGCGAAGGCAGCTTCGTCGACGATCCCGACGTTCACATCATCGACTTGCCGGGCACCTACAGCCTGCGCACTACCAGCCCCGATGAAGCGGTGGCGCGCGACATGGTGCTGGGCCGCCTGGGCGACAAGCCCCAGGCCATCATCGCCGTGGCCGATGCCACCAACCTGCGCATGACGCTGCGGATGATGCTTGAGCTGAAGACACTTGGCTTGCCGATGGTGGTGTCGCTGAACCTGTCGGACGTGGCCCGCTCGCGCGGTCTCAACATCGATGCCGGCAAGCTCTCTGAATTGCTGGGGGTGCCGGTGCTGGAGACGGTGGCCATCAGCAAGCGTGGTGTGCTGGGCGTGCGCAAGGCGGTGGCCAGCCTGCCGCGCCAGGCCCCGGTGGTGCTCGATGCTGCGGAAGCCGAGCGCCGGCTGGAGGCCCTCGACAGCAATGCGCTGTATGCGCAGGTCGAAGACATCCTGCGGCAGGTGGTGCGTACCGAGATGACCCTGCCCGCCTGGCACCGCAGGCTCGATCAGCTGGTGCTGCACCCGGTCTGGGGCATGCTGATCCTGGCGGTGGTGCTGCTGCTGGTGTTCCAGGCCGTCTATGCCTGGGCCGAGCCGGTCATGGGGCCATCGAAGAGGGGTTTGCGGCGCTGGGTGAATGGGTGGTGGCCCACACCTCGCCGGGGCTGTTGCAGGATCTGCTCGTCAATGGGGTGCTGGCCGGCCTGGGCAGCGTGCTGGTCTTCCTGCCGCAGATCACCATCCTCTTTGCCTTCATCCTGCTGCTGGAAGACTCCGGCTATCTGCCGCGGGCCGCCTTCCTGCTCGACAACCTGCTGTCACGCACGGGGCTGTCGGGCCGGGCCTTCATCCCGCTGCTGTCCAGCTTTGCCTGTGCCGTGCCGGCCGTGATGTCGGCACGCACCATTCAGGATCCGCGCGAGCGGCTGGTGACGATTGCCATCGCACCGATGCTGACCTGCTCGGCGCGTCTGCCGATCTATGCGCTCATCATCGCCGCCATCATTCCCGATCAGAAGGTGTGGGGGCTCTTCAACCTGCAAGGCCTGACGCTGTTCGGCCTGTATGCCGCCGGCATCGCCTCGGCGGCGCTGACGGCCTGGATACTGAAGAAAATGGCGCGCTCCCGCGGCAACATCCAGCAGTTTCCGCTGCTGATGGAGCTGCCCACCTTCCGCATGCCCAACTTCAGGCACATCCTTACCAGCCTGTGGGATCGGGTGCAGGCCTTCCTCAAACGGGCCGGTACGGTGATCTTTGCGCTGAGCGTGATCCTCTGGGCACTGGTCAGCTTCCCCTCGCCGCCCGAGGGAGCCACCGGGGCGCCGATCGATTACAGCCTGGCCGGCACGCTGGGCCACCTGATCCAGCCGATCTTTGCACCGCTGGGCTTCACCTGGCAGATGTGCATCGCCATGATTCCGGGCATTGCCGCCCGTGAGGTGGTGGTGGCGGCGCTGGGCACTGTCTACGCGGTGGGGGCCGCCTCGGAAGATGCCGTGCAGAATGCGCTGATTCCCATCGTGCACGGCAACTGGGGCCTGCCCACCGCCTTCGCCTTCCTGGCCTGGTACATCTATGCACCGATGTGCATGGCCACGCTGGCCGTCATCCGCCGTGAGACCAAATCGGCCAAAGTCACCTGGATGATCGCGGGCGGCCTGTTCCTGGCAGCCTATGTGTTTGCCCTGATCGTCTATCAACTCACGTCGAGGATCCTCGGATGAACGAGAACATCATGGTCGGCCTGATCGTGGTGATTGCGGTCGCCTATATGCTCAGAAAGCTTGTGTTCAGGAAAAAGGGCAGCTCGGGCAGCCCCTGCGATGGCTGTGGCCGCTGCGGTGGCAGCAAGGGCGGCTGTCACTGACACTGCCGCACCGCCACCTGCCGATGGCCTGGGCCTCCGTCGGTCCGCGGTAGGGCAGGGGGCCGGTGTGCTGTCCGGCGTGGTCTCCGGCGTGCGCTCCGCGCCCCGGCCGTGCAGCAATGCCGCTGGGCCCCTGGGCGTAGCCGATGGCGGCCGGGGATGCTGCATGACGCAGGAGAGGCCGATTGCCGGTATGATCGCGGACAGTCTTCATCCCTGCTGTCCTTGCCGATCGTGAAGCCCCTGCCTGTCACCGCCCGCCTGCCCCTGTCGGCCCTGCCGTCGCACACCCTGCGCTCGCCGCGCCGTCGCCGCCTGATGCAGGGCGGTCTGCCGCTGCTGGCCAGCCTGGGTCTGCTGCCCGCGCCCCGGGCCGGGCAGGCCGTCGCGCTCAAGGACGACGAATCGGTACTGGCCCTGCCCGGCATCCTGCAGGTGAATGCCGAAGGGCCGATGCAGGCGCACGTGCACCTGTGGGTGTACGAGGACGAGCGCCGTCCGGGTGTGCGCCGGCTGTTTGCCCGCTACCTGGGGATCGACCTTGCCCGGCTGGATGAGGCACGCCGCCAGCGCTACATCGCGCGGGCCGGATTGTTCCTGAAGGACTCCGAACGGGGCAAGGTGTTGCGGGTGCGCTTGCCCGGTGGGGCCGAAGCCACGCTGCCGGCCAGTGATGCGGCCGGCCGTACCTCGGCCGAGCTGCCGGTTCCGCGTGAAGCCTGGGATGGCTCGACCGCCCCGCTCGATTACACGGTGCTGGACTGCCCCGGCCCCAAGTGCCGCGGGCAGCTATGGCCCGTGCCGCCGCAGGGGCTGTCGGTGGTCAGCGACATCGATGACACCATCAAGATCTCGGGCGTGGGCAACACCCGCCGCCTGTTGCGCAATACCTTCGTCAACGTGTTCAAGCCCGTGCCCGGCATGGCCGCCTGGTACCAGCGGCTGAAGGCACAGGAAAAAACCGGCATCTGCTTTCATTATCTGTCCTCCAGTCCGATGCAGCTGCTGCAGCCCTTGCAGCAGTTTCTGGCCGATGAGGGCTTCCCGGCGGGCTGCCTGCACCTGCGCGAATCCACCGCCTGGCACAGCCTGCTGCCGGGCAACGGCGATTCCGAAAAGCACAAGCTGGGCGTGCTGCGCCAGCTGCTGAAGGCATTTCCGCAGCGGCGCTTTCTGCTCATCGGCGATTCCGGTGAGGCCGACCCCGAGATCTATGCCGAGGTGGCGCGCGAGCATCCGCAGCAGGTAGAGGGCATCGTCATCCGCGACGTGACCGGGCAGCCGGCGGGCGCCACCCGCTACCGCGAGACCTTTGCCGGCCTGCCGCCCGGGCACTGGCACATCATCCGGGACGGAGATGACGGGGCCGCCCTGGCACTCAAGCGCTGAGGCGCCGGGCCGGCGGCTTGTCTTGGCCTGAGCCCCTGAAACCGCGCTGCCGGCCTTGCCACGCCTGATGAGGCTGCCGGCCTGCGCCGGGCCGCAGGCAGGGACCGATGATCCGCTGCCCCTTGGCCGGCTGCTGCCCTGTCGTGATGATGGCGGGGTGTTCAGTCAGCGACGGCAGGAAGGGCAGGGTGATGGATCAGCATGAGGGTGTGGCGCAGGGCGCGCACGCCCCGGTGGCCGCAGGCGCCAGAGGGGCCTCGGGCAGCCGGATGAAGGGCGTGGTGGCGCAGGCCGGGTCGTGGCTGGCCACCGCCCTGGGGCTGCTGCTGGTGGGGCTGGTGATGCTGCCGGTGGTGCCGGTATGGCTGGCCTGGGTCCTGTGGCGCATGCGCCGCCCCTGCCTGCCGGGCTGAATCAGCCGGTCAGCGACGCCGCCACCAGCTTGCGGAAGGGCGTCAGCCGCTGGCCCACCCGCAGGGCGGCATCGCGCAGCAGCCGGGCCGGTGCGGCCTCGGTGGTGTAGAGCGTGGCGATCATCTTGGTCACTTCGTAGAGCGGGCGCGTGGCCAGCATGTGCTTGCGCTCGTAGCGGGCCAGCAGCTCTGGGCTGCCGATGTCGCGGCCGCTGGCCAGCGCCTGGCGCAGCTCCCGGGCCAGCGTGTCGACGCTGAGCAGGCCGAAATTGAATCCGTGCGCCGTCACCGGGTGCATGCCGACGGCCGCGTCGCCGATGCAGGCAAAGCGCCGGGCCACCAGCCGGTGCGGCATCACCCCCACCAGCGGATAGCTGTGGCGGGTGCTGGCCAGCCGCATGCCGCCCAGCCGCCCGTGAAAGCGCCGTGCCATCTCCTCGCCAAAGGCGGCGGCGTCCATCGTCAGCAGCGGCTCGATCTCCTGGTGTGGCAGCGTCAGCACTGTCGAGGCCCGGTGCTCGCCGGTGGCCGGATCATCGTTCATCGGCAGCAGCGCCAGCGTCTGGCCATAATCGAACCACTCCCAGGCCACATGTTCGTGCGGCACGTCGTGCGTCATCTGGCAGACCAGCATCGTCCGGCCAAAATCATGCTGGCTGGCACCGATGCCCACGGCCCGGCGCGTGGATGAAAAACGGCTGTCGGCTGCCACCAGCAGGCGTGCCCGGTGCGTGCTGCCATCGGCCAGCGTCAGCACCCCGCCTTCCCCATCGCACTGCACCCGCATGGCCGGCACGCCCGCCAGCAGCGTGATCCGGCCATCGCGTTCGGCCGCGGCCTGCACCTCGGCAAAGGCCGTGCGGCGGATCAGGTGGTTGGATACCAGCCAGCCCAGCTCCGAGCGCGAGGTGAGCGCATGGCCGATCAGCATCGAAAACGGGTTGGCGCCATTGAAGACCCGGGCATCGCGCAGCGGCGACAGCGCCGCCGGGTCGATCTCCCGGATCCGGTCCCACAGCCCCAGCTCGCGCAGCAGGCTGGCCGAAGGCTGCGTCAGCGCGATCTCGCGGCCATCGAAAGGCGCCTCCTGCAGCGCAGCCAGCGGCTGCTGTTCCACCAGGCCAATCGTCAGGCCCGTATCGGCCAGGGCACGCGCCAGGCACAGGCCCGCCGGGCCGGCGCCACTGATGAGGAGGTCGAATTCCATGATGTCCAGTCCTTGCAAAGGCGATCAGAGACCTTGGGGATTCTATCCAACCCCGCCCCGCACGGACGCTGATGTCTGTCAAGAACGCTCGGGGTGAATGGACGGTAGCGGGGTGTGTGTTGAGCAGGGGTGTGCCCTGTTCCCCACACGGGTGGCAGCCCCACACCCCACGTTTCGTTTCGCAAGAGGGCGCAGAATTTTACCAAGCAGAACAGGATGCACAGGTTTTCGTTTGATGCATGACAGCAACAGGCTGACATGTGCTGTGCCGGGAAAGAGGATTCAGGACGGAACCAATACCCTGTCATGGCAGGCTTGAACGGACATTGCGTTTGGCCAGCGTGTGTATCTGCATGCGAGACACGGCACGCGTGTGCAGACGTTGTTGTCGGAATAATTTACGGACGAGCAATGGGGCGTAATTGAACGATGTGAATGGCGGTTGTTAGGATCGCTCCAACGATTTCGGAGACAGCTCTGCCACGATGAATGCGTCGACAAATTATAAGGAACGGAACAAGTGCTGGGCGCTGGGCACGCTGATTGCATGCGCAGCCAGTGGCTCGGCTTGGGCGGATGATCTGCCCCTGACGGTGGAAGATCTCATCACCGACAAGGGCAGGTTCAAGCTGGACTTGTCCTTTGCCTACGCCAACCGCGACCAGCAGGATGTGTCCACTGCCGACCCGGTGCTGGTGCAGACCGGTTCCACCTCCTTTGTTGCGGTGCCCGCCACGGTAGGCGAGCGCAATGCCAACAGCGACAACTTTGTGCCCACCGTTGGCTTGCGTTACGGCGCAACCGCCAAGGCTGAAGTCTATGCACGCGCCAGCATGCTGGCCAGCAGCGAGCGTGCGCAGGATGTGAATGGTGTCAGCAGCAGCAGTACATCCCGTTTCTCCGATCTGTGGGCGGGCATCAATTACCAGTTCAAGGAAGACGACGACACACCGGCCGTGCTGGGCTTTGCCGAGCTGGCCGTGGTGGAGCGGCGCCTGGAAGACAAGGCCCGCTTCAAGTCAGCGCTGTTGGGCGTGACGGCCTACAAGGCTGTCGACCCGATCGTCTTTTCCGTCACCAGCAGCTATCGCCTGGCGCGTTCATCCGGGGACGGCAGAGCGTCGTTCAAGCCGGGCGGCCTGCTGCAGATCCATCCTTCCGTGGCGTTTGCGGTCAATGATCGGGTCACGCTCAGTGGCGGCATGCAGTGGCTGCGTCACTCGGCCGATACCTTGGGTGGTCAGCGTAGGGGCTACAACAGAACGGAAAGTGATCTGGTGCTGGGCGTGGGCTACGGGCTTTCGCGCGGCAATACGCTCAATGCGACTTTTCGCGCCAAGGCTTCTGGCCAGAGTGGCGCCGAATTGCGGGTGAACTGGTTGTACACGTTCAAGTAAAAAAATCCCTCCCGAAAGGGAGGGGCCTGGGCAGGTCATGCCTGCCCGACAAGCGTTGGCAGTGTTGCAGCACGACCAGCGGGTGCCTCGGGAGTTTGTCGAGGCGTGTTGTTGTTTATAGGGGAGTTCCCCAGGAGTTTAATCCATGAAAGCTAAGAATGTTGTTCTTGTCCTGGCCACCACTGGCCTGATCTCGTCTCAGTCACTGGCGGCTGAGGTTGATGTCAAGGCGCCTGCGTCGCCCCAGACCCAAGCAGCCTTCACGGAAGCGGATGCGTCAACCCTCTTCGAGGCATCGGGCAAGCCGATGCAGGTGGCTGCGCTGTCGTCGGTGGAGATGAAGGATACGCAAGGGGCCGCAATTCCTGTTGCACTGTATCACGCGGCTGGAGGAATCGCTGGATTGTACGGGGCTGGTTACGGTTATCTCGCGGCCGGTGGGCGTGACCCCTATGCTTTCACTACGGCTGTTGCTGGGGGGTTGGCAAGTGGGCTTTTCTCCCCGGTAAGGGGGTTCGGCAGTGCGGCATTGGCTATGGCGGGCGGTGTAGCTGGCGGTGCGATTTCGGCAGCACGAGAATGACCTTTGTTTGTAGTCTATTTTGACGAAATGCCCCGTTCTTCCTTATGGTTGATCGGGGTATGGTCGCAATTATTTGGAGTGTCTGTGAGCGTGTTGTTTAGGATTTTGATGGTTGTATTATATACGCTATCTGCGTGCGGATTTGTTTTTGCGGCGATCTGGTTGTCTGGATGGTTGGAGTCTCAAGCTATTGTGGGAAGGTATGTCGGGGTGTTCTTGACTACGTTCGCTGTTTCTGTCTCGGTCGTGGCATGGATGAGGTTTGTTGTAAAGTTGTTTGTTGGTGGTGGAGGATGATTATGATGTGCATTTTGGTGCAATTAATTTATAATGGAGTTTGTTGCATGGTTATGGCCACTGACGCCTGTTCTTAGGTGAGTAATGTCGTTCGACCGGGGGGGTAAGATGGTTGCCGCTAGGCTGAGCAATTCTTATAAATTTGTGTTTTGTCAATTAGAGTTGATTTTAATGGTAAAGTGACTCGAAAAATTAAAATTGTGTCGTGTTTCAGGTGTTGCAAATTATTTGATTGTCATAGCCATTTCCGTGGTTATTGGAGGGGGCTTGGTTTGGGTGTTTTGTTGGTGATCGATGAATCGTGTTTGGGGTGAATGGTTGGAGTGATGGTTCCGTTTTTAATTTCATAGCATTTATTTAATTTTGTCTTTTTTGGGGGGGTAAGTCGTTTGGTGGTTTTATGGCGAGTGAGTGCCGGGAGATGTTTTCATGTGTTCAATTTTCTGGGCATGGGCTATGGCCTTGCGCGCGACAATACCCTCAATGCGACCTTTCTTAGCGGGGAGTCGGAGCGGAATGGTGCCGAGCTGCGGGTGAACTGGTTGTACATGTTCAAGTAAAAAAATCCCTCCCGAAAGGGAGGGGCCTGGGCAGGTCATGCCTGCCCGACAAGCGTTGGCAGTGTTGCAGCACGACCAGCGGGTGCCTCGGGAGTTTGTCGAGGCGTGTTGTTGTTTATAGGGGAGTTCCCCAGGAGTTTAATCCATGAAAGCTAAGAATGTTGTTCTTGTCCTGGCCACCACTGGCCTGATCTCGTCTCAGTCACTGGCGGCTGAGGTTGATGTCAAGGCGCCTGCGTCGCCCCAGACCCAAGCAGCCTTCACGGAAGCGGATGCGTCAACCCTCTTCGAGGCATCGGGCAAGCCGATGCAGGTGGCTGCGCTGTCGTCGGTGGAGATGAAGGAAACCGAGGGGGCCGCCTTTCCCTTTGAACTCCCCGCCTCTGCCCTGACTCCGGATGTGGTCCGCCTTCCGCTGTTGTCACGGCAGATGGAGATTTATCTTCCTGTCATTAATGGAGATCGGCGTCTTGTCGGTCCTTCCGGTCTTTTTCCTGCTGTGATCCGTTGAACAGGCCCTGGTGGCTAGCACATGGCATTCCCCGGTTCATGGTCGCATGGGGTCAGGTTCCCCGTTTTCGTGGAGGGGCATGTCGGTTGTCATGAGAAGGAGGTCTTCATGAATATCATTTCTTCATCGGTGTTTGCGTTCATCCAGCGTGAGCAGTCGTTTTCACGGTTTTCCTTCTCACGTTGGCAAGCTGTGCTGGCCATCACTTTGTTGGGGGTGCTCACCGGGCTGGATCCACGTGTGACGGCACCCCAGCCTGGCATGCCCGAGGGCGCCGTGATGTCCCCCGCGCTGGCCGTCGGTTTTTCGGTGGTGCTGGTCTGGCTGTGTTTTCTGGTATGTGTGGGTGTGGTGCGCTGGTGGGCAAGGCGCGGTGGCCGATGGGATGGAGAAGGTGATCTGTTCAACCTGCTGGCTGCTGCGTGGCTGCTGCCGGATGCGCTGGCAGCCGGGTTGACGATCGTGGGGCTGCCGCCGGTGCTGGGCATGGCGCTGTGGCTGTATTCGGTCTGGGTTGCTGGGCATGCGCTGAGCAGTGCTGTTTCCAGGATATCACTGGGGTATGCCATTACAGGTGTGCTAATCAGCGTGGTATTGATGGCCGTCCTCATGCTGCTGGCATCGGTCGGCATGGGCCTGTTCCTGATGGGCGGGTTGCCGCCTGCATCTCCGGCGGCAAGCCTGGGAGCGGGTTGAATGATTAGGCCTTGTTCAGCGCGCGGTAACGGCCGCACGGGGGCTTGGGTTATGGCAGGCGCAGCGCTGGCTCTCTTGATGCCGGTTGCTTTTGCGCAAGAGGGCATGCTGTCACCGGATGCAACCCGCACGACCCATGACGGCGCCATCTCGAAAGACGGTGTTCAGACAGCGACGGAAGCAGAATCCCCCGGGCAGCAGGCCGCTTCGTCCCGCAGGGCAGAATCTCGGGGTGAACGCACCAGCGATCTGAATGCGGAGGATCGGCGGAACGGGCGCAAGCAGGCTTCCGCCGACGGTCAGGACGATCATGCGGACGATGAGCCGGAGAAAAGACCGGTCGATCAGGGCGCCTTGCTGCAAACGCAGAGCGCCTCGGGGCAGGTGAAGGTGAGAAGCTGGAAGACCTTGCGTGATGACGGCATCGTCAAGCAGGATCTGGATTACTCCTGCGGAGCTGCCTCTGCGGCAACCCTGCTCAACAGCTTCTATGGCCAGAAGGTCTCAGAAAAACGCTTTCTGAAAGCGATGGGAGAGGAAGATGGCATGGCCAGCTTTGACGACATGGCCCGGGCGATGCCAGGGTTCGGTTTCAAGGCCAGAGGCTTCGCGGCAAGCTGGGATCAGCTCGTCAAGCTGAAGATTCCCGTCATCGTCTACGTCAAATATCGCAAGGACGATCATTTCAGTGTTCTGCGCGGAATCAGTGGTGATACGGTCTGGCTGGCCGATCCCAGTCTTGGCAATCGTACGTTCAGCAAGGCGCAATTCTTGCAGATGTGGCAAACCCGCAAGGATGGCAGAAGGCCAGAGCTGGCAGGAAAGTTTTTGGCCGTGTTGCCGGCAAGGGCTGACATCAGCCGGGAGGAAAACTACTTTTCAAAATTGCCACGCCGCCAAAGCGCGGCGGCGGTTGAGCAACTCGGTTTTCGGCGGCCGTAGGGCATGCTGATGTCGTGCATCATGTGCAACCATGGCGCTGTTCGTTGGCATGGGGGCGTGCGTTGGACCAATCCCATACAACGGAGTAGCGCTGAAAGACCAGCCTCCTGCTGGCAGTATTTCAGTTGTTCCGCCCCTGCACGTTCACCCGCCGCCACAAGCGCGGCACCCCCACCCACAGCAGCAGGTTGATGCCCAGCGCCAGGCCCAGCACGGTGTCGTAGCCCAGGCGCTGCGCCAGCGGCAGGCCCAGGGCGCCAAAGCCATAACCGGCGCACAGGTACACGCCGTACTGCATCGAGAAATCGGTGGCTGGCGCATGGGCGCTGGCGCGACTCATCATCAGTGTGCTTACAAGTACGCCCATCGGCATGTAGATGGCCATGTACAGGCCCACGCCCAGTGTCACCCAGATCGCATCGGCCCGCAGCAACAGCGGGGCGGCCAGCGCCACTACCGCCACCCCCTGCGCCGGCAGCATCACCCGCAGGGCCACCGTCGGCGACCAGCGCTTCATCACCACGCCCAGCCCCAGCATCGAGGCCATACCCACCAGTGTGCCGTACAGGTTCACCACCTGACCGATACGGCTGGGTGTCCAGCCGCTGTCCACCAGCATCGGCGTCAGCACGCTGTAGGCCAGATACACGCCCGACTGCAGGAACAGGATCAGCACCAGCCAGGCCCAGCCGGTGTCGGGGCGCTGCCAGAAGCGCGCCAGGCCGCGCCAGTAGCCAGCCAGGTGCGCGGGGCCATGGGGTGCGGGCCGGGCATGGGGTGGCTCGCGGTAGAAGAGGGCCAGCAGCAGCGTGACCAGGTTCAGTGACACCAGGCTCAGCAGGGCCACCGTCCAGCCGTGGTGCTCGTACAGCGTCAGCACGCCGCCGCCGGCTGCGATGAAACCCACGGCGCCGCAGGCCATCTGCACGGCATTGCCCAGGCCCCGCTGGCGTGGCGAGAGCAGCCGCACCGACAGGCCGTCGGCCGCCATGTCCTGGCAGGCGGTGAAGAAGGCCAGGGCCACGCTGCCGGCCACCAGAGCGCCCATTGGCAGGGGCTGGCCCGCCCCCACGGGCAGCAGCGCCATGAAAACCAGCGTGCCGATCAGGCAGGCCTGCATCAGCACCAGCCAGGCCGTGTAGTGACCAAGTTGCCCGAAGCCGACGCGGTCCATCAGCGGGGCCCACAGGAATTTCAGCCCCGGCAGCAGGCCCAGCAGGTACAGCCAGCCGATATCGTCCAGCGCCGCCCCCTGTGTGCGCAGGATGGTGGAGAGCGACACGAAGAAGAAGCTGAAGGCCACCGTCTGGCTCAGGTAGGCACTGCCCAGCAGGGCCCACTCGCAGGGGCGCAGCAGCGGCTGTTCGGGCAGCGGACCAGGGGCGGGGGCCGGTGCGGGGCTGGCGGGCAAGTGCGTACGGGGTGGGATCGCTTCGGCGGGGGCCGATGGACCGGGAGGGGGGGCGGGCGTGTCTGCCATGAGGCAAGCGGAGCGATAGGCGAAGATAACCGGGCGATGATACTGTCCCCCTGTGCAATGACAGCAGGGTGGTGCGCTCAGGTTGGCTGGGAGCGCTGGGTTCTCCCCCGCTTGCCCAGCGACAGCAGGCCCTCAAGAGGGGGGCCGCCCGCGGATGCGGCAGGGAGGGGGGCACCCCATGAAACCGGTTCAGCGTTGCACGTGGCCGTTGCCATTGCCACGCCCGCTCAAGTAGACGGCTTTCCGGGCCGTCCCCCTGGCGTGTTTCATTTCGTGAAAACCCGTGGCGGGTGCGTCGACAGCGGCAGGCTGGGTTACGATGGCGCTTTTGTGACGATGGTGCGCCGCACCCAAGGAGCAGTCCCGCGATGAGACGCCGACAATTTGCCCTGTCCTCGCTGGGCCTGGCCGCTGGCCTGGGCCTGGCTGGCCACGCCCAGGCCAAGGCCGCCGACGGCAGTCTGGTGGTGGGCATGGTGCTGGAGCCGCCGGGGCTGGACCCCACCACCGGTGCTGCCGCGGCCATCGCCGAGATCGTGCTCTACAACGTCTTCGAGACCCTGACGAAGATCGAGCCATCCGGTGAAGTCTCGCCGCTGCTGGCCGAACGCTGGACGGTGTCCGACGACCAGAAGCGCTATACCTTTCACCTGCGGGCCGATGCCCGCTTTGCCAACGGCACGCCCTGTGATGCCGAGACGGTGCGCTTCAGCCTGGCGCGTGCCGGGGCGCCCGACAGCGTCAACAAGGACCGGGCCTTCTTTGCCGCCCTCAAGGCCGAGGTGCGCAATCCCCGCACGATCGAGATCACGCTGGCCCAGCCGCAGACCGATGTGCTGTTCCGGCTGGGGCAGCCCACCGCCATCATCGTCGAGCCGGGCAGCGTGGCCACCAATGCCACCCGCCCCGTGGGCACAGGCCCCTACCAGTTGCAACGCTGGAACCGCGGCGCCTCGCTCACCCTGCAAGCCCGTCCCGACTGGCGTGAGGCCGGCCGCATCGGTATCCCGCGCGTCACCTTCCGCTTCATCAGCGAACCGGCGGCGCAGATTGCCGCCCTGCTGGCCGGGGATGTCGACTACTTCCCGCGCACCAGCGAGCGTGGTGTCGCCCGTTTCAGGGGCAAGTCCGAATGGCAGGTGGTCGAGTCGCCCTCGCGTGCCAAGACGCTGGTGGCCATCAACCACCGCCGAAAGCCGCTCGATGATGTCAGGGTGCGCCGCGCCATTGCCGCCGCCATCGACCGCAAGGCGGTGCTGGCGGCGGGGCAGCAGGGCCACGGCACGCCCATCGGCAGCCACTATGTGCCCGGCGCGCCCGGTTACATCGACACCACCGGCATCAACCCGCACGACCCGGACAAGGCGCGGGCGCTGCTGAAGGAAGCGGGCGTGACGCTGCCGCTGCGCCTCACGCTCACGCTGCCGCCCACGCCTTATGCCCGCCAGGGAGCCCAGGTGGTGATGGCCCAGCTGGCCAGGGTCGGCATCCTCTGCACGGCCCGCAACGTCGAGTGGGCACAGTGGCTTTCGGGTACCTACCGCAATCACGATTACGACCTCAGCATTGTCTCGCACGTCGAGCCGCTGGATCTCGACAACTTCAGCAAGCCCGATTACTACTGGGGCTACCGCTCGGCACGCTTCGATGCGCTCTACCAGAAGCTGCTGCACGCCACCGATGCCGGCCAGCGCAACCGGTTGCTGGCCGAGGTGCAGAAGCTGCTGGCCGACGACTGCGTGCTGGCCTGGTTGTACCAGCCTCACTGGGTGTCGGTGGCGCGCAGCCGCCTGCAGGGCGTGCCGGATGGCATGCCGATCCTGGCCAACGACCTGAGCGCGCTGCGCTGGCGCTGACCCGGTGTCTGCCCCGTGCCCGACAGGCCGGCTGCTGCTGGCCCTGTGTTTCCGCCGGCCTGGCGTGCGCCCCTGCCTGCCATGACGCATTTTCTTGCACGACGCCTGCTTGCGCTGCTGCTGACGCTGGCGGCCGCTTCGGTACTGATCTTTCTGGTGCTGGAAGTGCTGCCGGGTGATGTGGCGCAGATGATGATGGGGCCAGAGGCCGATCCGGCCGCCGTGCAGGCGCTGGCCCGGCAGCTGGGACTGGACCAGCCCGCCTGGTGGCGCTATCTGCAATGGGTGCAGGGGCTGTTCAGTGGCCAGCTGGGCGAGAGCGTGGTGTATGGCGCGCCGGTGGCCAGCCTGCTGGCCGAGCGGCTGGCCCTCACCGTGCCGCTGGCGCTGCTGGCGATGGGGCTGACCGTGCTGGCGGCGCTGGGGGTGGGGGTCTATGCGGCCCTGCATCACCGGCGCTGGCCCGACACGGTGCTGATGGGCCTGGGCCAGCTGGGGGTGGCCCTGCCCAGCTTCTGGCTGGCCATGCTGCTGATCCTGGTGTTTTCGGTCTGGCTGGGCTGGTTGCCCTCCGGGGGGTTCGATGGCTGGCAGGGCGAGGACGAGGGGCGCTGGACGGGCCTGCTTCGTGGGGTGCAGGCGCTGCTGCTGCCGGCCCTGGCGCTGGCCTGCGTGCAGGCCGCCATCCTGGCGCGCTTCGTGCGCACCGCCATGCTAGATGCCCGTGGGGAGGCCTGCGTGCGCACCGCCTGGGCCAAGGGGCTGAGTGCGCGGCAGGTGCTGTGGCATCACGTGTTCCGCAACGCGATGATTCCGGTGCTGACCGTGGCCGGCATGCAGTTTGCCGAGCTGATGGCCGGGGCTGTCGTTATCGAGAATGTCTTCTCGCTGCCGGGGCTGGGGCGGCTGCTGTTCCAGAGCATTGCCAACCGCGATCTGGTCGTGGTGCGCAACTGCGTGCTGCTGCTGGTGATGCTGGTGGTGGTGCTGAACTTCATCGTCGACGTGCTCTATGCCTGGGTCGACCCGCGCCTGCGCGCCCGCACGCTGTGAGGACGCGCCTGCGATGACGACGCCTGTCATGCCCCCGCAGCCCGTGCCGCCGCCTTCCCGTGGAGGCGCCCCTGGGGTGCCCGCCACGGTGCCACCGGACGGGCCGCCCGCTCCGACCGGTACGCACCCCGGATACGAGGACCGTGCCTTGCCGCCCGCCGCCGGTGCGCCGGTGCCGCCGGGTAGCGGGGATGAGCGGGCAGAGCGGCTACTGTCAGAGGAGGCCGCCGCCGGTTCCGCCGAGGCCTGGCCGCTGATCGGTCGTGTCTTCTGGGCGCGGGCGCGTCGTCATCCGGGTTTTGTGCTTGGTGGGCTGCTGACGGGCCTGCTGTTGCTGATGGCGGCGCTGTCGCTGGTCTGGACGCCCCATCCCTTCGATGCCATCGACATGGCGGCCACGCTGCAACCGCCGTCGGCCACACACTGGCTGGGCACCGATGCCTATGGGCACGATGTGTTCTCGCAGCTGCTGGTGGGGGCCCAGGCCTCGATCCTGGCCGGGCTGATTGCCGTGGGCATTGGTGTGGGGGCCGGCGTGCTGCTGGGGTTGCTGGCTGCCGCCCGCCCCGGCTGGGTGCAGGAGTCGATCATGCGCACCACCGATTTCATGCTGGCCTTTCCGGCCATCCTGACGGCAATCATGCTGACCGCCGTCTGGGGCGCAAGCCTGGGCAATGCCATCATCGCTGTCGGCATCTACAACATTCCCACTTTCGTGCGGCTCACCCGGGCGTCGGCTGCCAGTGTCTGGTCGCGCGAATACGTGCTGGCCGCACGGGCCCTCGGCATGGGGCCGTGGCAGATCACCCGTCGCCACGTGCTGCCCAACATCCTGCCGGTGCTGCTGGTCCAGGCGACCTCGCGCTTTGCGGTAGCCATCCTGGCCGAGGCCGCGCTCTCGTACCTGGGCTTTGGCGTGCAGCCGCCGCAGCCCTCGTGGGGCCGCATGCTGGCCGAGGCGCAGACGCTGATGTTCGAGGCACCGCTGCTGGCGCTGTGGCCGGGGCTGGCGATCATGCTGGCGGTGCTGGGGCTGAACCTGCTGGGCGATGCGCTGGGCGACCTGCTCGACCCGCGTCGCCGGCGCCGATAGCGGGGGCATGCCCGTGTCTACCCGCGCCAAAGCCTTGCCGGGCGTCCAGCATACCTGGCCTGCCCCGGCAGAATCCCCACGGGCATCAAGGAGCTGACCATGCCGCTGGCCCTCACCAACCTGGCCTGGAACCCGCAGGACGATGCCGAGGTGGCACGCTTGCTGCATCAGCATGGCGTGGCTGCCATCGACATCGCCCCCACCAAGTATTTTGCCGATCCGCTGCGGGCCATGCCGGCCGAGGTGCGGCGCGTGCGCCAGTGGTGGGCCGATCAGGGCATTGCCATCAGCGGCATGCAGTCGCTGCTCCATGGCGCGCAGGGGCTGAATCTGTTTGGAACGCCGGTGGTGCAACAGCGCATGCTCGACCATCTGCGTGCCGTCTGCGACATCGCTGCCGGTCTGGGCGCTTCACGACTGGTGTTCGGGTCACCTGCCAACCGTGACCGCAGCGGCCTGAGTGATGCCCAGGCGCAGGCGATGGCGCTCGATTTTTTTGGCCGCCTGGGGGATGTGGCGGCTGCGGCGGGTGTGCAGATCGGCATCGAGGCCGTGGCTACCCGCTACCGCAGCAATTTCCTGATCGACACGGCCAGCACCCTGGCGATGGTGCAGACGCTGGCCCATCCGGCCCTGGCCATCACGCTTGATACCGCCAACCTCCACCTGAATGCCGAATCGATCGATGCCGTGCTGCCTGCCCATGCCGCGTGCATCGGCCCCATCCACGCCAGCGAACCGGATCTGGTGCCGCTGGGTGATGGCGGGGTGCCGCACGAGACCCTGGGAGCGGCGATCCGTCGTCATCTGCCGGAGGCGCTGGTCTGTGTCGAGATCCTGCTGCCCCGGGGGGAAAGCTGGCAGGCGGCCATCGCGCGCTCACTGACGCTGGCCCGACGCTGTTACGGTTGAGGGTAGCGGTGCTGGGCGGTTATGCTTGAACCTCACAAGAGCGGGTCATGAAGGTGTTCATCCCCGCGCCCCCTGGGGGGGCATCACAGGTGCACCGCTCCTTTCCGTTCAGGTGGCTTCCCGGCGGGGCATCGTTTCACAGGTGCTTTTGATGTCTGACTCTTCCGTGAAGCAGGCCACTTGGCCTGCCGAGATCTCGCAACCTCAGGCTGCCCTGCTGGTGGTGGATGTGCAGAACGGCTTCATGCCGGGAGGCGGCCTGCCGGTGCCCGAGGGCAATGCGATCGTGCCGGCGGTCAACCGCCTGGCCGCCTGCTTCGACAACGTGATCCTCACGCAGGACTGGCATCCGGCCGACCACATCTCCTTTGCCAGCCAGCATCCTGGTCGCCGTCCCTTCGAGACGGTCAGCCTGCCCTATGGCGAGCAGGTGCTCTGGCCCACGCATTGCGTGCAGGGCACACATGATGCGGCCTTCCATGCACGGCTCGACATCCCGCATGCCCAGCTCATCATCCGCAAGGGCTTTCATCGGGATGTCGACAGCTATTCGGCATTCGTCGAGGCCGATCGCCAGACCACGACCGGCCTGGCCGCCTGGCTGCATGCGCGCGGCATCCGTCACCTGTTCGTGTGCGGGCTGGCCACCGACTACTGCGTGGCCTGGACGGCGCTCGATGCGCGGGCCGCAGGCTTCGATGTTGCCGTCATCGACGATGCCTGCCGGGCCATCGACCTGAACGGCTCGCTGGATCAGGCCTGGCAGCAGATGCGCGAAGCCGGCGTGATCCGCCTGGGTGTCGAGGCGGTCACCAGCCTGGCGGGGGGCCGCCGTCAGGGGGAGGCCTTCCTCCGGCGCAGCCCTGCCTGCGGCCTGTGACTTTCCTGCCGCTGACGCGCTAGGCGTGCCCACCGGCTTTCAGGCTGTTGCGCAGATGCTCGACCAGGTGACGCACCGCCCTGGGCACCTGCGGTGCCCAGGGGCGAATGGCGTGGATCCTGTTGCCGAACACGCCTTGTGCCTGCCATTGCGGCAGGATGTTCACCAGCGCCGGACGTGCATCACCGGCTTCGCGCGCCTCGGCGCTGAAATCCGGCAGGATGGCAATGCCCAGTCCGGCCAGTGCCCCTTCGCGCAGCAGCTCGCTGTTGTTGGTCTTGAGCGGGCCATGCACCTGCACCCCCACCTGCTCGGGGGGCTGACGGCGACGCGGGCGCACCAGCGTCCAGCGCTGGGTGCTGGCGCTGTCGCGCAGATAGACCAGGCAGGCGTGCTGCGCCAGTTCGGCCGGATGGGTGGGCGTGCCGTGCCGGGCCAGGTAGGCGGGGCTGGCATACAGGCGCGAGCGCGTTTCGCACAGCGTCCAGGCCACGTGGCTGTCGGGCGGTTGCTGGGCATGCCGGATGGCCAGATCGAAGCCCTCCTGCGCCAGGTTCACCATCCGGTCGTTCAGGTCCAGCTCGACGCGGATCTGCGGATAGGCCAGCAGAAACGGTGCCAGCGCCGGCATGATCCGTTGCCGCCCCAGCGCCACCGGGGCCGAGAGGCGCACCAGCCCGCGGGGTGAGGCCGCCAGATCGCGGACGGCGGCATAACTCTGCGCAATCTGTCCGAAGGCGGGGGCCGTTTCGTCACACAGCTGCTGACCGGCCGCCGTCAGCGCCACTGCGCGCGTCGAGCGCTGTACCAGCGGCACCCCTACTGCCCGCTCCAGCGCCGAGATGCGCTGACTGACCGTGGCCTTGGAGAGGCCCAGCCAGGCCGCCGTGCGGGTGTAGCTGCGGGTCTGCCCCAGCACCGTCAGCAGGTGCAGGTCGCCGAACATCGGCGCCGGGGTGGCGCCGGCTGCGTCATCCTTGATGACCGATGGGGTGCGGGATGCTTTCATGGGCCGTCGCCCCTTCTGATTGTTTGAAAATCCAAACAATGTAATCCACGTGCTTGTCTTCTCAAAGCCCCGGTGGCGTCCTAGACTGTCGTGCACGGGATGCACAGACCTGTCGGGCCGGCACGCACGGCATGATCTGGCCTGCATCCTGGCCAGGGGCAGGCGTCCCGCATCGATGGGCACGCATTGCCTTTGCCACCAGACAGAACAGCCCGCCGCGCAGGAGACAACAGACATGACGACAACCATCGGTCACTGGATCTCGGGAACCGTGCAACAGCCGGCCAACAGCCGCCAGTCCCCCGTTTACAACCCCGCCACCGGCACTGTCAGCGCGCAGGTGCTGCTGGCCGATCGCGCGCAGGTGGATGCCGCCGTGGCATCGGCCAAGGCGGCCTTCCCGGCCTGGGCCAGCCTGCCGCCACTGCGCCGGGCGCGCATCCTCAATGCCTTCCTGCGTCTGCTCGAAGACAACCGCGACGAACTGGCGCGCATGATTACCGCCGAACACGGCAAGGTCTTCACCGATGCGCAGGGCGAAGTCACGCGTGGCATCGAGATCGTCGAATTTGCCTGCGGTGCCCCGCAACTGCTCAAGACCGATTTTTCCGAGCAGGTCAGCACCAACATCGACAACTGGACGCTGCGTCAGCCGCTGGGGGTGGTGGCCGGCATCACACCCTTCAACTTCCCGGTGATGGTGCCGATGTGGATGTTCCCGATGGCGCTGGCCACCGGCAACACCTTTGTGCTCAAGCCCAGCCCGCTCGATCCCGGCCCCAGCCTGTTCATGGCCGAGCTGCTCAGGCAGGCCGGCTTGCCCGATGGCGTCTTCAACGTGGTGCAGGGCGACAAGGAGGCGGTCGACGTGCTGCTGGAGCACCCGGACGTGGCCGCCATCTCGTTCGTCGGCTCGACGCCGATCGCCAACCACATCTACGAGACGGGTGCGCGTCATGGCAAGCGGGTGCAGGCCCTGGGTGGCGCCAAGAACCATCTGGTGGTGATGCCCGATGCCGACATGGATCAGGTTGTCGATGCGCTGGTGGGCGCTGCCTATGGTTCGGCCGGTGAGCGCTGCATGGCCATCAGCGTGGCAGTCTTCGTGGGCGAAGGCACGGCCGAGCAGGTGCTGCCCAAGCTGATCGAACGCACCCGCAACCTGAAGGTGCTGGATGGCATGAATCTTGATGCCGAGATGGGGCCGATCGTCACCGAGGCAGCACGTGCGCGCATCCGCGGCTACATCGATCAGGGCGTGAAGGAAGGGGCCACCCTGCTGGTGGATGGGCGCCAGTTTGATGGAAGCAAGGCCGGGCAGGGCTGTGATGACGGCTTCTGGCTGGGGGGCACACTGTTCGACCACGTCACGCCCGACATGCGCATCTACCGTGAGGAAATCTTTGGCCCGGTGCTGTCGTGCGTGCGGGTGAAGGATTTTGCCGGGGCCGTCGACCTCATCAATGGGCACGAATTTGGCAACGGGGTCAGCTGCTTCACCCGTGATGGTCACATCGCCCGCGAGTTCGGCCGCCGCATCCAGGTCGGCATGGTCGGCATCAACGTACCGATTCCGGTGCCGATGGCCTGGCATGGTTTTGGCGGCTGGAAAAAGAGCCTCTTTGGCGACATGCATGCCTACGGCGAAGAAGGCGTTCGCTTCTACACCCGTCAGAAAAGCATCATGCAGCGCTGGCCACAGGCCATTGCCAAGGGGGCCGAGTTTGCCATGCCCACCAGCAAGTAAGGCATCTGCTGGCCTGAGCTTCACCCGCGCGACCTCTGCCGCCCACGTCTCCCGGGACGGGTATGGCCACGGGTGGAGGAGGACCGGGGGGCGTGCCGCGTTGCGGGCTGGGCCGGCATCCCCCGCAACGCCTGCCGCGAGTGGTGACGATATTGCCAAGAAGGCGCCTTGCCCCCGAAAATCCTCCTTCCGTCAAGCAGGAGGAAAGCGATGTCGGCTCAGGATTTGATGAAGGAAAACCCGGTCGTGGCCGCGCATGCCAGGGTGGCACTGATCGGCGCGCCCACCGATGTGGGCGCCAGCCGGCTGGGTGCGGCGATGGGGCCGGACGCCTTGCGGGTGGCACAGCTGGTGCCGGCACTCCGTGCGCTGGGGCTGGACGTGCTGGATACCGGCAATCTGGCCGGCCCGATCAATCCGCGCGGTGCCCGCGACCACGCCGCCGGTGGGCTGCGCAACCTGGACGAGTGCATCACCTGGAACCAGGCCGTTCACGATGCCGTCATGGCGCAGTTCGGGGCGGGGCGGATGCCCATCCTGCTGGGCGGCGATCATTGCCTGGCGGCTGGCTCGATCAGTGCGGTGGCACGACATTGCCGCCAGACGGGCAAGCGCCTGCGCGTGCTGTGGCTGGATGCACATTCCGACTGCAACACCCCCGACATCTCGCCCAGCGGCAATGTCCACGGCATCCCGGTGGCCAGCCTGTGCGGGCTGGGGCCAGACGCACTGGCGAACCTCTCGGGACAGGTGCCGGCCATGAAGGCTGCCGACTTCTGCCAGGTGGGCCTGCGGTCGGTGGACGACCACGAAAAACGCATGATCCGCCAGCTGGGTTTGCGTGCCTTCGACATGCGCGCCATCGACGAGCTGGGCATGCGTGAGGTGATGCGGCGTGCCCTCGACGGCCTGGACGATGACGTGCACCTGCACGTCAGCTTTGATGTGGATTTTCTTGATCCCGAGATTGCACCGGGTACGGGTACGTCGGTGCGTGGCGGCCCCACCTATCGTGAGGCGCAGCTGTGCATGGAGATGATCGCCGACACGGGCCGGATGGGGTCACTGGATGTCGTCGAGCTGAATCCGGCGCTGGATATCCGCAACCAGACGGCCGAGCTGGTCGTCGATCTGGTTGAAAGCCTGTTCGGCAAGAGCACGCTGCTCGACCGTCTTTCGCACTGAGGCGGCTGTCGGGTACTCATTCGTCCGGGCACCGGGGGAGCGCCAGGAAGCGGAGCAGACGGTGCCTGCTGGGGCCGGTGTTCGTCACCGGGCGATGCTCCCCCGTGGCGCGCCCCGACCCTGACGGGTACATCGTCCCCAGAAGCCGCCCCTGGTGCCCCGGCCTGGGCTGCCGACCGTGACCTGTTGCACGGCTCCTGCTGGCGGCCTAGGCCATCTGGCTGATGGGCAGCGCCCAGCATCCATCGTTGCCTGCATAGTAAGCCCCGTTACGGCTCATCACGGGGGTGGATGATGGATGCAGGCGTTTTTTCGCGGCGGCTTGGTCGGGGCATGATCGGCGTGGTGATGCTGACTGCCATCAACCTGATGTCACCCGGGGCGCAGGCGGCCGGGATGCCCGCTGGCCGACTGGTGTCCGGCGAGCTGTCGGGCATGCGCCTGCCTGGTGGTCCGCTTGACCAGGCGCTGGCGCTGAATCTTTCGCTTCCCTTGCACTTGCCGTCGGATCTGAACATTCCGCTGCCCTTTGCCGACGGATTGACGCCTGACGGCCTGTCTCGTCTGGTCAGGGACTGGCTAAGAAAACAGCCCCCGCCAGACCTGCCGGTCTGGTTGTCGAAGGAGGAAGCCATCCGCCGTGTGCGGGAGTGGATGCACAAGCTGCCTCCCATGCCCAACCCCCTCGACCAGCTGCAGCGGGCCTGGATGGAACAGCAGGAGCGAGAGGCCTTCGCCCAGCTGTTCGATTTCTGGGTGGAAACGCCTGAGGTCGTGCCGGCGCCCACGTTCCCGTCGAGTCAGGGCGATCATCCCCGCCTTACCCTGACCGAACAGCAGGAACTGTGGGGTCATGACAAACGTTACGAAAATTACGCCTGTCGGGCTGCGCTGTCGGTGGCTCCGTGCGCGGCGATGGGCGTGGCCAGCCTGGACAGGAAGAATGGTCCGACCGTGGCCGAAGGCAATCCGGTCAACCCGCTGACCGGGCGCAAATATCAGGTCGAGCTGGACGCCGCACCGGCCGATGGTGTGCTGGGGCTGGAAATCCGCCGGCATTACAGCTCCGGTCTGGGCGTGGTGGCCAATCCGGTGGGGCGCGGGTGGATGCTGTCCTACGATACCCGTTTGTACGCGGTGGGCAACAGTGTGCAGATCATTCAGGCCGATGGCCAGCGCCTGATCTTCCGTCGGCCGGTGAGTACCGGCGACACGACGCCTGGAGTGGTGGCGGGTGTGTCGTCCGTGGGCATGTCCGTGATGGCCTCGCGCCGTTTCCCGCTTGCCTGGGGCGCCGCGCCTGCACCGCAGATGTGTGTGTCACCTGCGCTGGACAAGGCATTGCTGCGCACCGTGCTGGCCCCGCGCGAGACCCCGGCGCCGGTTTGCGCGGGTCAGGTGCAGGAAGACGGCGAAGTGCTGCTGCTGGAGCACGGCTATCGCTGGCGCTGGCCCTCGGGGCGCGAGCTGGATTTTGATGCGGCCGGTTTTCTGGTGTCGATCCGTGAACCGAAACGGGTAACCGGGATGGTGGCAGCGATGCCACCAGTGCGGGTCACGGCCACGTCATCGTCGACGTCAGGGCTGACCGCAGGCGAAGATGCGCACTGGCATGTGCTGCGCATCCGGCGCAACCGCAGCGGCCAGATCACGCAGGTGGTCGACCCGGCCGGGCGCAGCATGCAGCTGCGCTACGATGCCCAGGGGCACCTGATGGCGATCGACCATCCGCGCGGGCGGTGGCTGTATCAGGTGTCGGCCACGGGCCAGCTGCTGGCGGTGCAATCACCCACACGGGCCAGACGCCTGTATCATTATGAGGATCCGGGCTTTCCCTCGGCACTGACGGCCATAGAACTCAAGGTGCCGGGGAGCGGGCGAAACCTGCGGGTGGGCCGCTGGCATTATGACCGGGAAGGTCGGGTGGTGGAATATCGGGGCCAGCGCGGCCATTTGCGTTTTGAGTACCGCCCAGAAGACGCCGTGGGGGTGGCCGAGACGGTTGTGCGTGATGCCGACGGCAAGGAAAAACGCTGGCGTTATCGTCAGGTGGCGGGGCAGTGGCAGGTCCTGTCGGTAACGGGGCGCGATTGCGTGCATTGCGGGCCGGGTGACCGGTATTTCCGGTATGACGGGCAGGGGCGCCTGGCCGGCCTGCGCGATCAGATCGACCTGCCGGATGTGTCGCTGTCACGGATGCTGCGTTTTGTGCATGACGAGCAGGGACGGATCGTGCGGGTGTACCGGCGTCACTGGCAAAAGGCGCCCTCGGCTGGCGCCACCCCACCGGCTGCAGGTGAAGATGATCTGCGGCTGTTTCGCCGTTATGAATACGCCGATGCCGGCAGCCGCCTGCCCAGCCTGATGGCAGGGCCGAGCGTGGAACCGGGCCGGGAATACACGGTACGTTTTGAATATGCGCAGGCGGGTGGCCGTTTGCAACCGGTGCGCCTGACTGAAAGCGGTTACAGTCATGGTCGGCGTCAGCAGCGCAGCGTGCAGATTGCCTATGACGAGCACGGCCGCATCCGCCGCATCGATGGTCCGCTGCCGGGGGATGAGGACCGGATCGATTTCGAGCCCTTCAAGGATGCCGGCGGCAACACCTTGTACCGGCTGGTGGACGGACTGGGGCGTGAGCTGTTGCCCGCCAGGCGGATGGGGTGGCTGACGGACAGCCTGCGCTGGGTGCAGGACAGTGGCCGTTTTCAGGCTGAGGTGGGTGCCCTCCGTCACGAGGCGGCCAATGGGGTCAGGCAGCGGGTGGTCATCGACGATTTTGGGCGCATCACCCGGAGCGAGTCACCCGATGCGGGCATCGAGACTTTCTGGCACGATCTGGCCGATCGCGTCGTGCGCCAGACGGACTCGGCCGGTGGTGAGGTGCATATCGACCACGATGCGCATGGCCGTCCCCTGCTGCGCCGTGTCAGCGGCCCGAATGGTTTCGTCGAAGAAACCCGCTATCGCTATCAGGGACAACAGCTGGTCGAGGTGAAGCATCCGGTCGTGACCGAACACTATCGTCACGATGAACAGGGGCGCCTGCTGGAGCGGCAGGTGGAGGTGCATCCGGGCGCGGGTACGGTACGTCAGCGTTTCGTCACCCGCTATCGTTATCAACCGGGGCAGACCTTGCCAGTCGAGGTGGTGCTGCCCAATGGTGCGGTGATCCGTCAGCAGGTGGATGCCTCCTGGCATACGGTCTCGCTGGTGGGGGACGAGGCCGATGGGCCGGGCGTACCGCTGTATCGACGCGAAATTCGGCCACGCAAGGTGGACAATGACGTGCGCGAGGAACAATGGCTGTTTGGCAATGGCACGCGGCGCCACCTGTGGTGGGCGGCAGGTGATCGCCTGCTGGGCGTGATGGATGACGCGATGGCGTTTTCGTCGGCAGACGCCACGGTGCGCACGCCGGGTCGCCTGCTGAGTGCGGAGATGCTGGATCATGGGGCTGATGGACGCATCCAGGCGATCCTGACGCCGACACATCTGCAGCGGCTGGCTTATGACAGCCGTGGACGGCTCATCATCGCTGAAGAGCGTCCACTGTCGGGGCAGGGCCAGGCCATGCGCGTGGCACGGGCGCATGCCGGCCCCAACGGCACGGGAACAGGCAAGGCGGACACGGTGGCGCGCATCCCTCAAGCCGATGCCGGGGAAGCACCGGCCTGGTGGTACGCCTATGACGAGAACGGCAACCGCGTCTTCAGCGGACGTTATCAGCCCGATGGCGTTGCCTCCCGTCGTGCGTCGGTTGCAGCGCTTGATGGCCAGGTCAATGGTGTACCGGCAAGCTATCAGCCAGGCAGCAACCGCTTGCAGGGCACTTCCTATGATGCAGCGGGGCGCCCCCTGCAATGGCAGGGATGGCAGATCGACTGGCATCCGGGAGGGCAGATGGCACGCATGCGGCATGCGGATGGCCGTGTACTGGATTACTTCTACAACCATCGTGGCGAGCGTGTGGCCCGGCAGGACAATGGTCGCTGGTTCTTCTACGATTACCACGATGGCCGCCTGCTGGCGGAAAAGGATGATGAGTCCGCTGCCATGCGCGCCTGGTGGTACGAGGGCGAGGTGCCGGTGATGCTGATTTCCGGAGGAAGCGGGGAGATCGCAGTGGGGGCGAAAGGGCTGGGGCAGCGCATCTGGCGCTGGCTGGGTCTTGGCAACATGCCGCAATACCGCTTGAACTGGCTGCATGTGTCTCATCTCGGCTTGCCGCTGGCGATGAGCGATGCGCAGGGGCAGCTGGTCTGGCAGCAGCGCTTTGGCCCCTTTGGCGAGCGCATGGGTAACCACCCGGTGACCGGGCGGGCGGTGCGCGGTGGTGAGGGACTGGACCCGCAGGGCGCTGCGGCCAGGGGAAGAACAGTCGGTCAGTCGGCGAATGATCCATTGTTGCGCTTTCCGGGGCAGTGGGAAGACCCTGTCACCGGCCTGTATTACAACCTGCTGCGCGATTACGATCCGGCGACCGGCCGTTATCTGTCTCCCGATCCGCTGGGGCTGCGGGCTGGTCCCAATCCCTATCTGTACGTGAACGGTGATCCGGTGCGCCATGTCGATCCGACCGGGCTGCTGCTGTTTGCCTTTGATGGCACGCACAATGCGGTGGATCAGGACACCAATATCTGGAAGTTCTCCCAGCTCTACGATCATGCGGCCAATGGGGCGCCCACGGCAGGCCTGCACGATCCTTACCTGAATGGGGTGGGGGTGACGGCCGGCCCCCACATGCCCTACGATCCTCCTTCGCAGACCGTGAGCCGGGATGCCATGGAGGGGCTGACGGCGGATGGCTGGAAGGATAACGTCGAGTATCACATCCAGCAGTTTCGGGCAGCCGTGAACGCGCTGAAGCCAGGAGAAACCCTGCCGATCGACGTGGTGGGTTTTTCGCGCGGGGCCGTGCAGGCGCTGGAGTTCGGGCGCCTGGTGGTGAACGAACTGAAGTCGGGGCGGCTGGCCAATGCCTCACAGGTGCAGTTGCGCTTCATGGGGCTGCTGGACCCGGTGGCAACGAACATGTTCGACCTGGGAGAGCGCGGCCCGCAGAAAGTGCGGGAAGAGTTGAACAGATACGGCATATCGACCCGCACCGAGGATTACGAGTGGGAAAAGGCCTGCAAGCCCATGTCGATTGATGATGAGTGGCAGAGCGTGGTCAATATCCTGGCGACGGATGAACGCCGAGATCCTCATTTCAACGCGCTGTCGATGGGAGGCCAGGCGTCGCAGCACGTGGCAGGGGTGAAGCGTGAGGAGTTTGCCTTGCTGGGCGCCCACTCCGACATTGGTGGCGGTTTTGCCGACAGCGATTTTTCCAATGTGGCGCTGTGGGCCTTGCTGGAAAGGGCGCAGGAGGCCGGGGTCCGCTTCCGGGCGGAGCGGCCGGACAATATCTTCAAGGTGCAACGGCCGCTGGCGCACGTCGAACAGTGGCTCTGGAACCTGGATGGTGAGGAGCGGAAGTTGCTGGTGGATGGCAACTGGGTAGGTGCGTCTGCTGCAGGAGTGACGGGCATGAATGCCAGGGCCGAAGACATGGGTTTGCCGCGTGCACACAGCTTTTCATGGTCACGTCTGCTGAGCCGGCTGCGGTTGCTGCATGGGAGCAAGATCGACCTGTCGACGGAAGATGGGCAGCAGTTGAGCCGCGATGTCTCGACCCTGTTGTCGGCGATGACTTTCGGTCCGGTTTCTGGCCGCCTGGTCGACATGCAGAAGTATTGCGCCTATCTGCTGGCGCACCGCTTCCTCAAGCGGTGTCCCTACTGAAGCGCTGCTCCCAGCTGAGGTGGCGCCTCTGCTGAAGCGCTGCCTCTGCTGACATGCTGCCTGCCGGGTGTGCGGCCCCGTCATTCCTGGATCTGCATGCGCACGCCGCTGATCTCGATGTCGGGCCAGCGGGCAGGACGGGCCTTCAGCAGGCCCTGGCGCAGGGCCTGGCGGATGTTGTCCAGATGGTCGGGCGTGTCGGCGTAGCCCAGGGTGCCGTCCTGCTGCCAGCCGGCCAGATCGGCGCCCCGTTTGGGGTCGGGGCGGCGCGGCTTGTGAAAGACCTCGCAGTGTACGTTCCAGCGGTGTGCCGTGATGTTGCACAGCAGGCGTTCGGGGCGGCCGTCCTGATCGAGGTCGCGTTCGATCAGCACGCACTCGTTGCCTTGCCACTGGCAGTCGGCGGGGTTGTTCTGCTGGGCGATCAGCGCCTGCCACCATGCTGCTTCGGCCGGGCGTGTGCCGGGTGCCAGCTGGATCTGCCGGGCCAGCTGCTCGGGATCGTCGGTCAGCGTGCCGTCTTCTTCCAGGGCCCGGGCCTCGGCCATGCTCTGGCTGTCGAGCAGCACCTTCAGCCGGTCGCCCAGTGTGGTGCTGTCGCCGTGGGTGATGGCTCCGGTCAGGGTCTGCTGCGTCGTGGCGGGGGCAAGTGCAGCGGCGCCCGCCCGTGATGACTGGGCCGATACCGGTGAAGAGGCGCCGGCAGGTGCCGGGGAGGGACGCGGGAACGGCGCCGGTGCCTGTTCATGGGCCGCGGGGAGGGCCGAAGCGCCATCGGCCAGCGTCTGATGGAAGTGCTTGAGGGCAAGCCATCCCTGTCGGCCACTGTTGAAGCGCAGGCGGGCCAGGTCGGTACCGATGTCGTCGGTGGATGGTGCCGTCAGCCGGGCCAGCTGGCTGTGAGCAGTGATCCGGTGGGGATCGAGCAGGGGGGAATTGAGCAGCAGCAGCGCCATCACGGTGATGACCGACGTGGCGATGTTGACCGGCTTCATGGCCGCCAGCCGCTCGCGGCCGGGCATCAGCGCACCCAGTGCATGGCCCAGGGCATGCAGGCCCAGCAGGGCGGCTACCACCACCGCGGCGATACGGTCCTGTGTCCAGCCATACTGCTGGATGCGCAGCCAGAGGGCGTAAAGGGCCAGGGCAGCCAGTGCGGGCAGGGTGATGAGGGCAGCATAGATCATCCAGCGTACCGGACGCACGTAGCGCATGGCCTGGCGCGTGTCCTGGAATACGCCGTTGATGACGAGCGTCATCAGGCTCAGCAGGCCGAGCAGGATCAGCGTGGCATGGCCGGTCTGCCATAGCGGTTGCGGGCCGCTGACGAGCAGCTTGCCGACGACCAGCAGACAGAGCGCGGCCAATGGCGGCAGCAGGGCGGTCAGCAGGGCAAAGATGATCTGGCGCATGGCCTGCATCGGGCGGGACTGGCCGCGCGTGATGGCGATGCCCGTGCCCACCAGCAGCCCGGTCATCAGGTGCAGAAAGACCGGGTGGTGGATGAAGCCGGGCAGGCCGGCCTTGTGCCACAGGGCCGTGATGCCGATGATTTCCAGCAGCTGCCACCCCAGGGCCAGCACGCCCCAGCACAGGCCGACGAATCCAGCCGTGAGCAGCAGGCTCAGGGTGTTCTGCCAGGCAAACTCGAAGAGGTCGGGGTAATGAGGCTGCCAGCGGCCGTGGCGCAGGGCTGCCTGAAAGTACGGCAGGACGATCAGCGTGACCAGCAGCATCGACAGGCCAAAGGGCAGCAGCACCGGCCAGATGTTCAGGCCTGGAGCCACCGAGATGCTCCAGCCTGCCCACATGGCCGGTCCGGTCAGTACCAGGGCCAGCAGGATGTTCTGCAGCCAGAAGCGGATCTCGCCCACGCGGCGCACCGTCAGCATCATCGCCAGGGGCAGCAGCGTGGCCAGGGTGATGCAGGGTACCCGTCGAGAGATGCCGTCGAGTGACCAGGTGTCTATGCCACCGGGCAGTGCCAGCAGCATCAGCGCCCCCTGGAGCACGCCCAGCAGCAGGATGAACAGGCGGGGCGGCCGGGGGTCGATGTCGGCAAGGGGGCCGGAATGGATGAACGGAGCGTGCATGACCGTTGAGCGCGAGAGTCGTCTGCTGGCATGGTGGACACCCATGCCGGGGCTGTCACCCCTGGCCCGACGCAGGGGCGACAGGCACGGATGACTGACGGCTGGCGCCCGGCAACCGGCAGGCGGCTGCAACGCGTGGGACCCGCGCAACACGTGGAAACAGGAGTGCAAATTGATTGGGGTAAACACGTTAGATTATGATAATTATTCTCATAAAATGGCATGGCATGGCAATGAGTAACCTGGGCAGACGGACAGAAACAAGGATGAGGAAGAAGACAGTACAGACGTCGGTGGTGGCGGTGCTGGGATGGGGACTGGTAGCAGGAGCTGGCGCGCAGCAAGTGGCGGTAGCGCAGGTTGTTGCGCAGGTGGATGACGCATCGGGAAGCGTGATGGAGTCAGGGCGGGTGCCATCGGCGGCACGAAGGGAGGCTGGGGTATCCGAACTGGACACGGTACGGGTACGGGCATCGGCCGAGGAACCGGGCTATCGGCTGCCTGAGGCAGGCACTGCCACGCGGGTGGCGGTGCCCTTGCGTGATGTGCCGCAGACCGTCAACGTGCTGCCACAGCAGTTGCTGCGCGATCAGGGGGTGTTGTCGGTGCAGGATGCGGTGCGCAACGTGGCTGGGGTGGGGTTGTCGCACGGGGATGGCCAGCGCGACCAGGTGACGATTCGCGGCTTTTCAGCCATGTCCGATCAGTTCGTGGACGGGTTGCGGGACGATGCGCTGTATTTCCGCGACCTGTCCAACATCGAACAGCTGGAGCTGGTGAAGGGGCCGGCAGCGGTGCTGTATGGCCGAGGCTCGTCGGGTGGGCTGCTCAACCGCATCACCAAGAAGCCGGGTATCGATCTCTCCGAGCTGGTACTGACGTTGGGCAGCAGGAAGCAGCGGCGTGGTGAGTTCGACCTGGCGCGTGCTCCCGGTGACAGCGATTTCTCGTATCGGCTGACGGGCGCCCTGGAAAAGGCTGAAAGCTATCGCAACCAGCAGTTTCTTGATCGCAAGGCCGTGGCGCCGACGGTGCAATGGCAACCCTCGGCGGCCACGCGTGTGCTTTGGCAGGCCGATTACCTGTCGGATCGGCGCCTGACGGATTTTGGGGTGCCAGCGCTGAATGGACGGCCGGTGGCGGTGCCGGCGGGCACCTATTACGGGGCAGCCAACGGCCGGGATGTGGATTTCTCGCAGGCGCGGGTGGCTTCGAGCACATTGACGGTGGAGCATACCTTTGGCAGTGGGCTGATGC
Organism: Lautropia sp.; assembly: GCA_030532425.1. Taxonomy (GTDB): domain Bacteria; phylum Pseudomonadota; class Gammaproteobacteria; order Burkholderiales; family Burkholderiaceae_E; genus Lautropia. The sequence goes on along the minus strand of JAUNLD010000023.1, from coordinate 8,295 downwards.
TGCGCAATGCACTGCGTTACTACGATTACAGCCTCGATCGCCATAACACCACGCCGGGGCGGGTCAATGCAGCGGCGCGCACGGCCACGCTGGGCCGAGGTGCCATCGCGCGGGACGAGCAGGGTGTCTTCAACCAGACTGAGTTGAAGGGCCGTGCCGGTTGGGCAGGTATCGAACATCAGTGGCTGGTGGGCATGGAGCTGGGGCGTCAGCGCAAGGATCAGCAGGTGCATTCGGGAGGAAGCGTGGGCACGGTGGATCTGTTCAACCCGGTGGGGCCGTTGTTGCCGCTGGCCATTGCCGGGACGCCAGGCACTGACAACCATGGCATCTTCAAGGTGGCCAGCCTTTATGTACAGGACATGCTCTCTCTTGCGCCGCAGTGGAAGGCGCTGGCAGGCGTGCGCTATGACCGTTTCCGTCAGGAAACGCATGAGCATCAGGCGGGCAAACCCGACCTGTCGCGAACCGACAAGGCCTGGAGTCCTCGTGTGGGCGTGGTCTATCAGCCGCAGGCAGATGTGTCTTACTACATGTCGATGAGCAAATCCTTCCAGCCTTCAGGGGAGGGCTTTGCACTGTCTGCCAGCAATGCCGACATCGCGCCCGAAGAAACCACTGCCTACGAGGCCGGCATGAAGTGGGATCTGAGCCATCGGCTGTCGGCGACGGCCTCGGTGTTCCAGGCACGGCGTACGCATATCAAGGCGACAGACCCCGTGACCAACCGGGTGCAGCCGTTGGGCACGCAGCGCACGCGTGGTGCCGAGCTGAGCTTGAGTGGGCGCCTGCCCGGTGGCTGGGAGAGCTGGGTCAGCTATGCCTACCTGGATGCGCGCATTACCCGGTCTCCGGCTGTCAGCGAAGGAGTGGCGGTGCAAGGCAAGCGGGCCACGCTTACCCCGCGCCATGCGGCCAGTGCCTGGCTGACGCGTGACATCGGCCACGGCTTTGGCGTGGGGGGCGGTGTGTACGCGGTGGGCCGTCGCTATGCCAATCCGTCCAACACGGTGGTCTTGCCTGGCTATGCCACGGTGGATGCGATGGCCTATTACCGTCGGGCGGCGATGGATGTGCAGCTGAGGCTGGGCAACCTGTTCGACCGCGCCTACTATGTGTCGGCGCATGGTTTTGCGTCCAACTACAACATGCCCGGCGCACCGCGCTCGGTGCAGCTGACGCTGCGCTATCGCTTTTGAGGCGTACCGGCCCCGCAGGAGATGTTCCCTGGGGGCCGTGGCCATGTGCCTGCTGGACTTCAGATGTCGAACTTGACGCCCTGGGCCAGTGGCAGTTCACGCGAGTAGTTGATGGTGTTGGTGGCGCGGCGCATGTAGGCCTTCCAGGCGTCGGAGCCGGATTCGCGCCCGCCGCCGGTTTCCTTCTCGCCACCAAAGGCTCCACCGATCTCGGCGCCGGAGGTGCCGATGTTGACGTTGGCGATGCCGCAATCCGATGCCGCCAGGAAGCGTTCGGTCTCGCGGACATCGGTGCTGAAAATGGCCGACGACAGCCCCTGCGGCACATCGTTCTGCATCGCCAGTGCTTCCTCGAAATCTTCATAACCCAGCACGTAGAGGATTGGCGCAAAGGTTTCGTGGCGCACGGTGCCGGTCTGGCCCGGCATCTCGACGATGGCCGGCTGCACATAGAAGGCATCGGGTGCCTTGTCGGCATCGACACGCTGCCCGCCCGTGAGCAGCTGACCGCCTTCGGCCTGGGCCGCAGCCAGCGCCTTCTGGTAGCCCTCGAAGCTGGCCTTGTCGATCAGCGGTCCCACCAGCGTGCCGGCATCGAGCGGGCTGCCGATGGGCAGCTTCTCGTAGGCGGCCTTCAGGCGCGCCACCAGCTCGGCCTTGACGCTGTTGTGCACGATCAGGCGGCGGGTGGTGGTGCAGCGCTGGCCGGCGGTGCCGGCAGCGGCAAAGGCGATGCCACGCAGGGCCAGATCGAGGTCGGCGCTGGGGGTGACGATGACGGCGTTGTTGCCGCCCAGCTCCAGCAGCGTGCGGCCAAAGCGCTGGGCCACACGAGGGGCCACCTCGCGGCCCATGCGGGTGCTGCCGGTGGCCGAGATCAGGTCCACCTTCGGGCTGTCGACCAGGATTTCACCGACACGGCGGTCGCCGATCACCAGCTGGTTGAGGTTGGCAGGCGCCGAAGCAAAACGCCTGAGGGCGCGCTCGAACAGCGCCTGTGTGGCCAGGGCCGTCAGCGGGGTTTTCTCGGAAGGCTTCCAGAGCACGGCGTTGCCGGCCACCAGGGCCAGCGCGGTGTTCCAGGCCCAGACGGCCACCGGGAAGTTGAAGGCGGTGATGACGCCGACCACACCCAGCGGATGCCAGGTTTCCATCATCCGGTGACCGGGGCGCTCGGAGGCGATGGTCAGGCCATAGAGCTGACGCGACAGGCCGACGGCGAAGTCGCAGATGTCGATCATTTCCTGCACTTCGCCCAGCCCTTCGGTGAGGATCTTGCCGGCTTCGAGTGATACCAGCTGTCCCAGGGCCTCCTTGTCGGCGCGCAATTCTTCGCCCAGCAGGCGCACCAGTTCGCCACGCTGCGGGGCAGGGACGGTGCGCCAGGCTTCGTGGGCCTGGCGGGCGTTGTCGATCAGCTGGCGTGTCTGCTCGGGGGTATGGGTGGGGACGGCGGCAATCTGCGCGCCGTCGATGGGGCTGTGCACCGCCAGGGCGCCACCGGTGTAAAGGGCGGCGGGCACGCCCAGCTTGTCCAGAATGGTACGGGTGGTTTCTGCTGGAGTCGGCATGAAAGGTCTCTTGAAGGAAAGGGGGGTGTTCAGGATGCAGAGATCTGCGCAAGCGCAGCCTGCAGGCGGGCAATGCCGGTGGCCACCTCGTCTTCGGAGGGGGCTGCAAAAGACAGGCGCAGGCATTGCTGATCTGGGTGGTGCGCATAGAAGGCCTTGCCGGGCACGTAAATCACGTTGTGCGCGACGGCGGCCTGAAACAGGGCAGCGGTGTCGATATGGTCGGCCAGGCGCAGCCACAGGAACAGGCCGCCCTGGGGTTCGACGAAGCTGGCCTGCCCGCCGAGATGCTTGCGAAGGGCATCGATCAGACTGCGCAACCGGGCGTGATAGGCCTGGCGTGCATGAAGGACGGTGTCGCCATAGCGACCGGATTGCAGATACGCGCAGGCGATCAGCTGGGTGATCGGTGACGAGCACAGGTCGGCGGTCTGCTTGGCGATGGCACAGCGGCGCAGCAGCGCCTGTGGGCCGATCAGCCAGCCGGTGCGCAGCGCCGGCGCCACGGTCTTGGACAGGCTGGAAAGGTAGATGACGGGATTGTCGTCATCGCTGTCCTGGGCAATGCCATGGAGTGTCGGAATGTGCTGGTCGCTGAAGTTGAGGTCGCCATAGGGGTCGTCTTCGACGATGAAGAAGCCGTGGCGCAGGGCAAGCTCGATCAGCTGCTGGCGGCGCGGCAGTGACAGCACCGTGCCGCCGGGATTTGAAAAATTCGGTACCGTATAAAGAAGCCTGGGCTTCTGCGCGGGCGCCAGCCCGGACAGGAACTGTTCAAGCGCTTCTGTCTGGATGCCGTCGGCATCGGTGGGGATTTCGATGATCTGCGCGTGTGCCAGACGCAGGGCTTGCAGCGTGGCCGGATAGCAGGGAGATTCGACCAGCACGGTGTCGCCCGGGTTGATGAGGGTGCGTACCAGAAGGTCGAATGCCTGTTGCGAGCCGGTCGTGACCATGAGCTGCGCCGGTTCGACACGGATGGAACGGAAGGCGCACAGTCCGGCCAGCTCTTCGCGCAGCGGCAGTGGCCCTTCGGTGGCACCATACTGAAAATGCTCCCGTGCCGAGACGGCGCTGCGGGCAGCTTCCTGCAATCCCTCCAGATCGAAGAGCGAAGGCGAGGGATAGCCGCCGGCCAGCGAGATCATGCCGGGTTGGCTCAGGTAGGGAAACAGTTCGCGGATGGGCGAGCCGGCCGGGTTCTGAAAGGCGGTGGCAAAGAAGGCAGTGTCCATGAGGCAATCGGCGGGGGCGGGTCAGAGACGTTCGGCGGTGGCGTGGGCCGCCACCGCGCCATATTCGTAGGCGGCTTCACGCATCGGTTTGAGGGCGGCGGCCTGGGGCTGGCTGACGGGTAGCGGAAGCTCGTCGAGCGCGATCTGGCCCAGGATCAGGCGGGCGGCTTCGCGGCCAAAGACGGTGCCTGGCGAGATGCCGCGACCGTTATAGCCGCTGAAGGCGATGACGTGGCGCCCCAGTTGCTGGAAGCGGGGCACGGCATCGTCGGTGGTGCCGATCTGCCCATACCAGACATGCTCGAATGCGAAGCCGGCCAGCTCGGGAAAGAGCCGGCACATCGTCCGCCGGCACCAGTCGCGGTGCACACAGGCACCGGGCCCACGCAGGGCGCCGATGCTGCCGAATACCAGCCGGCCGTCCTGGTCGTAGCGGAAGGAGGTGAGGATCTTGCGCGTGTCCCAGGCGCCTTCGCGGTTGGGCAGGATCTGGCGTTGCAGGGCTGCGGGCAGCGGCCGGGTGGCCATGTTGAAGTAGGGCAGGCGAACCAGTTGCGATTGCAGCACCGGCCAGAGATTGCTGGTGTAGGCGTTGCTGGCCACGATCACCCAATCGGCCTGCACGGTACCGCTGGGGGTTTGTAGGCGCCAGTGGCCGTTGCGGTCATCGGCATGCAGCACACGGCTGCCGGCATGCAGCCGGGCACCGGCCTGCAGGGCGGCGCGGGCCAGGCCGCGGGCATAGGCCAGTGGCTGGATGGTGCCGGCACGGCGGTCGAGCAGGCTGCCCAGATAGGCGCGGGTGCCCACGGCGCGTGCCGTGGCCTCGGCGTCGAGCAGCTCGACCGGCGCGCCCTGCGCCAGCCATTGCTGGTGACGCTGACGCAGATCGGCCAGCCCGGCGGCATCGGCCGCACAGTGCAGGGTGCCGTTGTGCACGGCCTGACAGTCGATGGCGTGGCGGGCCACCAGCTGCCAGACGAGCGACGGCCCGTTGCCCAGCAGATCGAGCAGACGCGGCCCATGGACCGGCCCCAGCAGTGCCGGCAGCGCTGCGGGCTTGACCCACAGGCCGGCGTTGACCAGGCCGACATTGCGGCCTGACCCGCCAAAGCCGATGTCCTCGGCTTCGAGCACGGCCACCCGTGCGCCGCCTTCGGCCAGATGCAGGGCAGCCGACAGGCCGGTATAGCCGGCACCGACGATGGCCACATCGACCTGATGTGTGCCGCGCAGGGGGGGCGCCTCCGGGGCAGGTGGGGCGCTGGCTTCCCACAGGCCGTGACTGCGCGGATCGCCTTTCATGGTGCGTGCTGCCGGAAGGCTGCCTGCACGGCCGCCAGTGAATCGGCTTCGGCCTTGGCGTAGAGGGCGATCTCGTCCTGCACGCGGGCTTGCAGCGCCTCCTCGAAGGCGGCCTGCGCCGCATTGGCGGCATAGCTTTTCTGTTCGGTGCCGCCCAGATTCGACTGGAAGATGCCGGCAGCGCTGACGGGCAGGAAGTCTTCGTAGACGATCGGGTGGGCGGCGATGGCACCTGCGGCGATCAGCTGCTCGACATCCCAGGGCTGACCGCCTTGCGCTGCCTGCCTCAGGGCGGCCTCATCCCTGACCCGATAGCGGAAGTAGGCCAGCTGCTGACGGCGGATTTCATCCGGATCATCCGGAAAATCGACGAACACGGCGCGCAGACGCTCTTCGTAATCGGGACTGGAATTGCCGACCTTGCCGATCTCGCGCACCTTGGCCAGCAGCTGGTCGTAGAGGCTGCGGCCCTTGCGCGTCAGTGCCATCCCGCGCTGCTCGATCTCGCCAAAGCGGGCGGTGTGTGTGCCGCTCTGCTGCTCGCCAACGAAGCGCACCGGTTCTTCCAGCGCCTTGAAGCTGGTCTGGCGCAACAGGATCGGGTACTGGCGGGTGGGCGGACCTTCGACGACATCCTTGGCGGCGATGCCACGGCGGGGCATCTCGGCCTGCACCGCGTCGATGTCGAGCGTGCGGGGGGTCAGGTGGTTGATGTGTGGCCCCTTGAAGCTGACGACATCGGCAATCAGCCGGTGCGCATCATGCAGGCGCTGGTAGGTGTCGGCATCGACGGTGGCATCGCTGTGCCAGCGGAAGGTTTCCAGCACTTCGGCCACGAATTCATCGGCCTGGGCGCTGGTCAGCCCGCCCTGCTGTTCGCACACCTGCACCAGCGCCAGCGCACGGGGCGTGAAGATCTCGCGCTTTTCCAGGATCTGCGCAGCCTGCGCGCGCAGCGCCTCGTCTGCGATCAGCTCCAGCCGCAGCAGCGACGTGAAGACACGGAAGGGATTGCGGCGCAGCGACTCGTCGTCCACCGGCCGGAAGGCGGTGGAATGCACCGGCACGCCGGCCACCGACAGATCGTAATAACCGACCGGGTGCATGCCCATCACGGCAAAGACCCGGCGGGCATTGGCCAGTTCGCGCGGCAGGCCCAGACGGATGGCGCCGTGCCGCTCGACATCCAGGCGCGCCAGCTCGTCAGTGTCGCGCAGTGCCTGTTCCACCTCGGGGTGAGCCTTCAGGTAGGCCGCGTTGATGTCGGCCACCAGCTCCAGCAGCGTGCCGTATTGCGGGACTTCGGTGCGGTACATCGTCGACATGGCGCTGGAGAAACGGGTGCGGATCTCGTCGGGGCAAACCATCGTGGAGGTATTCATGGCAAGAGGCGTGATCGAGGTGGGATGAAAACGTGCGGGCTGGGGGCGGCAGCCCGGCCATGCTCGGCTGCACGATGGAGCTGGCCGGATGGTGTGGGGGCGCATGCCCTGACCGCAGGCCGGGTGATGCCGGCCGTGCAAGGACAGGGGGTATCAGTCCGTTTGGGAATGTCTCCTGTTCAGGGGGATGCTTGCGCTACCCGGCGATGACCGGATGCCAGTGCTCCGCCCTAGTCAGTAAAAACCCTGATGCGCTGCTTCTGAAGGGGGTTTGCACCGCAAGGCGGTGGCTGCCTTTGCTGCAACTGTAGCAGCAGCGGGGCCGGGGTGTGGCGACGATTCAGAACGAGGTCATTCCATGGTGGAATGAGTGGGCTAAAATTGGGTCTGGGTCTGGGTCTGGGTCTGGTGTAGGTGCTGGTGCGGGGCCTTGGCCGGGATGCCGAAGTCCGGACATCCATGTGTGGATGATGCGTTTCTGCTCCGTCGCATGCCAGCCGTGATCTGTAGAGCCACGGAGTCTGTCGATGAACTTCCCTCGCCGTTTCCTGCCGCCGATGCAGGTATTGCGGGCCTTCGAGGCCAGTGCACGCCTGCTGAGCTTCACGGCTGCTGCGCAGGAGCTGAATCTGACGCAGAGTGCCGTCAGCCGGCAGGTGCGGGCGCTGGAAGAGCTGCTGGGCGGCGAGCTGTTTGTGCGTGATCGCCAGACCGTGCGGCTGACTGCCGCCGGCGAGATCTATGCGCGCGAGGTTCGACAGGCGTTGCAGCGGCTTGCCAGCGCCACGCTGGGTTTTCGGGCACACCCCGGTGAAGGAACGCTGCGCCTGGCGATCCTGCCGACCTTTGGTGCCCGCTGGCTGGCGCCGCGGCTGCCCGATTTTCTGGGCCGGCATCCGGGCGTCAGCATCAGCCTGGTCACGCGGTTGACGCCGGTGGATTTTCGGGCCGAGCCGATCGATGCCGCCATCCACTTTGGCCTGCCCGACTGGCGGGGCGCCGAGCTGGATTTCCTGATGCCCGAAACGGTGGTGCCTGCGTGCAGCCCGACCTTCAGGGCGCAGCACCGCATCCAGGTGCCCGACGATCTGTTGCAGGTGCCCCTGCTGCATCTGGTGTCGCGCCCCGACGCGTGGGAGCGCTGGTTTGCCGAGCACCATGTGACAGCCGAGAACGTGCGCGGCATGCTGTTCGATCAGTTTTCGGTGGCCATGCAGGCGGCGATGTCGGGCCTGGGCGTGGCCCTGCTGCCTGCCTTCCTGTGCAGGCAGGAGCTGGACCGTGGCGACCTGGTGCTGGCGCTGGACGCGCCGCTGCGCAGCACCGGCAGCTATTACCTGGCCTGGCCGGCCGGGCGGGGCAGCTATCCGCCGCTGGCAAGCTTCAGGGCCTGGCTCAGGGGAGTGACGGCTCGTCCGGCATCGTGTGATCTCGTCGAGTGGGAGGGCTGATCGTCACTTTCCGGCATCCGGTTTGACGGCACCTCGCCCTGCAACAGGCGCTCACGAATCTGCTGGATGTCCGCATCCATGCCGCTGTAGGTGACGGTGCTGTCCAGGTGCCAGATCTCAGCGCCGGGCGTGGCGTCGGGGGATGATGTCGT
>JAUNLD010000103.1 GCA_030532425.1 Lautropia sp. | reverse complement strand
CCGGTCTGCAGCCGGATCACCACCTCGTGCCGGGCCGCCCGCTCGATCAGCCAGGCGCAGATCTCCTCCAGCGTCATGCCCTTGCTGTCGGCGATCTCGCAACCGGCTGGCGCCCAGCGCGTGGCCGCCTCGCTGACGAGCGAACCGGCGAACAGGATGGCCCCGGCGCTGGCGATCAGGTCACGGCCCTTGACGGTGATCAGGTCGGGATCGCCGGGGCCGGCCCCCACGAACCACACCGTTCCGGTCCCTGACTGGCTGCGGGAGCGCCGTTCTGGATGATCTGAAGGCAAATGACTTGAACTCATGTTTCTTGATAAGAAGATAACGAGGAAATACTGCCTTCGGGGTCTGGAGGCAGACGCAGGGCGTCGGCCTTTCCTCCCTTGAGCCACAGTGGCAAGCCGGCGGCCATGAGGCAGACACGATCACAACGCGCGGCCACCTGCTGATTGAGCCAGCCCAGGGCATCGACGTAGGCACGGACCTCGCGTCCCAGTGGCACCACACCCAGGCCGATTTCGTTGCTGACCATGACCACCGGGCCACAGCGCTGTTCCAGCGCCTGCAGGAAGTGGCGTGCCGGATCGCTGTCGCAAAAGCCTTCGATCAGGGCATCGTGATTGGCCAGCCATAGTGTCAGGCAGTCGATGACCAGCAGAACGTTCGGCTCCGAATGGGCGTGGATGGCCTCGGCCAGGGCAAGCGGCTCTTCGAGCGTGCCCATACCCGGCAGGCGGGCCGCACGGTCGGCCTGATGGCGGCGGATGCGCGCCGCCATCTCGTCGTCATGCGGCTGGGCCGTGGCAATGAAGAGGGCTTGCCGGCCGCGCACGGCCAGCCACTGCTGGGCCAGCCATTCGGCACGACGCGATTTGCCGCTGCGCTGGCCGCCCAGGATCAGCTCGGTATGGGCGGGCGCATCCGGAGGACAGGATGTGCCGGGCACCGGGCCTTGGGAGGATGTCCGTTTCATGCCCTGCCCCCGTCGGCCAGAGGGGCCGGCCCGCCAGGCTGCTGAGCAGGCAGCCCTGCCCCGAACAGTGCCGCCACGCGCAGCGGCGCGCTGGCAAACCACGCATGGAAATAACTGGCGCGCAACTGGTGGTGCTGGTAGACCGGTTCGCTGCGATCACCGCCTTCGGGCTGGTCGGGACGATGGCTGTGGGCCACCGGCTGCAAGGGGGTCTGGCAACGCGAATAATGAAAGGTATGGCCGCGCAGCGGCGAAGTGGCATCGGTGGCCGATACCGGACAGGAGAGGTCCGCCGAATGCGCCTTTTGGCTGCTCACAGGCGCAGGCCAATGCAGCTGCTGCATGCCCAGGCCGGCCAGACGTTGCCCAAAGTGGATCTCTCCCGGCAGGATGTTCCACATCGGCCAGCGCTGACCGTCGTAGCTGAGCTGCGAGAACAGCGGCAGCATGCCACCGCATTCGGCCCAGACGGGTTTGCCGGATTCCACGTGCTCACGAATCTGCGCGGCCAGTGCAGTGCATGCCGACAAGGTGGAGGCATGCAGCTCGGGGTAGCCACCGGGCAGCCACAGCCCATCGCAGACTGGCAAGGATTCGCCGGCCAGCGGGCTGAAGAAATGCAGCTCGGCCCCCAGCATGCGCAAGGTATCGAGATTGGCGGGATAGATGAAGGAAAAGGCGGCGTCACGGGCGATGGCGATACGTCGCCCGGCCAGGCACGGCGGGAAGGCCGGCAGCGGTGGCGAAGGCGGTGCAAAGGCGGTGTGCCAGGCGCGCAAGCGGCTTTCATCCAGCTGGCCCAATACGGTGTCGGCCAGTGCATCGGCCGCAGCATCCAGGCGGGCCAGTGCATCGGGCATCTCGTGATCGGCGACCAGCCCGAGATGGCGCGCCGGCAAGCCGAAATCTTCGTTGCGAAAAATGGCGCCCAGGTAGCCCGGATCCGGCGTGTCGGCCGGCGATGGCATGCCCGGGCGGCGGCACAGGGCGTCGGCCAGCAGCTGGGCGTGGCGCGGGCTGGCCACACGATTGGCCAGCGTGCCGGCCCAGCGCAGGCCGGGCATCCAGCTGCGCAGCCCGTGGGCCAGTGCGCCCACGGTGCCGGCCATCTTGCTGGCATCGATCACGGCCAGGACCGGCAGATCGAGCAGGCGGGCCAGCTCAGCCGCCGACGGCGTCCCGTCGTAGAGGCCCATCACCCCTTCGACGATGATGAAATCGGCCTCGCCGGCCGCATCGTGTAGACGCTGACGGATGTCGTCCTCGCCCGTCATGCCCAGATCGAGGTTGTGGACGGTGGCACCACTGGCCAGCGTGTGCCAGGCCGGGTCGAGAAAATCCGGCCCATACTTGAAGACACGCACACGCAGGCCCTGGCGGGCGAGCAGGCGGGCAAAGGCCGCGACGACGGTGGTCTTGCCATGCCCCGAGGCCGGCGCACTGACGAGCACGGCCGGGACACGGCGAACAGGAGGTGGCGAATCAGCACCCGCCAGGGGCTGACCGGACGGCACACGGGAAGACATCGGAGATCCAGAAAGCTGCTTGCATCGGCCTCCCCGCCGATGCTGAAGCGGATATGGCGTGCACCTGCCGGGCTGGCAAGGACCGGAACACCGGCCGCCAGTACAGGCGCACGCCGCGTTGTTGGCCGGTATCCGGGCTGACGGAAACGACCAGAGCAGCCCACCTTCCCGGATTGCGCTGACCGGTGACGCGACCGGACCGAGCCGGCGCGCCCTGGGCGGGCGTGTTCCAGTGGTGTCTGACGGGCTTCTGGCTGGGCAAGGGAGAACCGCGAACGGTGGCGCAAGTCCCATGCGCGGCATACGTCGGAAGCGACGCTGCCGGCCGATGGGCACGCATCGCTGCGTAGACGGCTGGCCCCTGCCCGTCCGCACGACCGTTGCGGGGGCAGCGCAGGTCGGGGGCCGGACATGCCCCCTGGGCACGCCGGCTGCCATACTGGGCAGCCCCCTCCTGCTTCCCGTTGAACTGCGCATTCGTGACCCGATGCGCGAGCACCAACGCCGCTATTCTAGAGCGTGTTCTGCACTTGTTCATCCCCGCGCTTGCCACAAGCGGTGGCATCAAGCCCCTGCCGCTGGCAAGGGCGCAGCAGCCGGCGCTATGATCGTGGCGCGTGTCATGAACTTGCCTGCCTCCGCGCCGGCCCTCTTTCCTGCCCTCGCGCTGTTTTTCTTTCTCTTCCTGCCACGGCCTCATGTCCAGACCCGAATCTTCTTCTCACACCCCGGCCCTTGCTGACGATGACACGCTCCCGCCGCGCACGGCCCGGCAGCGGCTGCTATGGCGGCTGGTCTGGCTGATCGGTGCCGTCTCGGCCGTGGGTCTGGTGATGATGGTCTATCTGCTGGCGCGGGAAATTCTGTCGCTTTAATGATACGAAACACGTCGTTGCGAGGTTTGCATCCCTGCTTTTGCATCCTCTCTGGCCCGCGTGTGCTGGCATCGGCATGCCTGGCCATGGTGTGGATGGGCGCTCGGTGGCATGAGTGGCCGCCAGGACGACGGTGTGTGCTACACCCTTGGGGCAGCAGCGGTTCGTTGCACGCGATTTTCGGCGCAAGAAGACGCCATTTTTGTATTCCAAAAGCCTTGTTGTCGAGAAAATTGTAAAAAATCTTCTTCCAAAGACTCAAAGTGTCTCGAAAAGAAAATAAATCCTGTTTTGTCAAATTCTCTTTACGCTACATCGTGAAGATCCTATCCTGAATGTGAAGACGGGTTGGAGACCGTGAGCGTCTCAGGGTCTTGTGGCCTGTCTTCCGACAAAGGAGAAGATCATGAAATGCATCAAACAAGCTGGCCTTGGCTTTGCTTTTCTCATGGGTGTTGCGATCGTCGGAATTGGCTATGCTCCTGAAGCCAGTGCACAAAGAGGCTGCTACGGGAATTTGGTTGCAACACAGGACATCCGTGGCGGCTTTGACGGAAACGGCGCCCTGCTTGGCAGGTTGCAGATTTTCTACAGACCGGAAAACAATGGGACAAATGTCGCATGTGTAATCCATTATGGGGACTTTGTGGGAAAAAGCCTGCATACATCTGCAGCCATCCGGAAATGCGGCAGCAAAAGCTATTACGACCGGTCGGGATGCAACAGGTACCAAAGCTCCCCTGACGTAGATGAAGGGTTTTTCACACATTATGCAGGCCCTGCCACCGTTACAAATACCAATGGCAGATGCGTGAATGTTTACGGCCACATACAAATCCCGGGACAACAATTCGCCAGAAAATATGAAATCTATCAGGCGGATTGTGGGCTAAGGCCGATCAGAAGGACCGACATCACAAAACTGTGGTGATACCCCTTGATTGGACGGTCTCGGGGATCAGAACCCCCATAGGGGTATCGTGCTGTCACACACATTGGCATGCATTGGGCTGATACCCCCCCGGGGCATGCCCTACATCAGCAAGTGAGCGTGCAATCCCTTTTGGACATGCTGACACTCAGGAGCCGTTCACCCTCAGAGGGCTCCTGTCTTTCGGGCTTGGCTTCTGGTGTCTGCGCTTGGAACTTCAGCCTTGCCGAGCCGCCACCTGATAGGCGGCCATCGTCGGGGAACCCTGGCGCAGGGCTTCGATGTCACAGCCTTCGTACAGCTCGAAGGGTTGATGGATCCAGGGGCTGTCGTCCATGCGTACCACGCAGTAGTCTGGCCGATAGACCGAGACCGATTTCTGCCAGAGCACGGCGGTGCGAATCTCGGTGATGCCGGGATGGCGTTCACGCAGCACGGGCAGCAGTTTCTGCAGCGTCACGCCCGAGTCGACCAGATCATCGGCGAGCAGGATGCGGCCGGTGGTGACGTCTTCGGCCGAGCTGATGGTGGAGCCGATCTTCAGTTCACCCTGCCCGACGACGTTGCCGCTGGTGCGGTAAGAGCTGGTGGTGAGCACACCCAGCGGCCGCTCGAAGATCCGCGACAGCACGTCACCGACACGCAGGCCGCCACGCGCCAGGGCGATGACGGCATCGAATTGCCAGCCGGATTCATGCACCTGCAGGGCCAGCTGTTCGATCAGGCGATGATAGTCGGTCCAGTCGCAATAGAGATGTCCGTCGCTCATGGGATGTCTGATGTCTGTGGTGCGTGAAGAATTGGATCAACCCTGTTTGCCGGGGTGTTTGCGGACGATGGTTTCGTCGCGGTCGGGGCCGGTGGAGATGATGTCGATCGGAGCCTGACAGAGTTCGGCCAGCCGTTCGACGTAGCGGCGGGCGTTGACGGGCAGGTCTTCCCACTGGCGGGCGCCCTGGGTGCTTTCCTGCCAGCCGGGCATGTCTTCGTAGACGGCGGTGCAGCGGGCCACGGCGGCTGCACCGGTGGGCAGACGGTCGACCCGCCGGGTACTGCCGTCGGGCATGCTCATCTCGTAATGGGTGCAGATGCGCACGGTGTCCAGCCCATCGAGGACGTCGAGCTTGGTCAGGCACAGGCCCGAGACACCGTTGATCTCGATCGAGCGGCGCATGATGACGGCATCGAACCAGCCGCAACGGCGTGGCCGGCCGGTGACGGAGCCGAATTCGTTGCCACGTGTGGCCAGGCGCTTGCCGGTTTCGTCAAGCAGCTCGGTGGGGAACGGACCACTGCCGACCCGGGTGGTGTAGGCCTTGGCGATGCCGAGCACATAGTTGAGATGCCCCGGACCGATGCCAGCGCCGGCTGCGGCGGCCCCGGCCACGCAGTTGCTGCTGGTGACGAAGGGATAGGTGCCGTGGTCGATGTCGAGCAGTGCGCCCTG
>JAUNLD010000022.1 GCA_030532425.1 Lautropia sp. | reverse complement strand
CCATGTAGGGCAGCGCCTGCAGATAGGTGCGGGTTTCGGCCAGCTTCTCGGTGGCCCGGTGCAACAGGCCGATGTGCGGGTCGGCGCGTTGCACCACCTCGCCATCCATCTCCAGCACCAGCCGCAGCACCCCGTGCGCGGCCGGGTGCTGAGGCCCGAAGTTCAGGGTGTAGTTCTTGATCTCGGCCATGACTTGCCTTAGTGGTTGTCTGGGTCGATACCGGCCGCATAGCCGGATTCGCGCACGACACGGGGCACGTTGTCGCGTGGCTCGATGGTGACGGGCTGGTAGACGACGCGCCGCAGCTGCTCGTCGTAGCGCATTTCCGTATAGCCGGAAATGGGAAAATCCTTGCGGAACGGGTGCCCGATGAAACCGTAATCGGTGAGGATGCGGCGCAGGTCGGGATGACCGGGGAAGACGATGCCGAACAGGTCGAAGGCTTCCCGCTCGAACCAGTTGGCACAGGGCCAGATGTCGGTGACGGACTCGATCGCCGGTGCTTCATCATCCGTACAGAAGGCCCGCAGCCGCATCCGCTGGTTGTGGCGGATGCTGAGCAGCTGCAACACCACGGCAAAGCGCGGACCATCCCATTCGGTATTGCCGTAGGTGGAATAGTCGATGCCGCAGAGGTCGATCATCACCTCGAAACCGAGGCGGGGATCATCCCGCAAGCGCTCACAGACCACACGGTGACAATCGGCGCTGATCTCGACCGTCACCTGGTCGAGGGCCGTGGACAGGGCCAGGATGCGTTCGCCAAGAACGTCCTGCAGGGCTTCTACCAGGGTGTTCAGGCTCATGAGCGCGCGATGGTGTAGGTTTCTCGAATCTTGCGCTGCAGCTGGATGATGCCGTAGATCAGCGCTTCGGCCGTCGGTGGACAGCCCGGCACATAGATGTCGACCGGCACGATGCGGTCACAGCCCCGCACCACCGAATAGGAATAATGATAATAGCCCCCGCCGTTGGCACAGGATCCCATCGAGATCACCCAGCGTGGCTCGGACATCTGGTCGTACACCTTGCGCAGTGCGGGCGCCATCTTGTTGCACAGCGTGCCCGCCACGATCATCACGTCGGAATGCCGCGGACTGGGCCGAAAGATCACGCCAAAACGGTCGAGGTCATAGCGGGACGCACCGGCGTGCATCATCTCGACGGCACAGCAGGCCAGGCCGAAGGTCATCGACCACAACGAACCGGTGCGGGTCCAGTTAATCAGCTTGTCGAGGTTTGTGGTGACAAACCCCTCGTTCAGAACGCCCTCGATACTCATGCACGTCTCACAGGGGATGAAGCTGTGTCAGGACGGCAGACGATGGTTGGCTCTGGAAATGGCGGGTGGCGCCGATGGCGCACACGGGTCACTCCCAGTCGAGGGCCCCTTTGCCCCACTCGTAGACAAAGCCAACGACCAGAATGCCCAGAAATACCATCATCGACATGAAGCCGACAAAACCGATGGTGCCCAGCGAAACTGCCCACGGAAACAGGAAGGCAATTTCAAGATCAAACAGGATGAACAGGATGGCAACCAGATAGTAGCGGATGTCGACCTGCATCCGGGCGTCGCCAAAGGCTTCAAATCCGCATTCGTAGGCGGAGAGCTTTTCGGGATCAGGGCGGGAAGGCCCGAGCAGCTTGCCGATCATCATCGGCCCGACACCGACCAGCGCACCGACGATCAAAAAGAGCAAAACCGGTAGATAGTTGCCAAGATCCACGATTTAACCCCTTTAACCGATACGAAGGTTAAGCCTCAAAACAAGGAAACCGGCAGCATCTACAAGACATCTGCCGGTAAACATACCATTGGTGCCGACGGCGAGACTCGAACTCGCACAGCTTTCGCCACTACCCCCTCAAGATAGCGTGTCTACCAATTTCACCACGTCGGCAATCAGGCCATTCTACTTGGAATCGCTGGCCGGCGCGAGCGCACCAGCAGCTTTTTTGCCGCCCGAAGCGGCCGTGTCTCCTTCCGTAGAAGCAGCTGGCATTTTAGCGACAGATTTGTCGTTTGTCGCGTCCTTGGCCGACGAATCAGCTGCAGGCGTCGCTTTTTTGTCCACAGCGCCCGCGGCAGCCGGACCTTCCGGCACGGCATTGCTGCTGTCTGCAGGCGAAGCGGTCGATGCCTCGCCCGGCATCACCGGCACTGACGAGGCCGGCGAGACCTCGAC
Source organism: Lautropia sp. (assembly GCA_030532425.1). Lineage (GTDB taxonomy): Bacteria > Pseudomonadota > Gammaproteobacteria > Burkholderiales > Burkholderiaceae_E > Lautropia. Next base: position 38,271 of record JAUNLD010000022.1, on the reverse strand, counting down.
ATTGTCCATCAGGCTGCTGCCGCCTTCGGCATTCCCTGCCCCCCGGTCGCCGGGGTGGGCAATGAAGGCCAGCGTGACGGTACTGGCAAAGAACACGGTGGCGCAGATACCTGTCAGGCGGGACAGGAAGTTGGCCGATCCCGTTGCACCAAAAAGGCTGCCGGAAGCACCGGAACCGAAGGCGGCCCCCATGTCGGCCCCCTTGCCATGCTGAAGGAGGACGAGCAGGATCACGCCCAGGGCGGAAAGCACCAGCAGAACCAGTGCGACGGAATGAATGACAGTGCTCATCAGGTGCTCAGGCTCCGAGGCTGTCGGCCGCTGCGCGGGCGATGCCGGTGAATTCGGTGGCCACCAGCGACGCACCGCCGATCAGGCCGCCATCCACGTCGGGATTGGCAAACAGCTCGGCCGCGTTGCCAGCCTTGACCGAACCACCATACAGGATACGGACCGACGGCGCCGCAGCATAACCGCTGGAGGCCAGGCGGTCACGCAGGAACTGGTGGACGGCCTGTGCCTGTTCGGGAGAGGCCGTCAGGCCCGTGCCGATGGCCCAGACGGGTTCGTAGGCCAGCACGAAGGCCGAGGCCGGCTGGCGCTCCAGCACCGGCAGCACCGCATCCAGCTGACGTGCCAGCACGACTTCGGTCTCGCCGGTCTTGCGCTCTTCAAGGGTTTCGCCAATGCAGATCACGGGCACCAGGCCGGCGTCGATCGCCGTCTGGGCCTTGGCCGCCACCACCTCATCGGTTTCACCATACATCTGGCGACGCTCGGAATGGCCCACCAGCACCCAGCGGATGCCCAGGTCGGTCAGCATGCCGGACGAGACCTCACCCGTATAGGCACCATCCTGCTGCGCCGACAGGTTCTGGGCCCCCACCGTGATGGCCGAACCAGCCAGCAAGGTCCTGGCCTGGGACAGGTACGGAAACGGGGTGCAGATGGCAAGGTCGATGGCATCGAAGCCCTCGGCCAGTGAAGATGTCAGCGACGACAGCAACGCCTCGTTGGCGGCAAGCCGGCCGTTCATCTTCCAGTTGCCCATCACCAGCGGGCGACGCTTGCCATTGGTATTCGTGGTTTCTGGCATGGATACGGATCCGTGAAGAAGGGAGTTGGCCGTCAGGCACTGCCCGCCGGCGATACAGGCCGGACGGAACGGACGAGACGGTGGGGAGGGTATTCCTGCATTCTATCCCCCGTCAAAAACGGGGGTCAAACTTTCCCCGGTGCGCTGTTCAGACGCCGGGAGGCGCCTCGCCACGGCGCGCACGGCGGCGGCGGCGCATGTAGCGCATCAGCATCGTCACATGACCCGAGATGCCATAACCCATGAACAGCAGGAACAGGATGCTGGGTGGATCCGAGGAGATCAGTACCAGACCGAGCATCAGCAGGATCAGCACGACGAAAGGCACCGCCCGTCGCAGGTTGAAATCCTTGAACGAATAGAACGGCGAGTTCGACACCATCGACAGGCCGGCATAGACGGTGACGATCCACGCCAGCCAGTCAAGATCGGCCCCGGTGGCATCGATCCAGCGCGCATCACGCCAGTCGGTGGCCACCCAGACCAGTCCGGTGACCAGGGCCGCCGCCGACGGACTAGGCAAGCCCTGGAAGAAGCGCCTGTCGACGACCTTGATGTTGGTGTTGAAACGGGCCAGTCGCAACGCGGCACCTGCCACATAGACGAAAGCCGCCAGCCAGCCCATCTTGCCAATGCCCGACAACGCCCACGAGTAGATCACCAGCGCCGGCGCCGCCCCGAACGAGATCATGTCGGCCAGCGAGTCGTACTGCTCGCCAAAGGCACTCTGGCTGTTGGTCATTCTCGCCACACGACCATCGAGACTGTCGAGGAACATGGCCAGAAAGATGGCGATGGCCGCCCACTGGAACTGGCCCTGCATCGCCATGACGATGGAGAAGAACCCGCAGAACAGGTTGCCGGTGGTGAAGGCATTGGGCAGCAGGTAGATGGCGCGACGGGGTGGCGCACCTGCCGCCTGCGGGCGTGTCGCCCCTGCCGGGGGCACCGGGGGCATCGCCGGCGCCGCCGCTGCCCCGAGACGCCGGCCGGCAATCGATGCGGGAGAGGCCGTCCGGTCGCGGCGCGCCCTGAACGAGTGCAGCCGGGGCAGCCCGGCCCCTGCGCGACGCAGCGTGCCCCGCCGTCTGCCGGACACGTCGACGCCCCGCGGCTCAGGACTACTGTTCATAAGGTCGCTCACGCAGCCACTTGGTCATGATCCACTTGTCACCACGGATCACCGGCATGCCGGCATGCAGACAGCGGGTGTCCAGCTGTCCGGCGGCATTGACATACTCGAAATAGACAGCCGAGCCCTTGATGGCCTTGACCGAAAAACCGATCTCGGGGAAGGCCGTCTCTCCGCCCTCCTCGACCTCGTTCAGGTAGATCACCAGCGTGGCGATGCGCTGGCCACCGACAGCCGTCAGCACAGCCGTGCCCGGATCGGCCGGATCGAAGAAATCCTGGTGCGCCTTGTACTCACCACCGGGGCCATAGTGCAGCATCTGCAAGGGTTCGCCACGATTGACCGGCAGCCCCACCAGCGCGGCGATACGCGCCTCGACGCGTTCGACCAGCTCGTTCTCGCCCCGCTCGAAATGGCTGCCCTCGCTCTTGCGCACGCTGCTCTGGTAGCTGCCACCGCTCTCGCGGTCGACCACCTCCGAGACCTTCATCTTGCCTTGCGACAGCCGCACCAGCTCGTCACACTCCTCATCCGACAGCAGGCCACGGATCACGGCGATGTTGGGCTGGTCCATCACGCAGACCAGCTCGACCTCGCGGTCGGCCACGGTGAAGCGCGGGGTGAGCGCCGGCAGACGGATCGGCGAGGTCTGATAGGAGGATTCTCCGGTCAGTGAGGCCAGCCCATCAGGCATGGCCCGCACACGCGCCCCGATATCGGCCAGGATGCCCACGGCATGCCCGGCAAAAACCGGGTCAAAACCGTTGTCAACCATGATCTTCACCATCTCGGCACGATCACAGCCACGCAGCACGTTGGTCGAGATCCAGTCCTGCCATTCGGTCGGCAGGCGCTCATGGCCACCCGACGGATGGCTGATGACATCATCTGAAGAAAGATTCTGTTCGCTCATGGTGCCGATTAGATCGCCTCGGGGCGTGGGATGCAAGCCGGGGCCGGGTGAAAAAACCACCCTGCCCCACGGCCCGTCATCAGTTCTTCGACTTGTCGACCAGCTTGTTGGCCTTGATCCAGGGCATCATGCCGCGCAGCTTCTCGCCCACCACCTCGATCTGGTGCTCGGCGTTCAGGCGGCGGCGTGCCTCCAGGGCCGGACCGCCGGCACGGGTTTCGAGGATGAAGGCCTTGGCGTATTCGCCGGTCTGGATGTCCTTCAGCACACGCTTCATCTCGGCCTTGGTCTCGTCGGTGATGATGCGCGGACCGGTCACGTACTCACCGAACTCGGCGTTGTTCGAGATCGAGTAGTTCATGTTGGCGATGCCGCCCTCGTAGATCAGGTCGACGATCAGCTTCAGCTCGTGCAGGCACTCGAAATAGGCCATCTCGGGTGCATAGCCAGCCTCGACCAGCGTCTCGAAGCCGGCCTTGATGAGCTCGACCGCACCGCCGCACAGCACGGCCTGCTCGCCGAACAGGTCGGTCTCGGTCTCTTCACGGAAGTTGGTCTCGATGATGCCGGCACGGCCACCACCGATGGCGGCCGCGTACGACAGGGCCAGATCACGGGCCGAACCCGACTTGTCCTGATGCACCGCCACCAGGCAGGGCACACCGCCACCGGCCGCATAGGTGCCGCGCACCGTGTGGCCCGGAGCCTTCGGCGCGATCATCACCACGTCCAGATCCTCGCGCGGCTGCACCTGACCATAGTGGACATTGAAACCGTGGGCGAAGGCCAGCACGGCGCCCTGCTTCAGGTTCGGCTCGATGTCCTTCCTGTAGGCCTTGGCGATGTTCTCGTCCGGCATCAGGATCATCACGACATCGGCATCCTTGACGGCATCGGCCACCGGGGCCACCTTCAGGCCGGCGCCCTTGGCCTTGGCCTCGGAAGGGCCACCCACGCGCACGCCGACCGTCACGTCGACCCCCGAATCCTTCAGGTTCAGCGCATGGGCATGGCCCTGCGAGCCATAACCGATGATGGCAACCTTCTTGCCTTTGATGAGCTTGAGATCGGTGTCCTTGTCGTAGAAAACTTTCATTGCGAGGTTCCAGTAAAACCGGGTGAAAGGGAAGCCCGGCACCGCCTTCCGGCGCCGGGACAGGGTGGGGTCGATCGCGTGGTGCGACCGGATGGGCGGTCAGATCCTGAGCACGCGCTCGCCACGGGCGATGCCACAGCTGCCGGTACGCACCGTTTCGAGGATCACGGCTTCACCCAGCGCAGCGATGAAGCTGTCAAGCTTGCGCGAATTGCCGGTCAGCTCGATCGTGTAGGCCTTGTCGGTCACGTCGATGATGCGGCCCCGGAAGATGTCGGCCATCCGCTTCATCTCGTCACGATCCTTGCTGGCCACCGCCCGCACCTTGATGAGCATCAGCTCACGCTCGATGTAGGGTGATTCGGTCAGCTCCAGCACCTTCACCACGTCGATCAGGCGGTTGAGATGCTTGGTGATCTGCTCCAGGATTTCGGCCGAGCCGCTGGAGACGATCGTCATCCGCGACAGCGACGGATCCTCGGTGGGGGCCACCGTCAGCGATTCGATGTTGTAGCCACGGGCGGAAAACAGGCCCACCACCCGCGACAGTGCGCCAGGCTCGTTTTCCAGCAGCACGGAAATGATGTGTTTCATCGGGTGCTCCTGCAATCAGAGGTCGGCGGCGCTGAGCAGCATCTCGGTCAGGCCCTTGCTGCTCTGGACCATCGGCCAGACGTTTTCGGTGGGATCGATGATGAAGTCGAGGAAGACCGTGCGATCCTTGTACTTGCCGAAGGCATCGCGCAGCGCCCCTTCCACATCCTCGGGCTTCTCGATGCGCATGCCCACGTGGCCGTAGGCTTCGGCCAGCGCCACGAAATCGGGCAGCGCCTGCAGGTAGGATTCGGAATAGCGGCCGTCGTACTCGATCTGCTGCCACTGACGCACCATCCCCAGCGAACCGTTGTTGAGGTTGATGATCTTGACCGGCAGGTGATACTGCTTGCAGGTGGAGAGCTCCTGGATGCACATCTGGATCGAGCCTTCGCCGGTGATGCAGGCTACCTGTGCCCCCGGGTGCGCCATCAGCACGCCCATCGCATAGGGCAGGCCCACGCCCATCGTGCCCAGCCCACCGGAATTGATCCAGCGCCGCGGCTTGTCGAAGCGGTAGAACTGTGCGGCGAACATCTGGTGCTGGCCTACGTCCGAGGTGATGAAGGCATCACCATGCGTCACCTGCCAGAGCTTTTCGACCACGAACTGCGGCTTGATCCGGTCACCGCCCTGATCGTAGCCAAGGCAGTCCTTCTTGCGCCACTCGTTGATCTGCTCCCACCAGCTCTTGAGCGCCCGGGTGTTGGTGCTCTCGCCGGCGCTGAAGGCAGCCTCCAGCAGCGACAGCAGCGCGCCCATGCATTCGCCCACGTCGCCGACGATCGGCACATCGACCTTGACACGCTTGGAGATCGACGACGGATCGACATCGATGTGGATGATCTTGTGGGCGATCTGCGCAAAATGCTTGGGATTGCCGATCACGCGGTCATCGAAGCGCGCGCCGATGGCCAGCAGCACGTCACAGTGCTGCATCGCCATGTTGGCCTCGTAGGTGCCGTGCATGCCCGGCATGCCCACCCATTTGGGGTCGCTGGCACGGTAGGCCCCCAGGCCCATCAGCGTGGTCGTGCACGGAAAGCCCAGCTTGTCGACCAGCTCGTTCAGCACCGGCGAGGCATTGCCCAGCACCACGCCACCACCGACGTAAATCATGGGCCGCTCGGCGGCCAGCAGCAGCTGCAGCGCCTTCTTCATCTGGCCCTGATGCCCCTTGACCACCGGGTTGTACGAGCGCATCGTCACCGACTTCGGGTAATCAAAGCCGACCTTGTCGCGCGAGACATCCTTGGGGATGTCGACCAGCACAGGACCGGGACGCCCGGTGCGGGCGATATGGAAAGCCTTCTTGATCGTGACCGCCAGATCGCGGACATCCTTGACCAGGAAGTTGTGCTTGACGCAGGGACGGGTGATGCCGATGGCATCGCACTCCTGGAAGGCATCTTCACCGATGGCCGCCGAAGGCACCTGGCCGCTGATGACCACCATCGGGATCGAATCCATGTAGGCGGTGGCGATGCCCGTCACGGCATTGGTCAGCCCTGGCCCTGAGGTGACCACGGCCACCCCGACCTCTTCGGTCGACCGGGAATAGGCATCCGCCGCGTGAACAGCCGCCTGCTCGTGCCGCACCAGCACATGCTTGAGCTTGCGGGCACCGTAAAGAGCGTCGTAAATGTAGAGAACCGCGCCACCCGGGTAGCCAAAGACGTACTTGACGCCCTCTTCCTCCAGGCAACGGACCAAAACTTCCGCGCCGGTAAGTTCCATTGTTTTTCCTCTTGTCAGAATGATCCGGTCGTCCGCCGGCCCCAGCGCGGCCCATACCTCCGCACCGAGACAGACCCTGACAACGACTGGTCGACTGGTTCCGGCCCCCGCATCTGCCGCCAGCCCTGGCCCGGGCAAGCGGCACCATCCCGCAGAAAGCCCCCATCCCGTGACAGCCTTGTGAGCTGCCCCGGACATGGCTGGACGCCACCCGTCAGCCGGGAGCGACCAGCCGACATGCTACCATCAACGCCCTATGGCGACTCGACCGGAAATATCGGAATTTCTCGCCGGGGTCGAGCGCAGGGCCTTCAAGCAGGCCGTCTATGCCGTCCGCGACGATGAGGCAGCCCTGGACATCGTCCAGGATGCGATGCTCAAGCTCATCGAAAAATACGCAGACCGCCCGCCGGCCGAGCTGGCGCCGCTGTTCCAGCGCATCCTGCAGAACGCCATCCACGACCATTTCCGCCGCCAGAAGGTGCGCCGCACCTGGGTGACGCTGTTCTCGTCCCTGCCCGGCCACAATGCCGGCGACGACGACCCCGACCCGCTCGACAGCCTGCTGGCCGACCATGAGCGCAGTGCCCCCGATGCCGCCGACGAAGCCGCACAGGCACAGGCCATCCGGCTGATCGAGGCCGAGATCCAGCGTCTGCCCCCCCGTCAACGCGAGGCCTTCATCATGCGTTACTGGGAAGAAATGGACGTCGCAGAGACCGCCCGGCTGATGGGCTGCTCCGAAGGCAGCGTCAAGACCCACTGTTCCCGCGCCATCCACGCCCTTGCAAAAGCCTTGCGTGCCCAAGGCATCTCCCCATGAACGACGACCTGACCGCCCGCCGCCTGTGCCGTCTGCTCGATTCGGCAGCCGATGACCTCCCGGCCCACATCCTGTCGCGCCTGGCCGTCGCCCGCGAGCACGCCCTCGACCGCTTCGACGCCCAGGCCCGCGGTGCCGCGTCCCCGGCCACCCGGCCATCACGACGACCGGCAGGCATCCGCCGTTTCGGCGAGCACTGGCACGGCCCGCGCTGGGTGCGTCTGGCAGCCACCGTCGTGCCCGCCGTGCTGCTGGCACTGGCCGCACTGGCCGGCAGCCTGTTCAACCAGGAACAATCCGCCATCCGGCAGGCCGATGCCTACACGGAGATGCTGACCGCTGAAGTTCCCCTCTCGGCCTACACCGACAATGGCTTTGCCGCTCACCTGCGCAACGGCCGCATGCACACCTCCCTGTCTGCCTCGCACCGCTGATCCTGTCCGTCATGCCTGCCGCGATCACATCGTCCCTGGCCCTGACCCTGACTGCTGCCCTGCTCCTTCCCGCGGGCTCATCGGCCGCTCCCCTGCCACCCGGTAAGCCCCCGCTTCCACCTCAGGCGGAAGCGTCCGCACTGCGGCTCCCCGGTTCCGTGCCGCCCCCTGTCCTGCCGACCGAACCTTTCCTGCCGGCCGAACCCTGCCCACCGCTGCCGGCGGCTGCGCCCGGCGGCGACGCCACCCACCTGGCAGCCGGCCCCGCTTTCGAGCTGCCGGTACTGTCCGCGCTGTTCCATCCCGCCTGGGATGATCTCGACGAGACCCAGCAGGAAATCCTGGCCCCCTTTGCCCCCGAATGGAACACCTGGCCAATGGCCGAGCGACGCTCATGGCTGGCCTTTGCCGGACGGATGCAGACGCTGCCCGAAGCCCAGCGCCGCCGGGCTCACCGGCGCATCCTCGAATGGGCCAACATGTCGCCCGAAGAACGGCACATCGCCCGCATCAACCATCAGCACAGCCGCCGCCACCCGATGCCCGAGCGCATGCGGGCCTGGGAGCATTACCGTGCCCTCAGCTGGGCCGAGCGCGAAGCCCTTCGTCGCGCCGAAGCCGCCGAGCGCGAGGCTTCGGCCCGCCATAACGGCCTGGCCCGCCATCCCGCCAACCCCATTCCCGGCCAGCACCCTGACAATCACGCCCAGGGGGCCGTACCGATGGAGAGCCTGCGAACCCTCATCCGCCGCTCGTGGCAACCCGAGCCCCGCCCCGACGCCTCGCCTGCCCCCGACTCCCCCACGCCCTCGCCTGCCGCCTCTCCCCGCTGATGACGCCGGACACGCCCCTTCCCCGCTCAGGCCCGCCCGCCAGCGAGCCCCGCCCTGCCGCTGCGCCCCCCTACCCCCCCGCCTCGCTCTGGCGGCGCTTCATGGCCATCGTCTACGAGGGCGTGATCCTGTTCGGCATCGTCTTCTTCTTTGGCTATGCCTTTTCGGCACTCAGCCAATATCAGGGCGGAGCCGGTCCGCACCGGCTGCTGTTCCAGCTCTACCTGTTTGGCGTGCTTGCGCTCTACTTTGGCTGGTTCTGGAGCAACGGCCGCTGGAGCCTGCCGATGAAGACACTGGGCATACGCCTGGTACGCGATGACGGCCGGCAAGGCCCGATCAGCCCCGGGCGCGCCCTGTGGCGCTACACCGTGGCCTCGGCACTCTGGTGGGGCGGGCTGGCGCTGGTCTGGCAGTCGTCGCCGTGGTGGCTCCTGCTCTTCTTCCTGCCCTTTGCCTGGGCCATGATCGATCCCCGCCGTCGCACCCTCTACGACGTGGCGGCGGGCACGCTGCTGATCCACACACCGCTGCCTCGGGCGCCCGCCCGCAACAAGCCTCGCCCGCCCATCCCCCGCGGGCACTGAAGACCGGTTTTCAGCCCTGCGCCGGCTCGCGCTCGCGGGCGACGCAATCGACGAAGTAGCGCACCTCGCCATTGATCGACGGCTCGGCCACCAGCCCGTGCACATCGGTCTGAAAGCCCGGAAAGCGCCGGTTGAAGCTGCGCACGAACTTCAGGTATTCGACGATCGTGCCGTTGAAGCGCTCGCCCGGAATCAGGAGCGGAATGCCCGGTGGATACGGCGTCACCAGCATCGTCGTCACCCGCCCTTCCAGAAAGTCGATGGGTACCCGCTCCACCTGACGGTGCGTCAGGCACTCGTAGGCATCCGAGGGCTTCATCGCCGGGACCATGTCCGACAGATACATCTCGGTTGTCACGCGCGCCACGTCGTGCTCGCGGTAGGCATCGTGGATGCGGGTGGACAGATCGCGCAGGCCCATGCGCTCGTACATCGGATGGGCCGCAACGAATTCGGGCATCACCCGCCACAGCGGCTGGTTCTCGTCGTAATCCGACTTGAACTGCTGAAGCTCGGTCACCAGCGTGTTCCAGCGCCCCTTGGTGATGCCGATCGTGAACATCACGAAGAAGGAATACAGCCCGGTCTTTTCGACCACCACACCGTGTTCGGCCAGGTACTTGGTGACCACCGCGGCCGGAATGCCGTTTTCGGCAAACTCGCCATCGATGTCCAGTCCCGGCGTGATGATCGTTGCCTTGATCGGATCGAGCATGTTGAAGCCCGGCTGCACCGGCCCGAAGCCATGCCATTTCTCGTTGGCGCCCAGCATCCAGTCCTGCTGCTCGATCAGCTTGCCCAGCTTCTCGGGGCCCCAGACGCGGAACCACCACGACCCTTCATACTCGGCCTCGACCTTGCGCATCGCCTTGCGGAAATCGCGTGCCTCGGTCAGCGATTCCTGCACCAGCGCCGTCCCGCCCGGTGCCTCCATCATCGCTGCCGCCACATCGCATGAGGCGATGATCGAATACTGCGGCGATGTCGAGGTGTGCATCAGATAACTTTCATTGAAGCGATGCCGGTCCAGCTTGCGGGTGTCCGAATCCTGCACCAGGATCTGGGAAGCCTGCGACAGCCCGGCCAGCAGCTTGTGCGTCGACTGCGTGGCAAACACCAGCGCATTGGTCGAGCGTGGCCGGTTGGCACCGATGGCGTGCATCTGGTGGTAGAGCGGATGAAAGCTGGCATGGGGCAGCCAGGCCTCATCAAAGTGCAGGTTCTCGACATAATCCTGCAGCTCGTCCTTGATCATCTCGACGTTGTACAGAATGCCGTCATAGGTCGACTGCGTGATCGTCATCACCCGCGGCCGGACACGCTTGTCCTTCACCAGCGGATTGGCCTCGATCTTCTTCTGGATGTTCTCGCGGCTGAACTCCTCCTGCGGGATCGGACCGATGATGCCCAGGTGATTGCGTGTGGGCTGCAGGAAGATGGGTACCGTGCCACTCATGATGATGGCGTGCAGGATGCTCTTGTGGCAGTTGCGGTCCACCAGCACCACATCATCCCGTGCCACCTCGGAATGCCAGACGATCTTGTTGGACGTGGACGTGCCGTTGGTGACGAAGAACAGGTGATCGGCATTGAAGATGCGCGCCGCATTGGTTTCCGAGCGCGCCACCGGCCCGGTGTGATCCAGCAGCTGCCCCAGCTCGTCGACCGAATTGCAGACATCGGCCCGCAGCATGTTCTCGCCAAAGAACTGGTGGAACATCTGCCCGACCGGGCTCTTGAGAAAGGCCACGCCCCCCGAATGCCCGGGGCAGTGCCAGCTGTACGAGCCGTCATTGGCGTAATGCACCAGGGCCTTGAAGAACGGCGGCGCCAGCGAATTGAGATAGTTTGTAGCCTCACGGATGATGATGCGCGCGACGAACTCCGGCGTATCCTCAAACATGTGAATGAAGCCGTGCAGCTCCTTCAGGATCTCGGTGGGGATGTGCTGCGAGGTGCGCGTCTCGCCAAACAGGAAGATCGGGATATCGGCGTTGCGGCGACGGGTTTCACGGATGAAGGCACGCAGATCGGCAATGGCCGGCCCCTCCGGACCTTCCTCGTTGATCTCCTCGTCATCGATCGAGACGATGAAGGCCGAGGCCCGGGCGGCCTGGTGTGCCACCATCGCCACATCGAAATAGGTGAAGCCCCCCACCACTTCGGTACCCTGCTCCTCGATGGCCTTGGCCAGTGCACGGATGCCCAGGCCACTGGCCGAGTCGGCACGCCAGTCTTCATCAATGATGACGATCGGAAAACGGAATTTCATGAACGAACCTGCGGGTCGGAAGGAAAGGCGCTGTACCGGCAGCGGCCGGATCGGCGGGCACGCCACACACCCCGGACACGTGCCGGCCAGCGGTGGCAGAAGACAGGCGGCTGCGCGACATCGCGTCCGGGCGCAATCACCTCATCGCCGGATGATACCCCCTGCCGCCCCCGCCAGAAGACAGCCCGTCGCCACAGTCCCCACAATCCCATGTCTCCCTGCGCCAGACGCTGGGGCAGCAGGTGTCACGTCTGCTGGCGACAACGGCAGATGCACTCCGCCGGCCATGCTTGACCCGGCCGCCACAGGCGGGCATGCTTGGCCGATCCGGCCCGCCCGCCCCTTGCAGGCGCGCGCACCGCCGATGACTCCACCGTTATCCGTTACCATGCCTCCGCCACCCAGCCAGCTGATCGTTGCCATCTCGTCACGTGCCCTGCTCGATTTCGAGGAAGAAAACCTGCTCTTCGAGGCCGGTGACGACCACGCCTACATGGCGCGCCAGCTGGAGCTGCTCGATCAGCCCGCCCCCGGTGGCGTGGCCATGCCGCTGGTGAAAAAGCTGCTGGCCTTCAACCGGGGCGGCGAACGGCGTGTGGACGTGGTGCTGCTCTCGCGCAACGACCCCACCAGCGGCATGCGTGCCTTCCGCTCGGCCACCCACCACGGCATCGAAATGGAACGCGGCGTCTTCACGCGCGGACGCTCACCCTATGCCTACCTCAAGCCGCTGGGCGCACACCTGTTCCTGTCGGCCAATGCCGACGACGTGCGTGCGGCCCTGGAGGCCGGCTTTCCGGCCGCGCGCGTCTACCCGCATTCTCAGCAACAGGCGATCTCCCACCCCGACGAGGTGCGCATCGCCTTCGACGGCGACTCGGTCCTGTTTTCCGACGAGGCCGAGCGCATCTACGCCAGCCAGGGCCTGAACGCCTTTCAGAGCCACGAAGTGGACAAGGCCAATACCCCGCTTCCGCCCGGCCCCTTCAAGCCGCTGCTCGAAGCCCTGCATCGGCTGCGCCAGAACTCGCCCCCCGACATGCGCATCCGCACGGCACTGGTCACGGCCCGCAGCGCCCCTGCACACGAGCGCGCCATCCGCACCCTGATGGCCTGGCAGGTGGAGGTGGACGAGGCGCTGTTTCTGGGAGGCCTGGAAAAAGGCCCGTTCCTGCGCGAATTCGAGCCCGACTTCTTCTTCGACGACCAGACCGGCCACTGCGAATCGGCCGCCAGCGCCCGCGCCCCCACCGGTCACGTCATCGCCGGTGTGCGCAACGAGCAGCCCAAGCCATGACAAAAGCTCCCATGCGCCGCCTGCCTTGCACAGGTCTGGCGCATGGTCTGCAGGATCACGCAGATCCGATCTTGTCCTTCACCTCGGTACTGACGCCGTTGGCCCTGACACTGGCGATGCCCTTGTCGCGGTCGGCCTCGGTGGCATAGAGCTGGCTGGTGCCGATCACCTGGCCATTGGCCGCCTTCAGGTTGAAGTGGAACTTGCCGTTGGCCGCCGTCTTCTTCTCATAGCGGTTGTCGTTGCCGCAATTGGCCTGCACCGAGGCAATGCCGTTGTTGGCCGAGGCCTTCTCCTTGTACAGCTCGCTCGTCAGGATGGTCTCGGCATTGCCGGCCTTCAGAACGAAACGGAACTGCCCGTCACTGCTTTTGCTGAGTTCAAACCAGCCTGCCATTTTTTGCTCCTTGCAGCATCAAGCCCATCGATGACAGCACCATAGCGCAAAAACACGCCGGCCAGCGCGAATGCCCCGCCAAGGGCACGCGAAACGCATCCAAAAACCAACAGGCGGGCCATCCCGGTCATGCCCGGTGCAGCTGCTGACGGCAGGAGCCCACCCTCATCATGGTCTTGGGCCATGCCCCTGCTTCACTGCCGGGCCATCCCCCCACTTCACGGCTTGGCCATGCCCGCGAACATTGCGGACATCGCTGCTTTCTTCCTGCCAGAGGCCACGGCCGCGCAGAACAGCTGAGCAGCATCGGCACCGGCCTGCTGCCGGCAATACAGGCGGGCTGCCAGACGCCCCGCCGGGCTGAATGAAACCTCGGCCAGGTCGAGCAACACCGGCGGCGTCAGCTGCGCCCAGTTGGCGTTGTCATAGTCCTGCCTGTAGACGATCAGCGACAGCACCTGCTGCCGCCCACGCCCCACGCTGGCCTTGCCCTGGGCATCGTACACAATCTCGGGCACGTAAGCCTTCAGCCAGAGATTCTCGACAGGCACGCCATGCCGTGCCAGCACCTGGGCCTGGCCAAGCAGGGCACGTGCCACCGCGGCAATGTAGGGCGCCGGATCTGGCAGCTGCTTCGCCTCGTAGGCCATATGCAGCACATAGCGGCCCTGATGCTGATGGATCGATTGCAGGCTGACGGCCGGGTCAGCCCCCTGACTCAGCAGTGTGCGGACCGCCGCTTCATCGAGCAGCGCCCCCTTGCCTGGTCCGGTGTCTGGCGCCTGCCTTGCGGCCTGTTTCACCGCCTTCGCAGTATCCGCAACAGGCGCCCCGGCACGGGCAGGTTGCAAGCGCTCTGCCGCCCAGGTCGATGAAGGAAACAGCACACCGGCCCCCAGACCGAGGCACAGACCGGCGGCACCGAGCTTGTTGACGATCGACATGAGAGATCCTCCACAACGACGCACGGGATGACATCCCACCGTAGCACGCTGCCGCGGATACCGCCGTGTCGTCCGGCACGACTGGCCGACCTTTTCCACCCTGAACCTGGACGACAGCAATCGCGATGGAGAAAAAAGACGCAGCCGTCGCCGGTAGGGCAGCCCGTGTCAGGCCGCCCGCGTCATGGCACTCACTTGTTGCCGACGTTGGAGGCATCCACCGGGCTGTCCTCGGCAGGCGCCGTGTGGGCGGCCGGCAACTCGGCCGCCGGCTTGGCGGTGTCGGCAGCACCCGGCTGAGCAGCGTCGGCAGCCGGCTTGGCCGCACCAGCAGCAGGTGCCGTTGCCCCCGGCTGGGCCGCAGCATCCGTGGCCGGTGCGGTGGCCGCGTCACCCGCGGGAGCAGCACCCGGCTTGCTCACATCGGCGCCCGGTCTGGCTGCGTCCGCGGCTGGTTTGGCGGCATCGGCAGCCGGGGCCGTCGTGGCGCCCGCACCTGCTGCCGGGGCCGAGGCACCCGGCTGAGCCTCACCCGCGGCCGGCGCGTCTGTAGCCGGTGCGGCCGGGGTCGTGGCGGCAGCATCAGCAGCCGGCGCCGTTGCACCGGGCTGGGCAGCGTCCGCAGCCGGTGCTCCCGGCTTGGCCGCATCGCCTGCCGGTGCCGCTGCGCCACCCTCCTGTGCCTGCGCCTCGGCCTCGGTGGAGGGTGCCGGCTTCTGGGCCTCTGCCGGCGTCACCGGTTTCGCGGTATCCCCCTGGGCAGGCGCCGTGTCGGGTTGCGGGCGTTGCGGCTTGCCGGCCTCCTGCTGTGCAGCAGCCGTGTCCGCCGCGGTAGGCTGCGCCGATACCGCGGCCGCTCCGGCTGCACCCGCTGCGCTGTCGGCCTGGGATGCTGCCCCCCCTGCACTTCCTTGCAACAGCTCCAGCTCATACTGATGCGGCTTGGTCTTCCACCACCGGTTGTTGTAGGTGACGGCATGATCGGAGGTACTGTAATCCTCCTCGACGTAGATGCCCATGTAAACGGGTTCGGTCTCGGCCGTCCACTTGGCGGGCACACGCCAGACGGAACAGGCCTCACGCTGGGTCAGGGGACGCTCGGTCGACCCCGGATTATCTGGCAAGGACGACGCCATCACCAGGCACAGCGCTGCCTCGTTGGGCGCATCGCCACGGCGGATGTGCAGCTTGATGTAGCCGCGATGGCCATCCGTTCCCTTCCATTCCTGGATGGCTTCGTTGTAGTTGAGCACACCATCACGCGGGATCACCTTCGGTGCAGCTGCCGCCAGCCTGTTGGTTTCGGCATAGCTATCCTTGCCCTGTGCATCGGTCGTGAAGGGGCCGGTGTTAAGTGTGGCCGTGGTCCCCAGCGTCAGGCGCCTGTCACGTGCCCCATCGCCATTGTGCAGCTCATAGGCCATCTCGGCATAGGATTGCCGCATGCTGTCATCCGGCTTGGCCTGCCCCGGCTGCCCTTGTGCCCAGACGTTGAAATAGAAAGTGCCTGCCACCGGCTGCTGATAGCCCAGCATCTGGATACCATGACCTTCCCCTTCTTCAGGCCAGCTTGCGCCGGGCTGCATCAGCTGTTTGGTCGGGTCCGGCTCGAACAGGGGCTGTTCATAACCAAACTCGGTGGCCGCAAAATTGCTGATGATGGGGAAAGCGCGCGGTCCAAAACGCACATAGGCCGTCTGGGTGGAGAATATCTTCTCGAACAGCTCGGTACTGATGCCGGCTTCGGTGATAGGGCTGGTGGTGGCAGCACTGCTGGCTCCCGCAGCAGGGTCAGCCGAAGCGCTGCTCTCCGCCGTCCCCGCACCGCCGGCAGGCGTCGTCGTGGTCGTGCCTGCATCCTTCGGTGCCAGATTACTGGCCGGCGCGCCCCCCGAACCGCCATCAGAGCCACTGCCGCATGCCGCCAGCAAGACGGCTAGAGCGGTGGCGCTCAGAATGCTGGTGGGCTTCGTCGTTTTTATCAGCATGATCTCGTGCTTCCTCCTGCAGGGAAATTCCATGAAAGTGTCGGATCATGCTAAATCACGAGCACAAGACATACTGTATTGGCAAGGCGCATTCGGTCAGATCATGTAATCAATCGTTTGTCAGCGCTTTCTTGCCCATGTATCACCATGATGCAGGAACATCCACGCCATGTCGGCACGGTATCCATCGTCAACACATCACTGACTCAAGACACTGTTTGACGACACAGGACACACGCACACAACCGGCGTGAACAGAAGCGTGCCTCAAGCTGTCAGCGGCACGGGCGCCAGGCAGGCAGCACCAGCCGTGAGGGCGGTTGCGCGGACGACGATGCCGGTTGGCAACCAGACGCCCAGCAGACCGCGCAGCCCTGCCCCACCAGCAAGATCCTGCCATACGCTCTACCATTGCCAGGGAGCGTGGGTGGCAACCGGTTTGCGGGCTGCGCGACCGGCCGCAGCGGCCGATGGTTGCCCGTACGATGTCCGCCCCCAGGCGCCTGGTGGTTCAGGGCTTGCCAAGGCATGCTCCGCCCCCATTCAGATGGAACTCTCAGACAAGGAACATGTTCATGAAGATCAGGATACTCACCCTCACCGCCGCACTTGCCCTGGGGATGGCCACGGCGGCCCAGGCCCACGTCACCGTGCGCAACCTCGCCAATGGCGTCGACAGCATCGCCGGCAAGAGCGATACCTTCCGGCTGAACGTGCCCACCAACCGGGGCAAGGCCATCACGGCCGTGAAGATGGAGATGCCCAAGGATTCGGTGCTGCTGTTCGTGCACCCGGTACCGGGCTGGAAATACAGCACCACCACGAATGCCGAAGGCCAGATCATCGGCATCACCTATCAGGGCCGGATGGAGGCCGGCGAGTTCATCTCGTTTCCCTTCATCGCCAAGACGCCGAAGAGCGCGGTCGAGCCGATGAAGTTCAGGGCCTGGGTCACCTATGAGGACGAGGTCGTGGTGCCCTTCGATGGCTCCGAGGCAGCCAAGGGCTATCAGCCGACGATTCAGCTGCAGTAACCGGCCATGCTGTAAGCGGCCCTGCTCATCCCCTGGCATGAACATATCCAGCCCCGCGCTGGCCCTGGCACCGCGTGCAGACCCGGTGCCGGCATGCCTGGCATGTCACGGCCCAGGACAGCGGCACTGGCACCGGCACGAATGCATCATGAAAACAACACTGCCCGGCCGGCCAGCCTTTTCCTGCACACACGGTTACGCCCCTTGCACGGAACCGGTGGAAGCAGGGCATCCGTTTTGATACGCTTGTCCTGACCCTTTTTTTCAATTCTGGCGCATGTCATGCACGCCCGGTGAGCTTTCGCCGGAACGATCGCGTGCCGTGAGATGCTCCGGGCCCGTTCGCTCCAGATTTTTGTCAGCAGGAACCAGGCACCATGGCACGACTCGATATCCAGCGCATGCTGGACGGCAGCATCGAACAGCTTCAGCTCAGGCCGGGCAACAACCGGGTACGGGTGGCACCGGGGCACCAGTTCCGGCTCGACAGGGATGAGGTGGATGCCGCGCAGCTGCGCGTGTTGCGGGTCGACAGCGACCTGGTGATCGAGGGCATTCCGGCTGCCAGTGGCGCCGCACAGGGCACCGCAGTCGCCACGATCATTCTGGAAGGCTACTACCGCACCTGCAGCGCCGCTGACCGCTGCACAGTCAGCGTCGACGATGGATCTGCCAGTGCCGATGCGGTGGCCGCCGGCGAGCTGGGCAGCACCGGCGTGGTGCTGGCCGATGTCGGCACCCAGCCGCTGGGGGCGCTGCCGGACGGCGATTTCGTGCTGTACGACCCGGGCTTTCAGGCGCCCACCCTGCCGATGCTGGACGAGGGTTCGACCCGGCCACTGCTGTATAGCCTGGGGGGTGCCGCCGTGCTGGGCCTGGCACTGGGTGGTGGTGGCGGCGGCGGCGGTGATTCGGGCGGCCAGACCGCACAGGGCAACCTCGCCCTCGCCGTCCGGACCGGCAACGTCTTCAATACGCGCTTTCCAACCATTTCGGGCACGGCCGAGGCCGGGACGGATGTGCAGATACGCATCGACACCGACGCCGACCAGCGGGCCGATGTCACCTACGCCACCACGGCCGACAGCAGCGGCAACTGGTCCGTCAACCTTCAGACCGCCCAGCCCGGCTCCGGCACCCTGCCCGCCCGCGGCCTGTCCGACAGCAACACCATGGAAGTGGTGGGTACCCTCAACGGGGTACAGGCCAGCCTGCCGGCAACCACGCTGACCTTCGACAACACGCCGCCCGCCCAGGCCGACATCTCGCCGGTGGCGGGCGACAGCATCATCACCGCCGCAGAGCGGGCCGCCGGCGTGACCTTTTCCGGAACATCGGAAGCCAACGGCTCGGTGGAGCTGAAAGTGGGCAACACCACGCGTCTGGTCGCCGTGGATGCCGACGGCAGGTGGAGCACCAGTCTGGCGGCCGCCGAACTGCCGGACAAGGATGGTGAATACACCGTCACGGTAACGGCGCTGGACGCCGCCGGCAACCGTGGCCCGGCAAACACCACCCGGATCACGATGAACACGGCCGGCAGGCAGTCCGTCATCGGCAACATTGCCGGCCCCGATGACACGGTCAATGCGGCCGAGGCCGCAGCGCCGATCCGGATCGATGGCGTGGCCGAACCCGGCGCCACGCTGACGCTGCGGATCACCAACAGCAGGAACCAGGTCACCGAGCTGCCGGTACAGGCCACCACCGATGCCGGTGGCGCCTGGAGCACCCACATCAGCCTGCCGGCCACGCTGGCCGACGGCAAGTACACCCTGAGCGCCACCAGCACCACGCCCGCGGGCAACACCGCCACCGGTACCCGCGAATTCACGGTGGACAGGACGGCCCCGAACGCCGTGACCCGGGTCGGGGTCGAAGGGGGCGACACCACCATCACCAGCCAGGAAGCCAGAGACGGCGTGAACATCACCGGCAGCGCCGAAGCCGGCGCAACGGTAACGGTGGCCGTCACAGGCGGCAAGACCGCCACCACCACGGCCGCCGCCGATGGGACCTGGAAAGTGACGCTGCATGACACCGACCTGCCGGCGGTCGAGAGCGGCAGCACGAAACCGGCCACGCTGAGCATCACCGCCGAGGACAAGGCCGGCAACGTCAGCACCCCCGTCCAGCAGAACCTGACACTGCAAGGCGCGCCAGCCGATACCGGAGGCACGGGCGGTACAGGAGGTACAGGAGGCACGGGTGGCACGACCATCACCGGCCCCCTGACGGCTGACAACATCGTCAACGAAACCGAGGACGACCGGATCACCATCACGGGAACGGCGCAGCCCGGTGCCAGCGTCGCACTGTCCGTCGACAACGCCACCGTCATTGCCCGGGGCACCGCCAACGCCCAGGGACAATGGTCGATCGACACCGGACTGACCGCCATCCAGCCCCAGGCCGGTGGCCCGCACACCCTGATCGCCACGGCCACCGTGGCCGGCAGCACGGACAAGGCCGAGGCACGGCATGAGTTCACCATCGACCGCGTGGTCGAAAAGCCCACCCGCATCACCTACGACGGGCATGCCAGCCCGATCATCACCGATGCCGAACGGCGCGACGGCGTGATCCTGGCCGGCAAGGCCGAGGCGAACGCAACCCTGGACATCACCGTGGCCGGCAAGACCCAGACAGGCATCAAGGCCGGTGCCGATGGCAGCTGGACCTCCGCCCCCTTCGAGATGCCGGCCGCCGCAACCGGCGGCAGCCAGAAGTATGGGGTGAGCTTCAACGTCACGGACGGCGCCGGCAACGGGCCCACCCGGTTTTCAGGCGACGACATCACCATCCAGGGCCCCTCGCCCGTCCGTGGCACCCCGGGCACGCGCGGCATCGGCGCGGACAGCACCACCAAGGGTCTGCCCGGTGGCAGCCGGCTGTCGCTGGCGGAGCTGCTGGATCAGGGCCAGCAGGACATCGCCAGCCTGCCGGGCAACCCGCCGTCTGCTGCGGCCCCTGGCCAGAGCGGCGGCGCGGCGGCCGCGGGGGGCAACGGCACGGCCACAGGCGCGGGCGCGCATGAGGTGGCGGCGGCCACCGGCAGCCCCCCGGCCCCGCACGCCACCAGCGCCACGGTGCACGCCCTGACGGCGCTGCCGCAGCTGTGGGAGCATCTGTAATGACCCACTAGAAACCTGCTCAGGTGTTAGTGTTACGAGGCCTGCGCCCGATGAGCATGTTGATGAACGAAGAGATCAAGCGCTGGACGGTGCGGCGCAAGATCGCGCTGATTCTGGAGATCATCCAGGGCAAGACCACGGTGGCCGAGGCCAGCCGGGCACACGATGTACCGCCATCCGAGATCGAAGCCTGGATTGAAGAAGGCAAGCGGGGCATGGAGAACGCCCTGAAGGCCAACCCGCAAGACCTGCGCAGCCAGTACGAGCGCCAGCTCAAGGAGCTGCAGGAGGCGTATGGCGAAGCGATGCTGGCGCCACGTACCGATCAGCAAGCTGTGCCGCTGGTTTGGGGTGCCGCGGCGCACCGTCTACTACCGCCCCGTCAGGAAGGCAGCTCCCAGGCTTCGCAAGGCGCTGGTCGAGCCGGTCAAGGCCATGATCGAGGAAAACCCGTCCTCTGGATACCGCACGGTGGCGTGGCTGCTGGGCATGAACAAGAACACGGTGCAGCGCATCTTCCAGCTCAAGGGCTGGCAGGTGCGCAAGCGTCCCGTGGGATTTCGGCCCCGGATTCAGGCACTGCCCCCGGTGGCCTCCAGACCCGATGAGCGCTGGGCCACGGACCTGTGCCGCATCTGGAGCGGCAAGGATGGCTGGGCGACGCTGACCCTGGTGATCGACTGCCACAGCCGCGAGATTCTGGGCTGGCACCTGTCGCGCAGCGCCCGCTCACGCACGCCGGAGGCGGCGCTGGAACAGGCATTGATTGCGCGCTTTGGCTGCCTGGGCCGCGTGCCGACACCGTTTCTGCTGCGCTCGGACAACGGCCTGGTGTTCACCAGCCGCAGCTACACAGCGCTGGCCATGAAGACCCCCGCTCAAGCTTACACTTTAGCGGCCTGAACTGTGCAGGTTCTGGTGGGTCATTACAGATACTCCTGTTGCCCCTCGCGCTGACCCGTAACATGTTCACCGGACTATCTAACCAACTAGGGGTGACGAGAAGCTATGAGAAATTTGACGAACAAGGAAATCGCAATGGTAAGCGGAGCTGATAGGGGGGACGCTGCTGTTGCTACTGCGGGTACTGGGTTGCAAGTGGGGCCGCAGCAGGAGGATGGGCTGGTGCACGCGCTGGGGCCATGATGGGGAGGAGAATTGGCGCCTTTATGGGACCTATCGGTGTTGTCGCTGGTGCTGCGGTAGGCGCTGCAGCAGGATACTACGCGGGGGGCGATGTATGATTCCGCGATGTCTGACGGCGCAAATTAAGCACATTAGGGTTGAGCGGGTGATGGCAAATAGGCTGGCGGTACGCATCTCCATCTAGCAGGCTGTTTGGGTGTCGACAGATGCTTAGAAGGGTACGCCCGCAGTCTTGCAAAATTTTCACCCTCCCAAGCCTGAAGTCATGCGACAGATGGCTTGGGCAGGGGGAATTCGTGCTTACTTGAACATTAGATCAAGCGGAGGTATTTCATGAGCCATCACATCAAACGAGAAAAAGTTTCGCCACCCGGTGGTCTGTATATTCCGCTAAATGTTGTGATTGGAATTTTTGCTTATCATACGATTTTGCTTTCTATTTCCAAATCGATTGGTGACGGGCTTGGAAGGATCAGTTTTTCTTCATTATTTTTATCTTTGGGCATTATATTAGGAGGAGGGTATTTGGGAAGGCTGTCTGTCCAAGGTAAAATTGTTCTACCGATCTGGGTAATAGTGTTCGTTGTCACGCTTCAGGTAATTATCGCGATTTCCGGTAGGGCTGTCTTGGCTTAGAGCGTGGATTCTCATGTAAATCCATGGGAAACCGCCCCGGGAATCGAGAAGGCCCGTTGGTTTGAGTCGGGTTTCCGAGGCTTGTTCGGCCTGACGTTGATAGTAGCTTGTTCCCGTTTCTGCCTCAGCCCCAAAACCCAAAGCGGTCCAGAGGAATGGTCTGGGTTAGCTATACATCGTTGTTCATAGTTTCCTCGGTTTTGATGAGATGTAAGGGTTTCAGGTGGTTCAAGCTGGCTTGTGGCCGTACCCAATCCCACTCGATCTCTGGTTTTTTGATCTAGAAAAATCAGTATCCGCTATTGATATTAACTCTCTAAGAATTTCATCAACTACAGATGAAGGGTTTTTTACCTCTTTGAAGTTCACAGAAATTCCTATCTGGACAAAGAAAAAAGCCATGACACTCGTATCAAGTGCCATGGCTCTATATAACATCAATGTATCATCACATCAATGCACCGTCCGCTCGAAGGTGAATTCGCCGTTCTGGAAATCCACCGGGATGGTTTCCTTGGGCGCGTACTTGCCTTCCAGCACGCGGCGGGCGATCGGGTTCTCCAGATTCTGCTGGATGGCCCGCTTCAGCGGCCGTGCGCCATAGAGCGGGTCGAAGCCCACCTTGGCCAGCTCGTCCATCGCCGCATCGCTCACCGACAGATCCAGGTCGCGCTCGGCCAGGCGTTTCTTCAGCAGCTCCAGCTGGATCGCGGCGATCTTCGCGATGTGCTGGCTGTCGAGGCCGTGGAAGACGACGATCTCGTCGATCCGGTTGATGAACTCGGGCCGGAAGTGCTGGCGCAGCTCGCCCATGACCGCTTCCTTGATGACGTCCGGATCGTTCAGTGTCCTGTCAGCCGACAGGCGCTGGATCTCGCCCGAGCCGATGTTGCTGGTCATGACGATGACGGTATTGCGGAAGTCCACGGTGCGGCCCTGGCCATCGGTCAGGCGGCCGTCGTCCAGCACCTGCAGCAGGATGTTGAACACGTCCGGGTGCGCCTTCTCGATCTCGTCGAGCAGGATCACGCTGTACGGGTTGCGACGCACGGCCTCGGTCAGGTAACCGCCTTCCTCGTAGCCCACGTATCCCGGCGGCGCGCCGATCAGGCGGGCGACCGAATGCTTCTCCATGAACTCGCTCATGTCGATGCGGATCAGGTGATCCTCGGAATCGAACAGGAAACGCGCCAGCGCCTTGCACAGCTCGGTCTTGCCGACGCCGGTGGGCCCCAGGAACAGGAAGGAACCATAGGGGCGATTCGGATCAGCCAGGCCGGCACGCGAGCGGCGGATGGCGTCCGACACGAGGGTGACGGCCTCGTCCTGCCCCACCACACGCTTGTGCAGCTCCTCTTCCATCTTCAGCAGCTTCTCGCGCTCGCCCTGCATCATCCGCGACACCGGGATGCCGGTGGCCCGAGAGACGACCTCGGCAATTTCCTCGGCGCCCACGACCGTGCGCAGCAGCTTCGGCTTGCCGCTGGCAGCAGCCTCATCGGCCTTCAGGCTGCTTTCGGCATCGTTGACCTCGGCCAGGCGCTTTTCCAGCTCCGGCAGCTTGCCATACTGGATCTCGGCCAGCTTCTCGTACTGGCCCTTGCGCTGCAACTCGGCCATCTGCGCCCGCAGCTGGTCGATCTCGGCCTTGATCTGCGCACTGCCCTGCACGGCGGCCTTCTCGGCCTTCAGGATCTCCTCGTAGTCGGCATATTCCTTGCCGATCCGCTCGATCTCCTGTTCGATCAGCTCCAGGCGCTTCTTCGAGGCATCGTCGGTTTCCTTGCGCACGGCTTCGCGCTCGATCTTCAGCTGGATCAGCCGGCGATCGAGCCTGTCCATCACCTCGGGCTTCGAGTCGATTTCCATCTTGATGCGCGAGGCCGCCTCGTCGATCAGGTCGATGGCCTTGTCGGGCAGGAAGCGGTCGGTGATGTAGCGGTTGGACAGCTCGGCCGCGGCCACGATGGCCGGGTCGGTGATCTCGACGCCGTGGTGGATCTCGTAGCGCTCCTGCAGGCCGCGCAGGATGGCGATGGTCGATTCGACGCTCGGCTCGCCCACCAGCACCTTCTGGAAGCGCCGCTCCAGCGCCGCATCCTTCTCGATGTACTTGCGGTACTCATCCAGCGTGGTGGCGCCCACGCAGTGCAGCTCGCCACGGGCCAGCGCGGGCTTGAGCATGTTGCCGGCGTCCATCGCGCCGTCGGACTTGCCCGCGCCCACCATCGTGTGGATCTCGTCGATGAAGACGATGGTGCGCCCCTCGTCGGCTGCGATGTCCTTCAGCACGGCCTTCAGGCGCTCCTCGAACTCGCCGCGATACTTGGCCCCGGCCAGCAGCGCCGCCATGTCGAGCGACAGCACGCGCTTGTTCTTCAGCGTGTCGGGCACCTCGCCGTTGACGATGCGCTGGGCCAGCCCTTCGACGATGGCGGTCTTGCCCACGCCGGGCTCGCCGATCAGCACCGGGTTGTTCTTGGTACGACGCTGCAGGATCTGGATCGTGCGGCGGATCTCGTCGTCACGGCCGATGACCGGATCAAGCTTGCCGGCGCGGGCGCGTTCGGTCAGGTCCAGCGTGTATTTCTTCAGCGCCTCGCGCTGGCCCTCGGCATCCTGCGACTCGACGGTCTGGCCGCCGCGCACGGCATCGACGGCCGTTTCCAGCGCCTTGCGGCTCAGGCCCGCCTGGTGCAGCAGGCGCCCGGCCTCACCGCCCTGGCGGCCGTCGCCCTCGATCAGCGAGAGCAGGAACATCTCGATGGCCACGAACTGGTCGCCACGCTTCTCGGCTTCCTTTTCAGACTGGGTGAGCAGCTTGAGCAGCTCGCGGCTGACCTGCGGCTGGCCGGACTGGCCCGTGACCTGCGGCAGGTTCTTCAGGGCCTGGTCGACCGAGGCCTTGAGCGCCGAAATGCGAACGCCGGCACGCTCCAGCAGCGCGCGACCAGAGCCGTCGGGCTGGGCGATGATGGCGGCCAGCATGTGCACCGGCTCGATGTAGGGGTTGTCGGCCGAAACGGCCAGGCCCTGGGCGTCGGCCAGCGCTTCCTGAAACTGGGTGGTGAGTTTGTCTATACGCATTGTTCTTTCTATCCGTGTCGGACTTATCAGGCAGAATCCCCTGTGGGCGACACTGCATCGCCCCGGATTCGTCAATGCACCCCATATCGGGGCGTGTTACCAGAATTCAAGACTTTTTTCAAAAGATTCCGTCGCGCCCGCCTGTCCATCGTGATCGCCTCCCTGCACACCATTTTTCAGGGCATCCAGTCCCTGTGGCACAGCATCCCCAGCGCCGTCTGGGCGATGCTGTATGCGTTGTGGATCATCATCAGCATCATCTTCATGCTGGGCCAGCGCCGCCCACCCACGGCCACGCTGTCGTGGATCTTCGGTTTCATCGCGCTGCCGGTGCTCAGCGTGGCCTTCTACTTCCTGTTTGGTCCGCGCAAGCTCAAGCGGCGCAACATCCGCCGCGAGCTGGCCCGCCATCTGGCCGCACGGCACGGACATCCCCGCCAGCAGCAGCGCCTGCCCGAGACCCTGGCCAACCGCCACTGGCTGCGTGCCCAGGCACGGGTGGCGATGGAAGCCGGCTGCCCGCCGCCGCGCTCCGGACAGACGGTGAAGGTGCTGATCGACGGTGATGCCACCTACACCGCCATCGAGGCCGCGATGCAGGCAGCCCGCCACCACATCCACCTGGAGTACTACATTTTCGAACCGGATGCGATCGGCACCCGCTGGCGCGACCTGCTGGCCGACAAGGCACGGGCCGGCGTCAAGGTGCGGATGCTGGTCGATGCCGTCGGCTCACCGCGCTGCCGTGGCCCCCGCTTCTGGCAGCCGCTGCTGGATGCCGGCGGCGAGGTGCGGGTCTTCAACCCCCCCCGGCTGGTGCCGTTCCGGCCGAGCATGGTCAACTTCCGCACCCACCGGAAGATCGTCGTCGTCGATGGCCTGCATGGCTTCACCGGTGGCATCAACATCGATCAGGTCGAATCGGCGGCCGAAAGCGGCAGCGAGGCCTGGCGCGACACCCATCTGGCCGTCAGCGGTACCGCGACGATGGACCTGCAACGGCTGTTCCTGGAAGACTGGCTGTATGCCGGCGCCCGCTCGGGGCAGCTGGCCCGGCTGGACAAGGCACTGACCACGCCGCAGGACATCCAGGCCTGGTTCCCGCTGCCGCCGGCAGAAGAAAGTGTCGATGTCGGTCAGACCTGGGTGCAGGTCATCGACTCCGGCCCGGATCGCAACGAATCGGCCATCCACCGCTTCCTGTTCACGGCGATGGCCTCGGCCCGCTATCGCATCTGGGTGACCACCCCCTACTTCGTGCCGGACGAGGCCATCCTGATGGCCATGACCACGGCGGCGGCACGGGGGGTGGATGTGCGGCTGCTGGTGCCGATGGAGTCCGACCAGCTGCTGACCGGTCTGGCAGCTTCAACCTTCGTCGAGGAAGCCCTGCTCAAGCGGGTCAGGGTCTACGCCTATGTGCCACGCTTCATCCATGCCAAGACGATGGTCGTCGACGACGAGCTGTCGGTGATCGGCACCGCCAACATGGACAACCGCAGCTTCCGCCTCAACTTCGAGGTGATGGCCGCCATCTACGACCAGCCGACCACCGCCGCGATGGCCAGCCAGTTCCTGAAGGATCTGGAATCCTCCACGCAGCTGCATCCCGACTACCAGCCTGACAGCTTCAGCCAGCGGCTGGTAGCCAGCCTGGCCCGGCTGGCAGCGCCCCTGCTGTAGCAGTTTGGCAGTGAAGTCAGTCGCCGCTGGTTGTCAAAACCAGCTTTCCAAGGCGGCTTTCCACCCAACATGGCTGTCAACCCGAAACAGCTTGACGGAACCTGCCTGAAAGTTATACTTAGATATAATTTTCAAGGAACCGGATCATGCATACCACCACACTGCGCAAGGTCGGCGGCTCCGTCATGCTGGCCGTGCCACCGGCCCTGCTGGACGATCTGAAACTGCAGGCAGGCACCTCGGTCGATCTCAGCGTCGATCAGGGCACCTTGGTCGTGAAGCCTGCCCGCCCCCGGTACACACTGGAAGAACTGCTGCAGCAATATGACGCCGCCGCACCGGCAACCGACGAAGATCGTGCCTGGCTCGACAACGGCCCGGTCGGCAACGAGCTGCTGTGATGGACCGTGGTGACATCTATATCGTTTCGCTCGACCCCACATCGGGCCACGAACAGCAAGGCACACGCCCGGTTCTGGTCGTCTCACCGGCAGCCTTCAATCGCCTGACGGGCACACCGCTGGTGCTGCCCATCACGAGCGGCGGCAACTTTGCCCGCACAGCGGGCTTCAGCGTCTCACTGATGGGCGCCGGCACCGACACCACGGGTGTGGTTCGTTGCGATCAGATCAGGGCGCTGGATCTGCGGGCCCGCCACGGCCGGAAGAAGGAACGGGTGCCCGACTGGGTCATGGATGAGGTGCTGGCGCGGCTGGCACCGCTGGTGACGTAACAAGACAAAGGTGTTTCAACGACTCTGGCCCAGCCTCTGCCCTTCCACCAAGTACCGCGGTCTTTGTTCAGTTATTTCCTTACTATCAGGGGAAAACCATTCAAAATAAATATCCATATTGTTTTTAATAAAATTCTTTGCATAACAATCCAATTCATAACGAAACAGGGACGGACGACCAGGAATTTGGCTAGAAGCTCCTGTTACAGTCACAACCCCCCCTTTTCTTTTAAATCATCAACAAACAAATCATTGTCGCTTGATTTTATCCAGATAGAAGACTTACCCTGTATGAAAAACTCTCTGACAAAAAGAATCTGATCTCTATTGAGGGCGATCATGATATTTTTATGTTTTATTTTTTTAAAAACCTCTCTGAAAACGACGCACCCACCACCAGACGGAAAAGAAAATCGTAAACCAGAAATCCATAAGAGAAAATTAGGGAAATGATGGAATATGGCCTGGTTTTATAGCAAAAATCATCAATCCCTTCAATTTCAAACAAAAACCCAGGCACAAACAAATAAATCAGAGAAGATATAAAATAGAAACATACAAACTCTTTGACTCTGAAATCAAAGTCAAGACCTTGGGCAACCATTCCATGTTCAAACCAACCCCTTATTAAACAGATTTTTCTAACGATAGCCTCTTCATTCTTCAGAAACAAGTGATCGTGAACCTTCAACCACAGAACAGCAGAGCATTACCCCCACCTGTGCGCCGCTTCCTCATCACTCTCCCGCGCCTCGACCCAGCGGCTGCCGTCGGGGGTGCTTTCCTTTTTCCAGAACGGCGCTTCGGTCTTGAGGAAATCCATGATGAAGCGGCAGGCGTCGAAGGCGGCAGCGCGGTGGGCGGAGCTGACGGCGACCAGCACGATCTGCTCGCCCGGCTGGAGCGTGCCGACGCGGTGGATGATGGTGACATCGAGCAGCGACCAGCGTGCCTCGGCCTGGCGGCAGATGGCTGTGAGCGACTGCTCGGTCATGCCGGGATAGTGTTCGAGCGTCAGCGTTGAAACCTGGTCGCCCTCGTTCTGGTTGCGCACGCTGCCGACGAAGGAGGCGACGGCACCGCTGTCGGTGGTGCGCTGCTGCAGGCGGCGCAGCTCGGCCCCGAGGTCGAAATCCTCGGTCTGTACCCGGATGACCGGGTTCAGTTCGGATCCAGATGACATGATCGGCTCACTCCTGGTGATGCGGACAAGCTGGCCTGCCCTGCTCTCACCCGCCGGTGACGGGCGGGAAAAACGCCACTTCGGCCCCGTCATGCAAGGGCGTGTCCGCCGTGGCCATCGCCTGGTCGACGGCAGCCCGCAGCCGGTCACGCCCGCTTGCGGGCGGCGTGAAGGCCTCGGCCCAGACGCCACCGCGCGCCGCCAGCCACTGCCGCAGCTCTGCCACGCTGCGAACCCCGGCCGGCAGGGCCAGCTGCTCCGCCCCGGTGCCCAGCCGCTCGCGCAGGCTGGCAAAGTACAGGATGTGGATATTCATTGGCAGACCTCCGTGAAAGCGCGCCAGCCCAAGCATGTTGGCCCGTGTGGTGAACTCAGCCCAGCAATGTGCTGAAGGGGATGAAACGCACGGTATCCCCTTCACGGATCACCTGGCCGGGCGGATTGTCGATCAGGCCATCGCCGACCGCCGCCGAGGTCAGTACCGCCGAGCCCTGGCTGCGGAACAGCCCGAGGCGGTCCTGGCCCGGCAGCTGCACCGCGCGAAGAAACTCGCGGCGCCTGCCGTCGGGGCGCAGCCAGTCGAAGCCGGCCATCATCGGCAAGACCCGCGGCAGGCGGCTGGCGGCGCCCTGCAGGCCCAGCACGAAGGGCCGCACCAGCATCAGGAAGGTGACGAAGGACGAGACCGGGTTGCCGGGCAGGCCGATGAAATGGGCATGCCCTGCCTCGGGCCGGAATGCTGTGGACGCATCCGGCGCACCGGCCGGCCCTGCGGCATGCGCAGCAGCGGATGGCGGCACGCGACCGGAGGACGGTGCCGCGCCGCCCTGCTGCGCACGCTCCCGCCGATGGATGCGGCCATAGGCCAGCGGCTTGCCGGGCTTGATGGCGATGCGCCAGAGGTCGATCTCGCCCTCGGCTTCGACGGCCGGGCGGACGTGATCCTCTTCGCCCACCGACACGCCACCGGCGGTGATGACCAGGTCGGCCTGATCGGCTGCCTCCCGCAGCATGGCGCGGGTGGCCTCCAGATTGTCACCCACAATGCCCAGGTCGAGCACCTCGCAGCCCAGGCGTTGCAACAATGTCTTGAGCACGAAGCGGTTGGAATTGTAGATGCCCCCCGGCGGCAGCGGCTCGCCCGGCATCACCAGCTCGTCACCGGTAAAGAAGCAGGCCACCCGCGGGCGGCGCACCAGCGTGAGCTGCGCCTGCCCCACCGAAGCGGCCAGCCCCAGCGCGGCCGGCGTCAGCCGCGTGCCGGCGTCCAGCACCACGCTGTCGCGGGCGATGTCTTCGGCACGGCGCCGCACCCACGCACCAGGCTGGGGTTGCGCAGCAAAGCGCACCCGCCCGCCCTCGACCAGGGCCTCTTCCTGCATCACCACGGCATCGGCCCCGGCGGGCATGGCCGCACCGGTAAAGATGCGGGCCACCGTGCCGGGTTGCAGCAGCCCGCCGGGGTGCCCGGCCGGGATGCGCTGCGACACCGGAAAATGCGCATCGGGTGCCTGGGCCAGCTCGGCCGCCCGCACGGCATAACCATCCATCTGGGCGTTGTCCCAGGCGGGCACGTCCAGCGACGAGATCACCGGCCCGGCCAGCACCCGGCCATCACACTGCATCAACGGCAGGGTCTCGGTGGCCCGGATCGGGCTGGCCTTCGCCAGCAGGCGCTCCAGCGCATCTTCAAAGGCAAGCATCGACATGGCAGACAGGTTCAGGACTGGGGTACGACCGCTGCGCCGGAGCCAGCGGCCGGCGCAGCTGGCGTGGACGTCCCGGGTACGGGGGTGGGCAGCGCCAGGATGAAACGGGCCACCGCCGCCGGATCGTTCAGATCGAGCAACGGCAACGGCACATCCAGTGCGGCATCACTGGCAATGGCGACGATCCACGGATCGTCGGGGTGCAGCAAGGGCTTGCCGGTGGCGGGCCGGTACACCTCGATCTTGGGAATGTCCGCCGCCTTGAAGCCCTCGACCAGCACCAGATCACAGGGCGCCAGCCGTGCCAGATGTTCGTGAATGTCCGGCTCGGGCTGGCCGCGCAGCTCGTGCATCAGTACCCAGCGCTGGTCGGTGGTCAGCAGCACCTCGGTGGCCCCCGCCTGCCGGTGCCGCCACGAATCCTTGCCCGGCTGGTCGACATCAACCTTGTGATGCGCATGCTTGATGACCGACACCCTCTGCCCGGCCGCGATCAGCAGCGGGATCACCTGCTCCAGCAGCGTGGTCTTGCCCGAGCCGGAATAGCCGGCAAAGCCGATCGCCCTCATGTGCGGGCGGCGATGCAGGCCTTGAGCAGGCGCAGGTCGGCCGGCATCCGCATGTAGCACTGCACCTGCGATTCCAGCCCTTCCAGGCCAGCCGGCACCGGGGGAAGCTGACCGGTGGCTTCCTGGATGCTCTCGGCAAACTTGGCCGGCAGCGCGGTTTCCAGGCAGATCATTGGCACCCCGGGCTCACGCCACTGCTGCGCCACCTTCAGGCCATCGGCCGTGTGGGTATCGACCAGCACGCCACACTGCCGGTGCCAGTGGCGAATGGTGGCCATCCGGTCGGCATGATGGCTTGAGCCCGAGACGAATCCCCAGTCGGCCGCACGGCGGAAGGCATCGGTGCCGCCCAGGTCGAACTGTCCTTCGCGGCCCAGCTGCGTCCACAGCGCGCGTACCCGCTCGCCATCCCCGTCAAGCAGGTCGAAGACGAAGCGCTCAAAATTGGACGCCTTCGAGATGTCCATCGACGGGCTGGAGGTGGCATGCGTCTCACGGGCACTGCGCACGCGGTAGCGGCCGGTGCGGAAGAACTCGTCGAGCACGTCGTTCTCGTTGGTGGCCACCACCAGGCGGCGGATCGGCAGGCCCATGCGGCGGGCGATGTGCCCGGCCAGCACGTTGCCGAAATTGCCGCTGGGCACGGTGAAGGACACCGGCTGCGGCTGGCCGTCAGGCGTCAGCGGCGCATCCTGCGTGGCCAGGAAATAGCCCCGGAAGTAATACACCACCTGCGCCACCACCCGCGCCCAGTTGATCGAATTGACGGTGCCGATGGCATGCCGCTGCTTGAAATCCAGATCGGCCGACACGGCCTTGACCAGATCCTGACAGTCGTCGAACACCCCTTCGATGGCGATGTTGAAGATGTTGTCGTCGAGCAGGCTGTACATCTGCGCACGCTGGAAGGCGCTCATCCGGCCGGCCGGCGACAGCATGAACACCCGCACCCGCTGGCGACCACGCATCGCGTACTCGGCCGCACTGCCGGTATCGCCCGAGGTGGCTCCCAGGATGTTGAGCCA
Organism: Lautropia sp.; assembly: GCA_030532425.1. GTDB lineage: Bacteria > Pseudomonadota > Gammaproteobacteria > Burkholderiales > Burkholderiaceae_E > Lautropia. Next base: position 6,189 of record JAUNLD010000022.1, on the reverse strand, counting down.
GCGGTCCTGCTTGAGCAGCGTGTACTCGAACAGCCGGCCCAGCAGCTGCATGGCCATGTCCTTGAAGGCCAGCGTCGGGCCATTGGAGAGGTGTTCGAGGTAGAGCGGCCCGTGGCTGGCACTGCCCTCCTCCAGGCACGACAACGGCGTGATGGCTTCGGTGCCGAACACGGCTGGCGTGTAGGCATCATCCAGCAGCCGTCTCAGGTCGTCGGCGGGGATGTCGTCGCAGTAGCGGGACAGCACCTCGAAGGCCAGTGCCGGGTAGGACAGGCCGCGCCATTGCGCCAGGGTGTCGGCATCGATCGTCGGGATCCCGGCCGGCATGACCAGCCCCCCATCAGGAGCAAGACCACCGAGCAGGATGTCGCTGAAGCGCTGTGGGGGCATGCCCCCGCGGGTAGACAGGTAGTGCATGACTCAGTCCAGTTGTTCGACGCGCAGGCGCACCACCGGCAACGGCACCGACGACAGGGCCTCGATGCGGCGGATGGCCTCGTCGACCTTGGCCTCGACACTGAGGTGGGTGGTGAGGATGATGTCGGTACTGTCGGCACCCGCATCGGGCTGGCGCTGGATCATCGCCTCGATCGACACGCCCTGGTCGGCCAGGATGCGGGTGATGTCGGCCAGCACGCCCGGCTCGTCCCTGACACGGATGCGCAGGTAGTAGGCGGTTTCCATCGCGCTGGCCGGCAGCACGGGCAGCGTCTGCAACTGATCCTGACGGAAGGCCAGATAGGGCACGCGGTGATCCTCGCTGCTTTCCATCATCCGCGCCACATCGACCAGATCGGCCACCACGGCACTGGCCGTGGGCAGCTTGCCGGCGCCGGGCCCGTAATACAGTGTCTCGCCCACGGCGTTGCCCTTGACCCAGACGGCGTTCATCGCGCCCTCGACGTTGGCCAGCAGGCGCCGCTCGGGAATCAGCGTCGGGTGCACGCGCAGCTCGATACCCTGGTCACGCTTGCGGGCAATGCCCAGCAGCTTGATGCGATAGCCCAGCCGGTCGGCATACGCGAAATCTTCGGCCGCCAGCTTGCTGATGCCCTCGATGTAGGCGCCATCGAACTGCACCGGCACCCCAAAGGCCATCGAGGCCAGCAGCGTCGCCTTGTGCGCGGCATCCACGCCCTCGATGTCGAAGGTGGGATCGGCCTCGGCATAGCCGAGTACCTGTGCCTCGGCCAGCGCATCGGCAAACGACAGCCCCTTGTCGCGCATCTCGGAGAGGATGAAGTTGGTGGTGCCGTTGATGATGCCGGCCAGCATGTCGATCTGATTCGCTGCCAAACCTTCGCGCAGTGCCTTGACGATGGGGATGCCCCCGGCCACGGCCGCCTCGAAGGCCACCATCACGCCAGCCTTCTGGGCCGCTGCAAAGATGTCGTTGCCGTGCACGGCCAGCAGCGCCTTGTTGGCGGTAACCACCTGCTTGCCCTGCGCAATGGCTGCCAGCACGATCTCGCGGGCCAGGCCGGTACCCCCCATCACCTCGACCAGCACGTCGACATTCGGGTCGTTGACGATGTCCTGCGGCTGGTCACTGACAGGAATCGACGGTCCGGCCAGCGCGCGCACGCGCTCGACGTCAAGGGCGGCGATGCGCACCACCTCGATCCGGCACCCGACCCGCCGGGCAATCTCGTCACCGTTGGTCCTGAGCACCTCGAACACGCCGCCACCCACGGTGCCCATGCCGAGCAGACCAACCTTTATCACTTTCATAACGATGAAGAACTCCAGGAATTGAGCCGTTGCATGCGCAGCAAGGACGCCTGTTGCTCAGACGTGTCTGCCATGCCGGGCCCGATAGTCCGCCAGGAAACGGTCGATGCGGCGGAAGGCTTCGGTCAGGTCATCCGAGTTGGGCAGGAACACCACCCGGAAGTGATCGTTGGCCGGCCAGTTGAACCCGCTGCCCTGCACCAGCAGCACCCGCTCCTGTTCGAGCAGTTGCAGGATGAATTGCTGGTCATCGGCAACCGGGTACATCTCCGGGTCGAGGCGGGGGAAAAGATAGAGCGCAGCCTGCGGCTTGACGCAGCTGACGCCGGGCATGCTGGTAATCATCTCCCAGGCCAGGTCGCGCTGGCGGGCCAGGCGCCCGCCCGGCCGGACCAGTTCATCGATGCTCTGGTAGCCGCCCAGGGCCGTCTGGATGCCGAACTGGCCCGGCACGTTGGCGCACAGCCGCATCGAGGCAAGGATGTTGAGCCCGTCGATGTAATCGGCCGCATGACGCTTCTCTCCGGAGAGGACCATCCAGCCGGCCCGGTAGCCGCAGGCGCGGTAATTCTTCGACAGCCCGTTCATGGTGATGAACAGCACGTCGTCGGCCAGCGAGGCAATCGAGGTGTGCCGGGCGCCGTCATAGAGGATCTTGTCGTAGATCTCGTCGGCAAAGATGATGAGCTGATGCTGACGGGCAATCTCGACCAGCTCGCGCAGCAGATCGTCCGGGTAGAGGGCACCGGTGGGATTGTTGGGGTTGATGATGACCAGCGCACGCGTGCGCTCGGTGATGCGGGCGCGGATGTCGTCGGGGTCAGGCAGCCAGCCGTTGGACTCGTCGCACAGGTAATGCTCGGCACGCCCGCCCGACAGGCTGATGGCCGCTGTCCAGAGCGGATAGTCGGGCGCGGGCACCAGCACCTCGTCGCCATTGTTGAGCAGCCCGTTCATCGCCATCACGATCAGCTCGCTGACGCCGTTGCCGATGAAGATGTCGTCAAGGCCCACCCCACGGATGCCCTTGAGCTGGGTGTAGTGCATGATGGCCTTGCGCGCCGAGAACAGTCCCTTGGCATCGGCATAGCCCGAAGCACCGGCCAGATTGGCCATCATGTCCTGCGTCACCTCATCAGGTGCATCGAAGCCGAACGGCGCCATGTTGCCGATGTTGAGCTTGATGATGCGCTGCCCTTCCTCTTCCATCTGTCGTGCCCTGGCCAGCACGGGCCCACGGATGTCGTAACAGACGTTGGCAAGCTTGGCGGATTTCTGGATGGTCTTCATGGGGCTGCGCGCGGCCGGAGGTGCGGTACCATGCGTGGGTACACAGGACGATTGACCGCATAATGTACCGTAGATCGCCGCTTCAGCCATCCCCTTATCGCTTTCGATGAAACTGCACGCCGATCGCCACGGCGACCTCAATGCCATCACCGCCTACGGGCCGGACTGGATCGAGGTCAACGGCAGCCGCCACCACGGTTCGCTGCTGGTGCGCCCGCAGGGGCCCGTCACCCCGTGGGCCGTGGCCGGTTTTCAGGCACTGGATGCGGCCAGCCTGCTGGCGCTGCTCGACGAGCGCCCGGAAGTCATCCTGCTGGGGACCGGTGCCCAGCTGCGCTTTCCATCCCCTGCCCTCACCCGCCCCCTGCTGCAGGCCGGGGTCGGCGTCGAGGCGATGGATTCGGCGGCCGCCTGCCGTACCTACAACATCCTGATGGCCGAGGGCCGCCAGGTGCTGGCCGCGCTGCTGGCCCAGCCACCGGGCTGACACGCCCCCTGATGCCCAGTACCCCTGACCTCGCGGCCCGGTGCCCTCCACGGCCCGTGCAGGCGCGGCCAGGGCTTTGGTGCCACAATGCCGTGGTATGACCGACACGCGGAATGACCCGCATGCCTGCCCACCCTTTCCTGTATTACGGAGAAGCCGATGTCCGCCCCTGCTCCCCTCATCAGCCCTGGCCAGCCCATTCCCGACTTTTCGGCCGAGACCACCGGCGGCCCCATGCGCCTGTCGGACTTTGCCGGCAAGATGCTGGTGCTGTACTTCTATCCCAAGGACAATACCCCCGGCTGCACCAGCGAAGCCGGTGATTTTTCGGCCGCCCACGAGGATTTTCGCCAGGCCGGTGCCGAAATCCTCGGCGTCTCGCGCGACAGCCTCAAGAGCCACGCCAGCTTCCGCGAGAAGCTGGGCATTCCCTTCGACCTCATCAGCGACGCCGACGAGCAGCTGTGCCAGCTGTTCGACGTCATCAAGAACAAGACCCTGTACGGCAAGCAGGTTCGCGGCATCGAGCGCTCCACCTTCCTGATCGGCCCTGATGGCACGTTGATGCGGGAATGGCGTAAAGTCAGGGTGCCCGGCCACGTGGACGAGATCCTGCAGGCCGTCCGCCAACCCTGACCCCATCGACGATGCCCCTGCCCAAAGCCCCCAGCACCCGCGGTGCCCGCCTCGACATCCGCGAAGCCTCGCGCAACAAGGCCCGGATGCCGGCCGCTCGCCGCCGCAAGGCCAGCGCCCCTGCTGCCGAGGCCACCGACGCCATGCTGCCGCAGCTGGCCCTGCCCGATCTGGCGGCTGCCCCAGCGGCGGCCAGCCCGCCGCCGGCCACCCACCCGGCACGGCCGGCAGGCACGGCGCTGGCGGCCGGCGCCTCGGCCCCATCGCCTGGCCATGCCGGCAGCGCCGTGCCACCAGCCACCACGCCGGCGCGCCCCTCGGGGTCTGCGCCGGCAGTGCCCCCGGTTTCGGCCACAGCCAGCAGCCGCCTGCCCGTCACCACCGGCACGCGCCGGCGCGCCGGACGCAAGGCGGGCCGGGCCGGGCACCGGCTTTTCGTGCTGGACACCAACGTACTGATGCACGACCCGACCGCGCTGTTCCGCTTTCAGGAGCACGATGTCTTCGTGCCGATGATTACGCTGGAGGAGCTGGACGACCACAAGCGCGGCATGAGCGAAGTCTCGCGTCATGCCCGCCAGGTCAGCCGCAACCTCGACGAACTGGTGTCCGCCAGCGACAACATCGAGCAGGGCATCCCGCTCGACCAGCTGGGGCACCAGGATGCCACCGGGCGCCTGTTCCTGCAGACACGGGTGCTGGATGCCCCGCTGCCGGCCGCCCTGCCCCCCGGCAAGGCCGACAACCGCATCCTCTCGGTCACGGCGGCCCTGGAGCAAAGCCGCCCCGACCGGCAGGTGGTGCTGGTGTCCAAGGACATCAACATGCGCATCAAGGCCCACTCGCTGGGCCTGGCCGCCGAGGATTATTTCAACGATCAGGTCACGGATGATCTCGATCTGCTCTACAGCGGCTCGGTGGCGCTGCCCGAGGATTTCTGGAACACCCACGGCAAGGACATGCAGTCGTGGCAGGAAGGCGGTCACAGCTTCTACCGCATCCGTGGCCCGCTGGTGCCCGGTCTGCTGGTCAACCAGTTCGTCTACCTCGAATCCGGCGGCAACCCGCTGTTTGCCCAGGTGCGCGAGCGCCAGGGCAACGAGGCGGTGCTGCGGGTGGTGCGCGATTTCACCCAGGCCCGCCATGCCATCTGGGGCATCACCGCCCGCAACCGTGAACAGAACTTTGCGCTGAACCTGCTGCTCGATCCCGAGATCGACTTCGTGACGCTGCTGGGACAGGCCGGTACCGGCAAGACACTGCTGGCCCTCACCGCCGGGCTGGCGCAGACGCTGGACGAAAAGCGTTACGCCGAGATCATCATGACCCGCGCCACCGTGCCGGTGGGTGACGATATCGGCTATCTGCCCGGCACCGAGGAAGAAAAGATGCAGCCCTGGATGGGGGCACTGGAAGACAACCTGGAGGTGCTCAACCGCGGCAATGCCGGTGGCGACTGGGGACGTGCCGCAGCGGCCGACCTGATCCGCTCGCGCATCAAGGTCAAGTCGATGTCCTTCATGCGCGGCCGCACCTTCAACAACAAGTACCTCATCATCGACGAGGCGCAGAACCTGACGCCCAAGCAGATGAAGACGCTGGCCACCCGCGCCGGCCCCGGCACCAAGGTCGTCTGCCTGGGCAACATCGCCCAGATCGACACCCCCTACCTGACCGAAGCCTCGTCAGGCCTGACCTACGTGGTCGAGCGCTTCAAGGGCTGGGCACATGGCGGGCACCTCACCCTGCAACGGGGCGAGCGCTCACGCCTGGCCGATTTTGCCGCCGAGGTGCTCTGACCCGAGACCAGCCCCCGAAACGCCCGGGCAGATGATCCGTTCGGGCATTGGCTCCCCTGAACAGGGGCTCATGCTGCCATGAAAGCGTCGGGGGCCAGAGCGCGTGATGAACTGATTCCCCCCCGCGAAAGCCCCTGATCGGGGCCCCCATGTCAACCGGATGGCACCGCCATCCAGCCACCTGCAGGCTCTCCCACCAACCGGGAGGGCCTTTTTTGTGTCCGCTCCTCTCTGCGCCCCTTTCCT
>JAUNLD010000102.1 GCA_030532425.1 Lautropia sp. | reverse complement strand
TGCGCAAGTACATGCCGATCACCTGGATCACCTCGCTGCTCGGCTCGCTGGCCCTCGTCGGCACGCCGTTCTTCTCCGGCTTCTATTCCAAGGAGTCGATCATCGAGGCTGTGCGCTTTGCCAACATTCCCGGGGCAGGGCTGGTCTATTACGCGCTGCTGGCCGGCGTCTTCATCACGGCCTTCTACTCGTTCCGCATGTACTTCCTGGTCTTTCACGGCAAGCCGCGTTTCGGTCAGGCCCATGCGTACGGGCACGATGATCACGGCCATCACGGCGATCATGGTCATGGGCCGCATGTGCCGCACGAGTCCCCGGCCGTCGTGACGGTGCCGCTGCTTCTGCTGGCGATCCCGTCGGTGGTGATCGGTGCGCTGGCGGCCGGCCCGATGATTACCGGCGAGTATTTCAAGGGGGTCATCACCGTCTTCGACAGCCATCCTGCCATGGCGACGCTGGCCGAGCACTGGCACGGGTGGGTGGCGATGGGCCTGCACGGCTTCATGACCCTACCGTTCTGGCTGATGGTGGCCGGCATCGTGACGGCCTGGTATTTCTATCTGGTGAACCCGGCCATTCCGGCCCGCATCCGTCAGCTGGCGGGAGGGCTGTACACGGTGCTCGAGAACAAGTACTACCTCGACCGTTTCAACGAGTGGTTCTTTGCGGGCGGTGCCCGGGCGTTGGGGACCGGCTTGTGGAAGCGTGGCGACCAGCGCCTGATCGACGGGCTGCTGGTCAATGGCAGTGCCCGGGCCGTGGGCTGGCTGGCGGGGGCTGCGCGCCACATGCAGACCGGCTTTCTCAATCACTATGCGATTGCGATGATTATTGGACTGGCATGTCTGCTGTGCCTGTTCCTGTCCGCGCTGCTGGGAGGGTGAGGGCAGATGGAACAGATGACTGAAACGATGGGACTGGGCTGGCTGAGTGCCGCGATCTGGGTGCCGATCATCAGTGGCGTGCTGGTGCTGGCCGTGGGCAGCGATGCCCGGGCGGCGATGACGCGCTGGCTGGCGCTGCTTGGCTCGGTCCTCGGCCTTGCCGTCACGATTCCGCTCTACACCGGCTTCGACCGCAGCACCGCAGCCTTGCAGTTCGTCGAGCGCCTGCCCTGGATCGACACTTTCGGCATCCACTATGGTCTGGGGATCGACGGCCTGTCGGTGTGGATGGTGCTGCTGACCGCCTTCATCACCATCATCGTGGTGGTGGCCGGCTGGGTGGTCATCACCGATCGCCTGCACCAGTATCTGGGCGCCTTCCTGATCCTGTCGGGCCTGATGGTGGGCGTGTTTGCCGCTACCGACGGCATGCTCTTCTATGTCTTCTTCGAGGCGACGCTGATCCCGATGTACATCATCATCGGTGTCTGGGGGGGGCCCAACCGGGTCTACGCGGCCTTCAAGTTCTTCCTCTACACGCTGCTGGGATCGTTGCTGACGCTGGTGGCGATGATCTACCTGTACCTGCAGTCGGGCAGTTTCGAGATCGCCGCCTGGCATCAGCTGCCCCTGGGCATGACGCCACAGCTGTTGATCTTCATTGCCTTCCTGCTGGCGTTTGCCGTCAAGATTCCGATGTGGCCGGTGCACACCTGGCTGCCCGATGCCCACGTCGAGGCGCCTACCGGCGGTTCGGTGGTGCTGGCGGCGATCATGCTGAAGCTGGGCGCCTATGCCTTCCTGCGCTTTTCGCTGCCCATCGCGCCCGATGCCAGCCATGCGCTGTCGGGAATGATGATCGCGCTGTCGCTGATTGCCGTCATCTACATCGGCCTGGTGGCGCTGGTGCAGACCGACATGAAGAAGCTGGTGGCCTATTCGTCGATTGCGCACATGGGCTTCGTCACGCTGGGCTTCTTCATGTTCAATGAAGTGGGCATGCAGGGGGCGATCGTGCAGATGGTGTCGCACGGCTTCGTGGCCGGTGCGATGTTCCTGTGCATCGGTGTGCTCTACGATCGCGTGCACAGTCGCCAGATTGCCGATTACGGTGGTGTCGTCAACCGCATGCCGAAGTTCGCGGCGCTGTTCCTGCTGTTCTCGATGGCCAATGCCGGCCTGCCGGCCACCTCCGGTTTCGTCGGTGAGTTCCTGGTCATCCTGGGGGCCGTGCAGTTCAACTTCTGGATCGGCCTGCTGGCTGCCACGGCGCTGATCCTGGGGGCCGCCTACTCGCTGTGGATGTACAAGCGCGTCGTTTTCGGGGCGGTGGTCCATCTGCAGGTCGAGGCGCTGCAAGATGTCGATCGCCGCGAATTCTGGCTGTTGATGGTGATGGCCGGCTTCGTGCTGTTCATGGGGTTGTACCCGAAGTTCTTCACCGACCTGATGCAGGTTTCGGTCGAGGCGCTGCTGGCGCACGTCTCCCAATCCAAGCTCTGAGAACCAACCGCGAGACATGGCCGTGTCACTGTCCCTGCATACCCTGAACCTGGTGGCGCTGGCGCCGGAAATCCTGCTGATGCTTGGCATCTGCATCTTTCTGGTCGTCGAGGCGCTGTTTGGCAAGAACCGTGCCATCCGGGCCGACCGCGTGGCGCTGGCGATGCTGCTGCCCCCCCTGGTGGCACTCTTCTGGCAGCTGGGCCAGGGCCACCAGTTTGCCTTCGGCCAGATGTACGTGGTCGATGGCCTGGCTCTGCTGCTCAAGGCCTGTGCGATCATCGCCACCGGCTCGATCATCATCTATTCGCGTCGCTATGCGGCCGACCGGCATATCCGGGGTGCCGACCTGTTCGTGCTGGCGCTGTTCTCGCTGCTGGGCCAGATGGTGATGATTTCGGGCGCCAACCTGCTGGTGCTGTATCTGGGGCTGGAGCTGATGTCGCTGTCGCTTTACGCGGCCATCGCCCTGCGCCGCGATTCGTTGCGGGGCAGTGAGGCCGCGATGAAGTATTTCGTGCTGGGGGCGCTGGCGTCGGGTTTCCTGCTCTACGGCATGTCGATGCTGTATGGCGCCACCGGTTCGCTGTCGGTGTTCGACATCATGATGCGCATCCAGGCGGGCATGAGCAGCCCCTACATCCTTGTCTTCGGTCTGGTGTTCGTCGTGGCCGGCATGGCATTCAAGCTGGGGGCCGTGCCTTTCCACATGTGGGTGCCCGATGTCTACCATGGGGCACCGACCGTGACCACGCTGATGGTGGCGGCAGGCCCCAAGCTGGCCGCTTTTGCACTGCTTTTCCGGCTGCTGGGCATGGCCCTGGTCGAGGTGGCGCCGTACTGGCAGCAGATGCTCATCATCCTGGCGGTGCTGTCGCTGGGCGTGGGCAATATCGTGGCCGTGGCCCAGACCAACCTGAAGCGGATGCTGGCCTATTCCACCATTTCACAGGTGGGCTTCGTGTTGCTGGGCATTGCCGGCTTCTATGGTTCGGTGTCGCCGGGCCTGGCGCTGGCCGAGCCGGTGATGGCCCACGGCGAGGCCTTTGGCAGTGCGCTGTTCTATCTCATCACCTATGTGCTGACCACGCTGGGCACCTTTGGCCTGATCCAGTTCCTGGCACGTGAGGGCTTCGAGGCCGAGGAGATCAGCGACTTTGCCGGGCTGGCCCGCCGTAGCCCCTGGCTGGCCACCGTCATGGGCATCATGATGTTCTCGCTGGCCGGCATCCCGCCGCTGGTGGGCTTCTATGCCAAGCTGGCGGTGCTCAAGTCGGTCATCAGTGCCGGCTATGTCTGGCTGGCCGTCTATGCCGTGCTGATGTCACTGATCGGTGCCTTCTACTACATCCGCGTCGTCAAGGTGATGGTCTTCGATCCGCCGCAGGATGAGGCACCGATCTCCGTCGATGGCGATGCCCGTGTGCTGATGACCGCCAATGGCCTGGCGGTGCTGCTGCTGGGCATCCTGCCCGGGCCGCTGATGGCGCTGTGCATCGGCGCGATCCACAGCGTCTGGGCCATCGGCTGACACGATTCCCTCAGGAGAACGCATGTCCCGTGAACCCAAGCCGCCCGCAAGTGGCGCTCCATTGCCCGATCACGTCGATCCGGAGGCCCACCGCCTGCATCCGGGTCTGGCCGAAACCACGCTGTCGCGTGAGCTGGTCTACGAGGGGCGCTTTCTGAAGGTCCGCCGCGACACCGCCCGCATGCCTGACGGCAGTACCAATACCCGCGAGTTCATCATGCACCCCGGTGCGGCGGCGATGGTGCCCATCGGCAACGACGGGCGGATCCTGGTCGAGCGCCAGTTCCGCTATGGGCCGGGGCGTGTCTACGTCGAAATCCCGGCGGGCAAGAAAGACCCCGGTGAAACCACCTTCCAGACGGCCCGGCGCGAGCTGGTGGAGGAAACCGGCCACGAAGCCGGTGAATGGGCCTTTCTCACCACCATTCACCCCGCCATCGGTTTTGCCGACGAGGTGATGGACATCTACCTGGCACGTGAGCTGAAACAGGTCGAACGCAATCTCGATGCCGGCGAGTTCGTCGAGATCGAATGGGTGACGCTAGGCTGGCTGGTGGACGAGATGCGTGCCCACCGGTTGCTGGATGTGAAGACACAGATCGCCGTCCACTGGCTGCAGGCCTTTCATGAAGGGCGGATGCCCTGGCCGGCCTTCGATCTGCGCTGATCGTCGTCGGGCGATGACGGGGGGACCAGGCCCTCGTCATCGGCCCAGTCTTCGTCCGCCTCCATGCCGCGTAGCGGCAGGCGCTGCCAGGCACTGACCACGTCTTCCACGCCGATGGCCGTCATGTCCGGCTTGCCGTCGGTTTCGCCCTGCAGGATCAGTACCGGGGTGTCGCCGCCGCGTGGACGGATGTGGATGGGGTTGGCGATACCAAAGAGGACCACCAGCGGGCAGCCCAGGGCTGCTGCCGTGTGGGCCGGGCCGGTATCCACCGAAATCATGCCGGCGGCACGGGCCTGCAGCGCCAGCAGCCGCGGGATGGGCAGTTCGCTGGCCACATTCCAGACATTGTCGGCACGGGCCAGCCGCAACAGTTCGTCGTTGAGCTCGGCCTCGGCGGGGGCGCCGATGAGCAGGATGGTGGCTTCGGGATGGTGCTGTGCCAGCATCTGGATGATGGCTGCCCAGCTGGATTCGGGCCACCATTTGGTGTTGGTGGCCAGCTTGCGGCGCAGACCGGTGCGCATGGTCCGCCGGTTGCCCACCTGAACCAGCAGCAGCGGCCGGCCGGCCCAGTGCCGGGCCTGCAGCCAGCGCTCGACATCCTCGGCCATGCCGGGGGTGATGGCCAGGACGGGGTCCTGGGCGGGCAACAGGGGCCGTAGCGATAACTGCCGGAAGGCTGGCGGCACCACGGCCGCGATCCGTTGGGCAAACTCGACCAGATGTTCGTGGGCGTCACCAAAGCCCTCGACCCGGGCGCGCACCATGTGCTCTTCGTGCAGACCGGCGCGAGCCAGCAGCGGCAGCAGCCCCTCGTGGGTGTCACAATACCAGACCGGACGCGGCCCCGCCTGACGCAGCCTGGCCACCAGCGCCTTCTTTTCGGTGCTCAGCCAGTACGGCAGCTTGCGCCGCTCCAGCAGCATGATCTCGCCCACCCCCGGCTGCCCCTCGTAGAGCTTGCGTGTCCAGCTCCCGGCCGACAGGATGTCGACCGGCGCACCATAGCGGGCCGACAGCTGCCTGATCAGCGGCTGGATCAGCACCATGTCGCCCAGCGCACCAAAGCGCACCACCAAGGGGCGGACCTGGCCCGCCTGCTCAACCCCACTCGTCTGCATCATAAGAAACGGACATTTCGCCCAACTCCTGCCTGTCACCCGACGCTGCCCGTGCCCGCCAGGCCCAGGTCGCCACGCTTCGCAGCCGGTGCTGCCATCGTCCGCGCCGCCTTGGGATGATAGTCCTTAAAGGCTGACAGCAGGGAAAGAGCCAGCGGGGCAGAGGGCAGCGGGGGCATGCTTCCGGCGGCCCGCATGGGGCACGTCCGGCCACCCGCATGGGACACAGCAGGCACAGAGCCGGAAGCAGGAGCAGCTGAAGCGGCTCTTGGGGTAGAATCGCCGCTGCCTGGCGCGATGTGGGCCAGGCACG
>JAUNLD010000021.1 GCA_030532425.1 Lautropia sp. | reverse complement strand
CTGGCTGCCTTCTACGGCATCCGGCAGCAGCGGCTGGCGCAGTTGCTGGCTGTCCCGCTGGGATCATTCAGACATTCAAAACCTGGGTCTTGAGCTTTCGGATCTCGTCGGGCGATTCGTGATTGTTGAACAGGCTTTCACCCCGGTCCAATGTTGCGATGGCGCGATGATCGTCTTCGCTCAGTTCAAAGTCGAAGACGTCGAGGTTCTGTGCCATGCGTTCGGGGTGGACGGTTTTGGCCAGCACGACGATGTTGCGCTCCAGCAGCCAGCGCACGATGACCTGTGCCACGCTCTTGCCGTGTCGTACACCGATGCCGGACAACACCGGATGGTTGAAGATGTCGTGTTTTCCCTCGGCAAAGGGTGCCCAGGCCTGCACCGTCACCCCTTCGACCTGAAGGGCACGCACCAGATTGTGTCGTGGGTAGAAGGGATGGATCTCGATCTGGTTGACGGCAGGCATCGTGGTGTTGAAGGTGCCCAGATCCACCAGCTGAAGATTTGAAAAATTGCTGACGCCGATGGTGCGAATGCGTCCTTCAGCCTGTAGATCCTGAAGTGCGCGCCAGGTGCCGTATACGTCCCCAAAGGGGCGATGAATCAGCATCAGGTCGACATGATCCAGGCCCAGCCTCGCCAGCGAGCGTTCGACCGAAGCACGGGCCTGCTGATGACCCGCGTTGCTCACCCATACCTTGCTGGTGACGAACAGGTCTTCGCGTGGCACACCGCTGTCGCGGATGCCCTGACCGGTCTGCTGCTCGTTGAGATAGATCTGGGCGGTGTCGATGTGACGGTAGCCGGCCGTGATTGCCTGTGCCACGGCCTGTGCGGTGGCCTCGGGGGGAATCTGAAAGACGCCGAAACCCAAGGTGGGCATCCGGGCGCCGGTAGCAAGCGTGAGGGTGTGCATGATGGAAAATGTTTGGGTCAAGTGTGTTGTCGAGCCATGCATGGGGAGCGCGTGGAAGATGGGCCTGTTCATGGGTGCTCCAGCATGATGACGTTGAGCTGATCACCCAGCACGCGACGGGCCAGCGGCACCAGATGATCGTGGTGGGTGAGGAAGATGATCTGCGTGCGTTGCGACAGCTCGCCCAGCACTTTCAGGCCGGCTTCCGTGCGCTGGTCATCAAAATTGATGAACAGGTCATCGGCAATCAGCGGCATCCGCTGGCCCGCGTCCACCTGCAGATCGAGCGCGGCCAGCCGCAGTGCCAGATAGAGCTGATCGCGGGTGCCTTCACTGAGCCCGTCGATGGGAACCCGCTGCTTGCCGGTCGTGGTGCCTGTGGACGGAAGCCTGTCGCTGGCCCGGATGGCCAGCAGTCCGGGCTGAAGCAGATCGCTGTCCTCGTCGATCTGCAATTGCTCGAAGGCACCCCGTGTCAGCTGATTGAACAGTAACGAGGCACGGGCGAGCATCGGTCCCTGCTGCCGCGCACGGAATTTTTCGATGGACCAGGTCAGCAACTGAGCGGCTGTGTCGAGTTGCAGGAAACGCTCGGCGGCATCGACCATCTGGCTGATGGCTTCCTGCTGACGCATCGCTGCCTGGGCGGCCTTGTCATTGCCATCCAGCTGGTCGAAGCGGCCTTGCTGTTCACCATGCAACCGGCTGAGTGAGCCGATTTCGTCCACCAGGGTGTCCTGGCGGGCAGTGAGCATCTGCCGTTCTGCCTGCAACTGGTCAGGGGAAAGCTGCGCAGCTTCGGTGTACAGCTCGGCAATTGACAGGCCGTCGCCTTGCTGGATCAGCGCCTGCTCATCGCGCTGGAGCTGCTGCGACAATGTCCGCCGCTGATTGGAGCGCTCGATGGCCTGTCCCAGCGCTTGCAGGTTGTGGGCGGGTTCGTTCAGTCCGGCCATCGTCATCAGATGGGCCAGATCCGCCTGCAGGTGCTGCAACTGCTGCCGGGCGTGTTGCAGCTGTTGCTGTGCCTGCTGGTGCTGTTGCCGGCATTGTTGTCGTTGAGCATCTGCTTGCCGGGCGGTCGCCAGCCGCTGCATCAGCGTCAAGCTGATGTCGGCGGGCGAGGGGGCCGCTTGTTGACGGCCGGCAGCATCGGGGTGATGGCCACCGCTGACCGAAAAAGGATCGGTGGTGTGTGATCCATTGTCTGCAAGGGATCGGGAGCGGGCGTCATCGGCGCGCGTCGTTTCTTTGGTGTGCGCGATGTCGTCATTGCGTTCATCCCCCGAGGCATGGCGCCAGCGGGATGCCAGTGCCTGCGCCGTGTCGGCCATGCCTTCCAGCTCTGCTTGCAGCGTGTCGATCTCGTCCTGTTGCAGCGTGCGAAGGTCCGTCAGCAGGCGGTCGATGTCTTCGATCAGCGACAATTGAGCCTGGAGCTGCTGGGGCGGTGTGGCGGGATCGTGGTTCATGGCCTGAAGGGCAGCCTGCCAGTCGATCCGCCAGTGCGCCAGTTTTTCTTCGGTTGCCCGCAGCTGATCGGTCAGCGGCAGCAGATTCTGTTGGGCGCTGTCGATCTGCTGACGGAGGGTGCCACGCTGTCCTTCGGTTCTGTCCGCCTGACGGATTCTTTCGCGTGCCTGATCCAGCAGCGTTGGCAAGGCATGGGCCAGCGTCTGCATTTCCGCAAGGTAAGCAGCCTCGGCTGCTGTGGATGAGGGGAAAGACGGGCGTGTGACGGGCGCGCCCAGGGCTTCTGCCAGTGCCTGATGGAGGGTGCTGATCTTCTCCTGGTACTGCGCTGTCTGTTGCCTGAGCTCGGTCAGCTGTTGATGAACCTGCAGCACCTGCTCGCGCTGTTGCAGCCAGCCGGGTGCCAGTTTCAGCGGCAGCGGGGGCAGGCCGGCCGCCGCCGCCAGAGTCTGCCATTCCTGTGTGCGGGCATCGATGCGCGACTTCAGCGCCTGGCAGTCTTGCGTCAGGAACAGTTCTTCGAGGTGAAGCTTTTCCAGGAGCCGGGTTTGAGACTGGCGCTCGGCTTCGTGTTCGGCTCGCGCCAGCCGTTCATCCGACAGGATATCGGCCTGCTTCAGGTGCTGCTCGAAGGCATCGGCCTGCGTGGGCAGGCGAGATGGATCGTGCCGGATGCTGCGCCAGTGTTCGTCGCGCTGGTGACGGGCGGACTGCACATCTTCCAGTGATATGGGCTGGTGCTGCTGCACCAGGTGTTGCAGCTGTTGTTCCAGTCGCCGGATTTCCTGCTGTTTTTCCTTTCGTGATTGAAGCAGCGATTGCAGGGTGCTGTCATCGTCACGCTGCTGATCGATCAGCGATTGCACGAGGGAGGGGTCTGGGGGCAGCATCGTCGCCAGTGCGTCTGCGGATGTCTGTCCGGTGCCCAGCCTGCTCAAGGCGATATCCAGCTGCTGTTGCAGCTTGTGTTGGTCTTGTTGCAGGGTCTGAAGCGCCTCCGGCACATCACCCAGTGTGCCGGCTTGCTCCACCCAGCCACGCAGGGGCAGAGGCAGGTGGGTTGTGCCCAGTTGCGTCAGGCTGTGTCGGGCTTGTTGCAGTTGCTGTTGCTGGCTGGCCTGCTGACGCTGCACGTCTTCTTGCTGTTTCTGCAGGGCGGCATGCTGGTCGATCAGATCGTGCAGGCGTTGCCGCAGGGGGCGCGGGGGCAGGTGCTGACGCAGGGAGTGTTCATCCTCGGCAGGCCAGCCCAGCTCGGTGGCATGGCGCTGGATATCCTGCCACAGGGTGCGCCGGTGCGCCTGATGTTTCTGCAAGCGGGTGGGATGATTCTGCAGGCGCAGGCAGGTGTTGTTCAGTGCCTCGATGCCGTCGGCCATCGCCAGAATATGCTCATCGACCTGGATCGTGTCGAGGGTGTGCTGACAGGCATCCACAGTATCCTGGAGGCGTGACATGTCGGCGGCCAGGAGCAGTTGCTGGCGGTTTGCTTCCTCCAGGATCGTGCCGGCGTCTTCCGGCAGCAGGGGAGGCAGCATGCCGTCGGTAGCCAGGGCGTCCAGCTGCGTTTGGATCGCCTGATGCGATTGCAGCAGCGGCTGCACGCGGTGCATGCGTTCCAGACGGCTGTCTTGCGCTTTGAGTCGGGCAAGTTGTTCGCGGGCTTGCTCCAGCTTCTGCGTGGTGTCGGTCAGGGCCTGGTGGGCCGCCTGCCAGTCCTTGCTGCGCAGTTGCTGGCTGCTGATCTGCTTGCGCGCCTCGTCATGCGCGGTGGCGGCCTCGTAGTAGAGACGGTTTGCAGACTTTCGCGGAGCCCAGAGCTTGTCGGACTCTTCCTTCAGCTGTTTGAGCAGCTCGCCCAGGTGGGTGATGCCGGCAGCCGACTGAAACAGCATCCGGCCGACATTGTCCTTTTCTTGCAGGATGTCCTTGCTGCCTTTGACCAGGGTGTCGTGGTCCAGGGCATGCATGCGCGCGAATGTCGGGCCGTCCAGGTAGCCCAGCCAGGGCTGCAAGATGTTGTCAGCCAGTGGGCTGTCGTCGGGGGTTCGCAGGGTCTGCTTGTTGCCTTTCCGGCGTTCGACGTCCAGCCGTCGGTGCGTATCCTGCGCATCGGTCAGCACACCTCCCACTCGCAGCGCCTGCTTCTCGTGCAGAAAATCCAGCGGGGTGTGGGTGGCGATGCCAAAGAGCCATTCGGAGATGGCTTTGCGTACGGTCGATTTTCCCGCTTCGTTGGGGCCGACGATCAGGTGGATGTCGTGCGAAGCGGAAGGAAAATCGAGGACCCGATCGGTGAATTTTCCGTAGCGGATCAGTCGCAGTTGCTGGATGCGCATGATGTGACAGGCCTCAGTGCTCGGTCGTGTGCTGTGCGTGCAGACGACTCATCAGCAGCGGCAGGGCCTGTTGCACACGATCTGCGATCAGCGAACGCGCCTTTGCGAGGGGGGCTGTACTGACGTCGGAGGAGAGATCATCCCAGGTCGTGACGGCCTTGCGCAATTCGTCCAGCTCGGGTGAGGCTTCCCTCACCTCGGCCGGGAGTTTTTCCAGCAGCGGCCGCCATGATTCGATCAGCTGACGAATGAAAATCTCGTCATGGAGGGCCTCCTGCGCCAGCGCGGGAACTTCCGCCAGCGTGCCCTGCAAGGCCTCGTCTTGGAGGGGCGCTGATGCGGCAAGGGGTCTTGTCTGCACCTGAACCTTCTCGATCCAGAGACGATCGGGGTCTAGTGCGATGGCCTTGGCGATCACTTCCTGCCGAAGCTGTTCGCGCTCGGCCCGCAGTGGCTGGTCTGCCGCTGTCGTACCCGAGAACACCACGCGCACGGCCAGCGGCAGGCTTGAAGGCGTGCTGGCGAGCAGGGCCTCCAGTGCCTGCGCGGCCTTGCGCGGGGCTGTGGACATGTCGTCTGCTTCTGCCAGGCTTACCTCCAGGCGTGCCCAGCGCAGCACATCGACATCCAGCCGCTGGATGTCGGTGATCTGGTTGCCTTCGGCCGAGACCAGCAGTGCGCCACGGGCTCCCGGCTCGCGGATGTGACGGCCCTGGATGTTGCCCGGATACGCGATGACGGACCGCCCCGGTTGGTGTTTGCCATCGGGCAGGATGGCGTGTTCATGAACATGTCCCAGCGCCCAGTATTGATAGCCCTTGGCCAGCAGTTCGGCCACCGAACAGGGGGCATAGCTGGCGTGCTGGCTGTTGCCTTCAAGCGCCGTGTGCAGCACACCGATGTTGAGCCAGCCCGCCACCGGCTCAGGATAATGAGGCACCAGATTGTCGGTGGTGGCCTTGACCCGAAAACTCTGGCCGTGCAGCGCCACCTTCAGGACATCGATGCGAAAGCTTTCGGGCTTGCGCGATGAAAAGACCTGCACGTTGTCAGGCAGTTGCAGGGTCTTGGTCATCTCGCTTTCTGCATCGTGATTGCCGTGCAGCAGATAGACCGGGATGCCGGCCCTGTTCAGGCGGCCCATCTGGCGGATGAAGAAAAGTCCGGTGTGGTAGTCCTTCCAGTCGCCATCGTAGATGTCGCCGGCAATCACCATGAAATCGACGGCTTCTTCCAGCGCGATGCTCACCAGTCGCTCGAAGGCATCCCGGGTGGCGGTGCGCAGCCGCTCGGCCGGAGCGTCACGGTAGGCAGCCAGTCCGCGCAATGGGCTGTCGAGGTGCAGGTCGGCGGTATGGATGAACTTCATGGGAAAGGCCGGGGGTGAGCCTGGAGTGATTTCCTGGAAACATATCACGCGCGGCGGCTGCGATGAGCAGATCAACGGCCCGACATCCCGGAAAACAAAAAGCCACCCGGGAGGGTGGCTTTGTCGGAACGGCAACCAGGTGAAGCGTTGTCGATGGCCCACGCTGGGGCCAGGGCGCTGGCTGATGTGCGGCTGCAGTGCAGCGGGCCCGATGCGACCCTGATGCTGTGGTCAGGCCAGCGGGGGTTGCGGCTTGAGCGGGTTGGGTGTGTCTTGCTGCTGAGCCTTGGCACGCTTGCGGCGCAGGCCGAGGCTGGGCAGCGTGGTGGGGTAGAGCAGGGCAACGGCCAGCGGAAAGCGGTCGGCCGCAGGCGTTTGGACCACAGGGTTCGGGTGAGCAGACATGAGAATGAGAGGTATGGAGGAGATGATCCGGCGCCGCTCGCGTGGTCCGCATTGTGTGGCGGACAGCCGGCGGGGGCATCGGGGTTGCGCCTCGATGCCGGCAGCGTGTCGAGGGCGGCCACTATGCGTGCGTTGTGGGCAGGTTGCCATGCAGGGCCGATAGGTGGGGCTTCGGGTAGGTCTGATGGCCGTGTCACCCCTGCATAGGGTGCAGGTAGACAGGGTGGGTGCTTCCATGAAACAGGGCACATCCAGACAACATGACCTTGTCCAGCAGGGGGAGCAGTTCTTCTTTGGCTGCGCCAGCGTGGGTGCAAACGCGTTCATCAGTCGCTCTGGCACCCACTGTGCTGCGGGGGCGCATGGCCCTGGGCAGCTTGTGCGTGCCCTGATGCCGTGAAGGACGGTGATGGAATTACGCCACATCGGGTTGTCGCCTGTCCCATACGGCAAGCCATTGGGGGTGGGCAACGCGGGCAAGGCCCAGCCTGGGCGCAGCATCCGGACTTGACAAGGTCAAGGTGCTTCTGCCCAGTGTGTGCCGGGAAGCACGGATTCTCTGGATGAAGCGTATGAAGAGCCCCTACATTCCCCAGGTTTCATTGCCCGCCGGTTCGGTGGAAAACCCATCGACGGGGGTTGGTAGCCGTTTGTCCGCTGAAGCAAGGGCAGGGAGCTTGCGCAAGACGATATCGCCGGCACTGCCGGTGGATGGGCCGTGGAAGGATGGGATGGGTGACACTGCGCTGACGCCTGCCCGGGCAGGGGTGGGGCGGGTGGAGGTGTCAGAAGAGGCGCCGATGCCAGCCAGCCAGGAGGATGACGCCGCACGTCAGAGCACCCAGCTGGCCGGGGCTGACATCGCAACAGGGGGCTTGTTGGCAGAGCCGTCCACACTGGCTGCCGCAGCCGTGGGTGGGGGGCAGGCTGCTGTGGTGGCCTCATCGACGGGGCCGGTACATGTATGGCTGGGGGCGTTGCTGACGCAGGCCGCCGTGAGCAGCCAGTACATCAGCTCGCCAGCCGTTTCGTCAGGGCGCCGTCATGACAACCTGAGCCAGGGAGGACAGACTGCTGGTGCGGGCGCCCATCCTCCGCCGACGGATCCTGCCGGTCGGTCGCCCACAGTGCCACCTGATGGCTCGTCTGACCAGACGACCCCGCCGCCACCCAGTGTGCCTGGTGGCGGCAGCGTGCCGCTTGTACCGGGCAACCCTGGTGTGCCACTGGTGCCAGGGCAGCCGGGACATCCTGGTGTGCCGATGGTTCCGGGTTATCCGGGATATCCGGGTGTGCTGGTGGTGCCTGGTTATCCCGGTGTGCCGATGGTTCCGGGCTATCCGGGGTATCCGGGCGTGCCGCTGGTACCCGGCTATCCCGGTGGTTCTGGCGTGCCCGGAGGTCCGCTCGTACCCGCTTATCCGGGGGCGCCGGCAGTACCGGGGCAGCCCGATCAGGGGAGTGTGCCCGGCACCCTGCCGGGAAGCGTCCATCCCACGCCGGTACCGCCGGGTACGGTGCCAGGGGGCACGACACCCACGACGCCGGACAATGGTACGGGCTCTGCACCCACTTCACCCAATACGGGTACGTCCTCGACCCCGGGCATGGGTGCGACACCGGGGGGTACTGCGCCCACGTCGCCCAATACGGGCACCAGCCCGACACCGGACAATGGCACGGGTACAGGCACGACCGGTACCGGTACGGCACCCACGACGCCGGACACGGGTACGACACCCGGCACACCGGTCCCACCCACTGATGTGCCCCAGACAGACGCTCATCCGGCTGGCCCTGGTGCGGCCACACCTCCGGCGGCGACCTTGCCCGACACCGCAACACCTCCCGCGGATTCGGCGACACCGTCCGTGCCCGGTGGGACGCCGGCCGTGCCCACCCCACCAGTAGAACCGATCAATCCGCCTTCCACGGACACCCAGCCGCCTGCGCCGCCACTGCCGCCGACTTATCCGCAGAATCAGGCGCCGCTGCCGGTTGCGCATGAGGGTGAACTGAATATCTCGCGTATCGTCTTTGCCGGCATCGATCCGGCCCGGGTGCCCGATGCCGTGCGCATCACGGCCATTGAGGCGACGGGCATGCCGACAGGGATGCAGGGGCCGTTGTTCCGTTCGACCCCCAAAGGCGATGTTGCGTTGAAGCCGGGGGATATCATCGAGCGGGCGGACTTTGACAACATTCGCTGGCACGCCCAGGACAACCACGGCGGCACATTCCGTTTTACCCCGTTGTCATCGTCTGGCGAACCCATCGACACGGCACTGACGCAGTCCGTGGGGGTGAAGGTTCATCCTGAGCCACCAAACTATCCATCGAAGCTCGATGATTTGCAGGTGGCTCACGATGGCTCGAAGTCGATTGCCGCCACGATTTTTTCCGGTCTGGATCCGGCACGTCAGCCGGCGGGCATCCGCATCACGGCGATCAATCCCCGCAATCCCGATGACACGGAAGGATCGGCTCTGGTCTTTGGCCCGCAGCGCCAGAAGGTCGAAGCCAACTGGTTCATCCTGGCGAAGGATTTTGACAAGCTCGCCTGGGACAGCGCCAGCAACGAGGGAGGCAGTTTCCGTTTTGAGGCGGCCAATGCCGATGGCACGACCCTGCTGGGCGCTGTGCCGCAACGGGTGCAGGTTATTGAACACCCGGCACCGCCGGATTATCCCGATCAACCGACGTCGTTGTGGGTGGCACACGATGCCGATCTGGTCCTGGATGAAAGCAATTTTGTGGGGCGGGAGGCCGCGCACAAGCCGACGGCCATTCGGATCACCCAGATCGTGCCGGCTGGCGGTGGGGCCGATACCGATGCAGCCCTGAGTGTGACCAAGCCGGGCGTGACCAGACCCTTGCGCGTGGGCAGTGTGGTCAATGCCGACGAGTTTGCCTGGATCACCTGGCACGCTGCTGGCAACGAAGGCGGACGCTTCAGCTTCGAGGCGATCAATGCCGATGGCACACGGATTCTTGGGTCGGATACGCATACCCTCAGCATCCGGGAGCAGGCCTCCCTGCCGGTGTATCAGGGGCCGGTCACGCTGAATGTGGATCATGACAGCCGGTTGTGGATTGTTGCCGACGTGTTTCGGGGAAGCGAACTCGACAAGGCACCCCCCGCCATCCGCATCCTCTCGGTAAGGCCCACCGGTGCGGATCCTGCGCTGGGTGCATTGCGTTTGCAGGATGGCACCGTGGTGGGTGAAAACCGGATCATCGATGCGCAGCAGTTTGGCCGTCTGCAATGGTTTGCCCAGGTGGGGCAGGGCGGGTCGTTCCAGTTCGAGCCGGTCCATGCCGATGGCAGTCCCATTCCCGGTTCTTCGCCGCAGACCGTGCACATCCACGAAGCGATGTTGCCGCCCAGCTATCCGGACACGGCGCAGATGCTGTCGGTGGACCATGATGGGGTGCTGGCGCTGGCAGCCAGCACCTTTGCGGGCAGTGATCCCAGTCGTCAGCCGGCGGCAATCCGGGTGGAAGTGGTCAATCCGCATCAGCCAGCACCGGGGTCGCCGGGGCCGCTGAAAGTGGACCGTGATGGGGCAGGCCCGCTGCCGCTGGAGTCTGTCGACCCTGGCACGCCATTGGCGGCCGAGCATTTCGACAAGCTTGTCTGGGATGCGTCGACCAATGAGGGTGGGAGCTTCCGTTTTGTGGCGCTCGATGCCGATGGCCGCGAGATTGTCGGTGTGAATCCGCAAACCATCACGGTGCAGGAGCTGCCTGCCCCACCAGATGTGCCATCCGTCAACGATGGGGAGCCGACCCGGGTCATCCTGCGCGACAAGACCGTGCTGCTGGGACGCGAAGCCTTTGCGGGGGCGGAGGCGGCTTTGGGCAAGCGTATCCGCATCGAGAGCATCGAGGCCGATGGTTTCACAAAGGGAAGTTCGAGTCCGCTCCTGTGGGACAAGCAGAAAAGCGGCAACATTTACGATGCAACCCGGGTGGATCCAGGGCAAGTCCTGGAGCTTGAGGATCTGGATCGACTTCATTGGGAAGGCAATGCCAGTTACCGGGACGGCACCATCCGCTATGTGCTGCTCGATACGGCAGGTGAGGTTCAGGCGGATGCCGGCGAGCAGGTGCTGCATCTGGACGAGCAGCTCAGGACGGCACGGGTTCATCTCGGTCAGGTTGCTCGCCATTCGCTGAGCGAGGCCAAGGCTGTCCTGAATGGCCATGCCAAGATTCCGCTGGCCCAGTTCGGTGCCGATGATCCCGAGGCAGCACCGGATCATGTCCGTGTGCGCTGGACCATCTACCGCGATGACAATCTGCCCAAGCCTACCAAAGGGTCTTCCCCCCTGCTGCTGTATCGGGGATCGGGTGATCCCCTGCCCGTGGAGCAGGATCAGGTCATTCACCAGCGTGATCTGGGCAACCTTTTCTGGAATGCCGCCTACAACCAGGGTGGATATATCGACTACGATGTGCTGGACATTCAGAAGCAGCGCGTGCTGGGTATCAGCACGCAGCGGATTTCCGTGCAGGAAAGCTCGCAGCTGCCGAACTTCAGCAGTCTGAGCAATAGTGATATCCAGGTACCCGATGGGCAAACCATCAGATATGCCGAAGGCCACCTGCTGGGCTATGATCTCAACGGATTCATCGCGAATGCGATCCGGATCGATGCCATCCATGAAATCGATGACGCTGATCGCAATTTGTCAGCGTTGATGCTTGTGCCCGAAGGCACAAAGGGACAATCTGGCTACAAGCCCCGGCAGGATGTGTCGGTGGGTGATGTCGTCGACAAGGAAGACATCTACCGGTTTGGGTGGGACAACAGCGGCAACCGCGGCGGGCACTTCACGTTCACGCCACTGGACAGTCTGCATCAGCCGATCCCTGGGCTGGGCGCCCGAACCTACGAGGTGATCGAGTTTGGCCCGGTGCCGGCCTACCAGGGATCACATTCAAAATTCAGTGCCAGTGGCTACGGGTTTCCGTCCTCCGTCACCCACATCCAATCCTTTGCTCACCGGCAGGAAATCCCCTTCAATAAGGTTACCCGGCTCGACCGTAGCCTGTTCGCCGGTACCGATCCTGACAGGGAACCGCATGCTGTTGCCGTGCATGAAAATCCCAGCGCCCAGCTGAATCAGGATGATTCGCTGCCACTACTGACGATTCAGCGTCCCAATGGGGAAGTCGTGCCGATCAGGGCCAATGACCGGATTGCGTCCGAGGATTTCGATCATGTCTACTGGGATTCGACGCGCAGCACGAACGGCGCGCTTGCCTTCGTGCCGATCGACAGCAATGGCCGATACATTCATTCCAGCAGTGACACGGTGGTGATGATTCAGCTGTCCTTCCCGTCGGGCCCGATACCGCTTGCCCAGGGCACGCTGGCTGAACCGGTGGTGGGACATGACACCATCAGCCGCTTCGATCAGGACGTGTTCTTCAATGTACTGGGGCGGCCATCCGAGGCCGATATCAGGGGAGGTACGAAACGCTACCGCATCCTGTCCTATACGGAGCAGACGGATGATGGCCGCAAGCTCTTTCCCTACTACATGTTGAGCGAGGATGGCGAGCCAAAGGCCTACGAGCTGGTCACGCTCGATGAGGCCATCAACAAGACCGAAGCCGCGCGGCAGGCCAGGGACAAGGGAGGTCGGTTGCTGCTGCTGGGCAATGAGAAGAACAAGACCTGGCTGGACGAGCAGTTTTTCAAGACGCAGGGTACGAGCCTCGATCAGGTGCTGCATGATGGCAGCGAGGGCAAGGCCCAGTCCACCGCTTTCGTCGTCCAGTATGATGATTACAAACCGGCACTGTTCTATTTTTCCAGTGATCAGAGCGATCACAGGAATGTCTGGCAGGATTCTGTCTATTACGCGTCGTCCCTAGGCAATTTTGCGTGGCGCAGCGAGAACAACCAGGGTGGCACCATCACGATCGCCGAGGTGGACCCCAGTGACAAGACCTTCATCTCCACAGGCTCGAAGGTGATGACGGTGGCCAGGATCCTGCCAGACACCACCGTCACGATCGAGTTCACCGAGGCAGCAGCCACGGAAGGGGGGGCCTCGGAGAAGCAGGGCAAACAGCTGATGCCGGCAGCTGCCAATCTTCCCGTGGAAGGCACTGAGGCGGTGCAGGAGGCGGATGCCGCTTCTGATTCGAGGGCGAAGGAAGCCGGAGAAACCACCCCGACCCATGTTGCCGAAGATGAGGGCGCTTCCCGGGAGACGGACACGTCCGGTGGGCAGCCCGGGAAGCCCGGGGAGAAGGCAGCGGTGGCTGCGGAAGAAGATCAGGCCAGTCCGGTGCTGATCCCGGGGAGCAACGGGGAAACCCTGTCGCTGCCAGCGCTGCTGAGTGATTCGTCAGCTGATAAAAACATGGATGCACCTGTCAGCCTGATGGTCAAGGCGCCGGTGCCCGGGCTGCTGGATGAACCCTGGCCGACCGTCCCTCCAACGCTCTGACCCACAGGACAGGGTGCGCCCGCCAGGGCGCAGCCCTGTCCGATCCGTCATCAGGATCAGTCCTTCTTCAGCTGCGGCAGCTCGTGGCCGGCCCCGGCCGTGAGCAGGCCGACGCGGTTGTAGCCGGCCAGTGTGGATGCAAATCAGCTCGTGACACACTCTTTCAGCCAAAGAGGGTTGCGTGACTGCCAATACGGATCAGTTCAAGTGACCGTTCCGTCTGCCGATAGATCAGCACCAGGTCTGGCTGAATATGACAATCACGAAAACCCTGCCAGTTGCCCGTGAGTGCATGATCCCGATATTTGGCGGGCAGGGGGCTTTGCTGGCAGAGGCAGTAAAGGGCCTCGATCCAGTTTTCGGACAGGGCCAATCCAGCGTGCTTCTTGAAGTCTCGTTTGAAGGCGTTGGTGTACTCAATCGGCAGCATCGAGCTGCTCCATCAGCGCCTGGATGTTGTCGGCGCGGTTCATGGGCTCCTGGCCACGCTGGATGGCCTGAAGCACGGCAGCGGTTTCGGCGTTGGGCTGATAGTCGAAGCTGAAGCGCTGTTCACTGGCGATCTTGGTCAGCGTCATGCGCATCACGTCGGAAATGGTGAGGCCGGCGCCTGCCAGCACTTCACTGGCTTTTCGTTTCACGTCTTCGCTGATCCTGACGCTGACCAGGGCGCTGTTTGCCATGTTCATCACCTTTTGTATATCAATTGATGTACATCATGCCCGATATGGTCGGCAAAGGCAAGGCTGTTGGCTCATGACGGCCAGCGCCGGCCATACGCCTGGCGCGCGTCATGGACAGGGTGCACCCGGCAAGGCGCACCCCTTTACGATCCGTCAGGATCAGTCCTTCTTCAGCTGCGGCAGCTCGTGGCCGGCCCCGGCCGCGAGCAGGCCGACGCGGGTGTAGCCGGCCAGCTTGTCGCGGGTGTCGGTGATGTCGAGGTTGCGCATCGTCAGCTGGCCGATGCGGTCGGCCGGCGAGAAGACGGAGTCGCCCTTTTCCATCGTCAGCCGCTCGGGGTGATAGGTGAGATTGGGCGATTCGGTGTTCAGGATCGAGTAGTCGTTGCCGCGGCGCAGCTCCAGCGTCACTTCACCGGTGATGGCGCGCGCCACCCAGCGCTGGGCCGTTTCACGCAGCATGATGGCCTGCGGATCGAACCAGCGGCCCTGATAGAGCAGCCGGCCCAGACGCAGGCCGTTGATCCGGTACTGCTCGATCGTGTCCTCGTTGTGGATGCCGGTGACCAGCCGCTCGTAGGCGGCGAACAGCAGCGCCATGCCCGGGGCCTCGTAGATGCCGCGCGACTTGGCCTCGATGATGCGGTTCTCGATCTGGTCGCTCATGCCCAGGCCGTGACGGCCGCCGATGCGGTTGGCTTCCAGCATCAGCTCGACCGGGTTGTCGAAGCTCTGGCCGTTCAGGGCCACGGGCTGGCCTTCCTCGAAGCGGATCGTGACTTCCTCGGGCCTGATCTCGACCTCGGGCTTCCAGAAGGCCACGCCCATGATGGGCTGGACGATGCGGATGCCGCTGTTCAGGTATTCCAGATCCTTGGCCTCGTGGGTGGCGCCCAGCAGGTTCGAGTCGGTGGAATAGGCCTTTTCGGCCGACATCTTGTAGTCGAAGCCGGCCTCGGCCATGAAGGCCGACATTTCGGCGCGGCCGCCCAGCTCGTCGATGAACTGCTGGTCGAGCCAGGGCTTGTAGATCTTCAGCGAGGGGTTGGTGAGCAGGCCATAGCGGTAGAAACGCTCGATGTCGTTGCCCTTGTAGGTGCTGCCGTCGCCCCAGATGTTGACATCGTCCTCCTTCATGGCGGCCACCAGCATCGTGCCGGTGACGGCCCGGCCGATCGGGGTCGTGTTGAAGTAGGTGACGCCACCGGTGGAGATGTGGAAGGCGCCGCACTGCAGGGCGGCGATGCCCTCGGCCACCAGCTGGCTGCGGCAGTCGATCAGGCGGGCCAGCTCGGCCCCGTAGAGCTTGGCCTTGCGCGGGATTTCCTCGTAGTCCGGTTCGTCGGGCTGGCCGAGGTTGGCGGTATAGGCATAGGGAATGGCGCCTTTCTTGCGCATCCAGTGCAGGGCTGCGCTGGTGTCGAGGCCGCCGGAAAAGGCGATGCCGACCTTCTGGCCGATCGGCAGGCTCTGGAGAATGGTGTTGCCCATACGGGTGGTGCTCCGCGCTGTGCTGCTGTCAAAAGCCGCATTTTACGGAGAATGCCGCCAGCCCGCTGTCAGTGCCGGTCGATGTCGGCGATCAGTGCGTCCAGCGCAGGATCTTCGATCCCCCATTCCCGCAGGGCCTGCTGGGTGTTGAGGGCATAGTCGCGGTTGCTGCCGCGGCAGCCGCTGCATTCGCGCAGCCGGCGGATGACTTCGCTGCGCGGGCCGGGCAGGTAGCCGTGGCGGTCGGCCTGGTGGGCGACGAAGGTGAGCACCGGGACGGTGCGGCCGTCGGCCAGTTGCACGTCCAGCACCTTGGGCCGGTAGACTTCGCTGAGCATTTCGCGCTGGTAGATCTGGTCCATGATGCGGGCCTCGTCACCGGTCTTGACGCGGTAGACGATGCCTTCGCAGCTGCCGCCTTCGTCCAGGCCCAGTACGACGCCCGGGTCATCGGGGGTGCCGCGGTAGGTGTGCGAGTTGATGCAGAAGGCCCGGTGGTAGCCGTCGATACGGACCTTGTGGCGCTCCTCGAACTCGAATTCGGGGTTCCAGATCAGCGAGCCGTAGGCAAAGGCCCACTGCATGCGCTTGTATTCATCGGGGGTGGGGGGGGCGCTGTGCACCAGCTGATGGATCGAGGCGGGCACGGGGCTGCCCGCCCCGGCCACACGGGCCGGGGGGATGGAGGGCGTCGCAGACATCATTCGCTCTCTGGGGGGCTGCTGTCGGCTCCAGTGTCTGCGGTTTCGGTGGCGGCGGCGCGGGGGCGCCGACCGGTGGTTGTTGCCGTCCCGGCAGCGGCCTTGCGTGTGGTGCCTTTGGCGGCCGTGCTGCGGGTGCTGGTCCTGGTACTGCTTCGGGCCGCTGTCCGGGTGCCGGCCTTGGTGGTCGCCCGGGTGCGGGCGGGCTTGTCATCACCGGCCTTGTCGTCGTCCCCGGCCTTGGCCGCCCTGGCCCGGCTGTTGTCGAACTCGAAGCCGATCTTGCCGCTGGCTTCGCGCACCAGAAAGGCCTTGAACTTGCGGCGGGTACGCGATGAGACGAAGCCCGCCAGCAGGTCGGTCTTGCCGTCAGCCAGCAGCTTCTTCATCTGTTCGGGTTCGATCGGCTGTTGCAGGATTTCGCGGCCCGAGCGGAAATCGCAGCTGCGGGCAGGCCCCACCGACTGGCTGCACACGTAGTGCATGCCGTGGATGTAGACGGGCTGCTGGCATTTGGGGCAGGGGCCCAGCGATTCCTGGCCGCTGAAGTCCACCGGCTCGGAGGCGCTTTCGTCTTCCTCATTCTGACCAAAATCGAATTCCAGCTTGTTTTCACTGCTGATCTTGAGGATGGCCGAGAACGGGCGCCCCATCTTGCTGCGAAAACCGGTCAGCGGGCCGATCACGCGCTCGCTGAGCAGGGTCTCGACTTCCGGCAGCTCGAACTGGCGGCCCCCCGGGATCTTGGTGATGGAAAACTCGCACTGGGTGCAGGCAAAGCGCTTGTAGTTCTCCTTGATGACGCCCCCGCAGGCCGGGCAGGGTGTCTGCAGCACGGCGTAGTCGCCGGGCACGGTGTCGGCTTCGTAGTTGCGGGCCTTCTCGACGATCTCACGGGTCATGGCGGCAATGTCCGACATGAACAGCTCGCGGTTGAGCTGACCCTTTTCGAGCTGGCTGAGCTTGTATTCCCACTCGCCAGTCAGCTCGGGCATGCTGAGTGCGGCGATGCCCAGCCCGCGCAGCAGGGTGAGCAGCTGGAAGGCCTTGGCGGTGGGGATGATCTCGCGTCCTTCGCGCACCAGGTAGCGTTCGGTGATGAGGCCCTCGATGATGGCCGCCCGGGTGGCCGGCGTGCCCAGTCCCTTGCCGGCCATGGCTTCGCGCAGTTCGTCGTCATCGACGAGCTTGCCGGCCCCTTCCATGGCCGAGAGCAGCGTGGCTTCGGTGTAACGCGCGGGGGGGCGGGTCTGATGGGCCAGTACGGCAATGTCGTCGGTGCTGACGGTTTCGTTGGCAGCCACTGGCACCAGGTTGGCCGGATCGCTGTCGCTGGCAGCATTGCGGCCATAGATGACCAGCCAGCCGGGGTTGACCAGCACGCGGCCTTCGGTCTTGAAGGGGTGGGTGGCCACCGTGGTGATGCGGGTGGTGACGAGGTACTCGGCTGCCGGATAGAACACGGCCATGAAGCGCCGGACGACCAGGTCGTAGAGCTTCTGCTCGGCGTCCGAGAGGTTTTTGGGTGCCTGAAGCGTGGGGATGATGGCGAAGTGATCGGAGATCTTGCTGTTGTCGAAGATCCGGCGGTTCGGCTTCACCCAGTCCTTGTCCAGAATGGTGCGGGCAAATTCGCCGTGGGTGCCCGACTCGGCCAGCTGACCCAGCGTCTGGCGCACCGTGCCGATGTAGTCTTCGGGCAGGGCGCGCGAATCGGTACGGGGGTAGGTCAGCACCTTGTGCTTTTCATAGAGGGCCTGAGCCAGCGCCAGCGTGGTCTTGGCCGAGAAGCCGAAGCGGCCGTTGGCCTCGCGCTGCAGGGTGGTCAGGTCGAAGAGGGCCGGTGCGATCTGGGTGGAGGGCTTCGATTCCTCGGTGACGGTGCCGGGCTGGCCCTGGCAGGCCGCCACGATGGCCTCGGCCTCTTCGCGTGTCCAGAAGCGGTCGGCCTTGTGTTCCGGGTCGTCGCTCTTCTTGTGATCGCGGTTGAACCACTTGCCCTCGTACTGGCCCGCCTTGGCACCAAAGGTGGCTTTCACCTCGAAGTAGTCGCGGGGAACGAACTTGCGGATCTTTTCCTCGCGCTCGACCACCACCGACAGGGTTGGTGTCTGCACCCGGCCCACGGTGGTCAGGTAGAAGCCGCCATCGCGCGAGTTGAAGGCCGTCATCGCGCGGGTGCCGTTGATGCCGACCAGCCAGTCGGCCTCGGCGCGACTGCGCGCCGCGTCGGCCAGACCGTTCATCTCATCGCCGGTACGCAGATGGGCAAAGCCTTCGCGGATGGCGCCGGGTGTCATCGATTGCAGCCACAGCCGCTGCACGGGCTGTCTGGCCTTGGCGTATTGCACGATCAGCCGGAAGATCAGCTCGCCTTCGCGGCCCGCGTCGCAGGCGTTGATGAGTGTGCCCACGTCCTTGCGCTTCATCAGCTTGACCAGCTGCTTGAGGCGTTCCTGCGTCTTGTCGATCGGCTTCAGGTCGAAATGTGGTGGAATGACAGGGAGGTTAGTGAATGACCACTTACCTCGTTTGACTTCGTATTGCTCAGGTGCGGCAATCTCGACCAGGTGGCCAACCGCGGAGCTGAGGACGTAGTCGTCATTTTCAAAGTAGTCGCCGTGACGGACGAAACCACCCAGCGCCCGCGCGATGTCGGCGGCGACGGAAGGCTTCTCGGCAATGATCAGTGCTTTACTCATGGCGGCGCCATAGTAAGAGGGGGATCCGTGATTGTGCAAGTATTGGTTTCGTCGGGCAGGGGTTCAGGAGTCTTTGGCGGGGGTAATGTCGGCGGGGTCATGAAGCGGGCACGGGCTCATCATGCGGGCAGGCGCTGCCAGCGGCCATCGACATGACGGCTGATCTGGCCACGGATCTCGGCCAGCTGGATGCAGCCCAGCGTCTGCTGGATGGGCCAGCCCAGCTGACTGGCCAGCGCCTCCGCCGATTGCGGGCTGCCCTGCAGGCAGGCCAGCAGCTGGCGGGTGGCGTCATCGACCGGGGGGGCGCCGGTCATCGGTGGGGAAAGGGAATGGGCTGGTGCCGTGCCGGACATCTTGCCTGCCAGAAGACCTGCTGTCCTGGCAGGAACGGCTGCCGGGTCTGGTGGACGCATCGCCTCGGGAGCAGACAGGCGGGATCGGGGGGCGGTTGGTGGGGGGCCATCCGATCGGGCTGCCGGATGGCCACGGCTGGGGGCCAGGGGCAGCAGTCCCAAGGCCTGCAGCACGTCATCGACGGTTTCCACCAGGGTGGCGCCATCCCGCAGCAGGTAGTGGCAGCCGTGGGCCAGCGGGTTGTGGATCGAGCCGGGGATGGCCATCACCTCGCGTCCCAGCTCGTTGGCCAGCCGGGCGGTGATGAGTGAGCCGCTTTGCAGGGCGGCCTCGACCACCAGCACCCCCTGGGCCAGGGCGGCGATCATCCGGTTGCGACGTGGAAAGTTCCCCCGCAACGGGGCGCTGCCCAGCGCCTGCTCGCTGAGCAGCAGGCCGTGGTGTTCGATCAGCTGCCGGGCGATGGGACGGTGATGGGCAGGATAGATGCGGTCAAGCCCGCTGCCGATGACGGCCAGCGTGCTGGGCTGGCGGGTATCGCCCCCCGCCAGGGCTCCGCGATGGGCGGCACAGTCGATGCCTTCGGCCAGCCCACTGGCGATCAGCAGGCCACGTCGGGCCAGGGCTTCGGCAAAGGCGAAGGCGTTGCGCAGCCCTTCGGGGCTGGCGTTGCGGCTGCCGACGATGGCCAGCGTATGGGGGGTGTTCAGGGTCGACAGCCTGCCTTCGGCGTAGAGCAGCAGGGGTGGATCGTTCAGGTGCAGCAGCGCTGGCGGATAGGCAGGGTCATCGAGCGCCAGCAGGTGCCGCTGGCCGGGCGCTTCGGCCCGCCAGCTCAGGGTGCGGGCCACGTGCTGCTCACGCACGGCTGAGGTCGTCAGCAGCGCATCGGCCAGGCGGGCGCCCACCAGCTGGGCCAGCGTGGCGCGGCGGGTGCGCAGGATCTGGGCAGGTGGCCCCAGATGGCGCAGCAGGGTCTGGCCTTTCACGGCACCCAGGCCGGGGGTCAGGGTCAGGCGCAGCCAGTCGGCCAGTTCATCGTCACTGGGGCCGGCATCGGGGGCATGATCGGGGCCGGATCCCTGGCTGGGGTCATGATGTGCATCGCCTCCGGGATCATCGCGGAGAGCATGCGGATCGCGTGTGCGGGTGGCTGGATCGGGCCTGTCCGGGGCTGTGTCGGTGTCCGGAAGACCGGGGTGGGGAGAGGGGGGTGCAGGCATGGCAGGAACAGGAGCGAGTGCCGGGGCCGGATGGCCTCGGGGGCGTCCTGATCTTGCCGCGGATGGGGGCGGGACACCATCGGCCAGATGGCTGATGCTCAGCCATCTGGCCTAGGATGGGTGGGCCGGTGCGGATGCTCAGGGATTGGTCACGACATCACCGATCGAGATCGGGCGTTCGGATTTGACGACCAGGCCATAGGCCACGTTGTTGAAGGTGCGGAAGACCATCAGCTGACCGACTTCCTCGTTGGGCAGCTGAACCCGCTCACCGGTCTCACGGTCCTTCACGACCCGGCCGGCGTGCTCGATCTTCAGCACATGGCCGTTTTCGATGCCCTTGCCGCTGCCGAGGTTGATGGCAACGACGCTGTTGCGACCCACCATCGAGACGCCGCGGTAGATCGAGACGATCCGCCCGTCGAGGTTCCGGGCTTCGGGCGCACGCGGCACGAAGTTCATCGAGTGGCTGTCATCGACTTCGATCAGCCGGTCGCCATCGGTGATTTCCTCGGCCAGCTTGCGGACCTTCATCAGCGAGATCTCACCGGCCCGTTCCAGTTCGACGGTACCCAGGTACATCGATTCCAGGGCCAGTGTCTTGCGGGTGACCGGGTCGACCAGCGGCTTGGCCGGACGATAGACGTGCCAAGCGCGGGTGGTGCTGTCCTTGGGGATGCCGCGGGCATAGACGTGATCGCCATTGCCCAGGTAGATGCGGCCATCTTCACGGGCAGCGAGGATGCGCGGCGCCTTCCTGAAGCTGTCGCCGTCCTCGACGATCAGCGGGCGGTTGATGAAGGCCTGAATGGCCGACAGCGAGATGCTGGGGATGGCGGCGGCATCCAGCGTGGTGGCGCGCACGGTCGGCTCCAGCTTGCTGATGCCGGTGCTGCCGCGGGCATGTTGCTTGCCGCCCGACTGGCCGTTGCCACCGACACTGCGGCCCAGCCGCAGACGGGGCGTGGCGCCCGAACGATCCAGATATACAATGTCGCCCGGATAGATCAGGTGCGGATTCTTGATTTCAGCCTTGTTCAGCTGCCAGATTTCGGGCCAGCGCCAGGGTTCTTTCAGAAAAAGTCCGGCAATGCCCCACAGCGTGTCGCCCTTGACGACGGTATGGTGGTCGGGGGCATCGGCAGCCAGCTGGATTTCATCAGGGCGGGTCTGGGCGGCCGCTGTTTCCGGCAGTGCAGTGCCCATCGCAAGGGCGATGCTCAGACTCAGCGTGCTCAGTACCCGGGTGCTAAACTTTTTCATCGGCATGGTCGGTCCTTGGAGTCGTCTACGCACGCCCCAACCAGATGGATGGCGGTGCGTGCCGACTTGACGTGCGATTGCAATTCTTTCTGACGGCATCCTGGCCCGACAATGGGCGACAGGTTTAGTGGTGGATAGTGTCCGATGGCTGTTCTCGACATACTCAAGTATCCTGACGCCCGGTTGCATACGGTCGCCAAGCGGGTCGCGGTTGTGGATGACCGCATCCGCCAGCTGGTGGCCGACATGACCGAGACGATGTACAAGGCGCCCGGCATCGGCCTGGCGGCCACTCAGGTCAATGTTCACGAGCGGGTGGTGGTGATCGACGTCTCCGAGACCCACGATGAGCTGCGGGTGTTCATCAACCCCGAGATCATTGCCTTCAGCGACACCATGCAGTCCTACGAGGAAGGCTGCCTGTCGATTCCCGGCATCTATGACAAGGTCGAGCGGCCCGATGCCGTCACCGTGACCGCCCTGGACCTGGACGGCAAACCCTTCACGCTGGAGGCCGATGGCCTGCTGGCGGTGTGCATCCAGCACGAGATCGACCACCTCGATGGCAAGCTGTTCATCCAGCACCTTTCGCGGCTCAAGCAGAACCGCATCCGCCAGAAGGTGGCCAAGCAGGACCGCGCCGCCTGACTTCACCCCGCCCGGGCCGTGTGCCCTGGCCCGCTCGTGACCCGGTGATGGGCCGGATCGTGGCCTTGCCGCGGTTGCCGGTGTCGTCGCCGGCCGGCAGGGCCTGCTGCCGGCCTGTTGCCTTTTTTCCTCGCCTGATCCATGACCGATTCCAGCCCTGCCGGCGTGCCCCCGTTGCGGGTCGTCTTTGCCGGAACCCCGCCCTTTGCTGCGCAGGCGCTCGATGCGTTGCTGCAATCCCGTCATCCGGTGGTGGCGGCCCTCAGCCAGCCCGACCGGCCTGCCGGCCGTGGCCAGAAGCAGGTGCCGCCCGCCGTCAAGCAGCGGGCGCTGGCGGCCGGACTGCCGGTCCTGCAACCGCTGTCGTTGCGGGTGCGCCCGCCTGTCGCGGGAGAGGATGCCGAGGCGGCGGAGCGCCGCACGCAGCGCAACCAGCAGGCGCAGGAGGCGATCGCCCAGTTGCGGGCACTGGCACCGGACGTGATGGTGGTGGCCGCCTACGGCCTGTTGCTGCCGGCCGAGGTGCTGAAGCTGCCGCGCCTGGGCTGCCTGAACATCCATGCCTCGCTGCTGCCGCGCTGGCGTGGGGCGGCCCCCATCCAGCGGGCCATCGAGGCCGGCGATGAGGAGACCGGCATCTGCATCATGCAGATGGACGAAGGGCTGGATACCGGCGCGGTTGGCAGCCGCCATGTGATGCCGATCCGGGCCGATGACACGGCCGCCAGCCTGCACGACCGGCTGGCCGCGCAGGGGGCGATGGCCATCGTGCAGGCACTCGATGCGCTGGCGGCGGGCCGGCTCGAATTCTCGCCACAACCGGCCGAGGGGATCACCTATGCGGCCAAGATCGACAAGCGCGAGGCGCGCATCGACTGGCGCAGGACGGCGGCCGAGGTCGATCGCCACATGCGTGCCTTCGATCCGCCGGGGGCCGTGACGCAGTTGCTGGCCGACGAGACCGGGTCGCCGCTGCGGATGTTCGATTCGCGGGTGCTGACCGATGCGGCACCGGTGGGCGTCGAGGCCGGCACGGTGCTGGCTGCCGGGGCCGAGGGGGTCGACGTGGCCTGCGGCCAGGGCGTGGTGCGCGTGCAGGCGTTGCAGCGCGCCGGTGGAAGGCGTCAGCCGGCCGATGCCTTCCTGCGTGGTCATCCGCTGCCGGCCGGCACGCGGCTGGCCAGTCGGCACGACTGAGCGACGCGGGCGGGGCCCTCGGGATCACCGGGCGGCCGACCCGTGGTGGGCGGCTCCGTCCGCAGGGCGGGCAGGGGCCCCCAACCCCTTGAAAAAGCAGCCCATTGTCCCAAAATGCAGCGCAGTCGGCCACAATGACCGATGGTGCGCTGTCCGGTGGACAGCCGCCGTGCTTCGGCCGCATCCTTTCTCCGACGGAATTTTTCTTCCACCGAATTTCCCACCGAACAGGAATCGAATGTTCAACTGGATCAAGACTTTTGGCCTGATGGCTGCCATCACCGCCCTCTTCGGGGTGATCGGTGCCTCGTTTGGCGGCAAGCAGGGCATGATGATGGCGCTGGGCTTTGCCGTCGTCAGCAACTTCTTTGCCTACTGGTTTTCGGACAAGATGGTGCTGAAGATGTACAACGCCCGCGAGGTCGATGCCGCATCGGCTCCGCAGTTCTATGGCATGGTCGAGGAGCTGGCGGCCAGGGCCGGGCTGCCGATGCCGCGTGTCTACCTGATCGACGAGGATGCGCCCAACGCCTTCGCCACCGGTCGCAATCCGCAGAACGCGGCCGTGGCGGCCACCACCGGTCTGCTGCGCCTGCTCAATGCCCGTGAGGTGCGGGGGGTGATGGCCCATGAGCTGGCCCATGTCCAGCATCGCGACATCCTGATCTCGACGATCTCGGCGACGATGGCGGGTGCCATTTCGGCGCTGGCCAATTTCGCGATGTTCTTTGGGGGGCGCGACAGCGAAGGCCGGCCGACCAACCCGATCGCCGGCATCCTGGTGGCCATCCTTGCGCCGCTGGCTGCGTCGCTGATCCAGATGGCGATCTCGCGCGCCCGTGAGTACGAAGCCGACCGGCTGGGTGCCGAAATCTGTGGCGATCCGAAAGCGCTGGCCGCGGCGCTGGAAAAGATCCAGCATTACGCAGCGGGCATTCCGTTGCATACTACCGAGGCTCACCCCGAAACCGCACAGATGATGATCATGAACCCGCTGACCGGCGGCGGCCTCAAGAACCTCTTTTCGACACACCCGGCCACCGAGGAACGGATTCGCCGGCTGCTGTCCATGACGATCAGTGGACACGGCGCCTGAGCCGGCGAACCGCAACGGTTCGATCCTGAGGGCGGCCCTGGCCGACGAGCTGGTGGCCGCCGCCGTGTCGCTGCGGGACATGCTGGCTGGTGCCCACCTGGACGAGAGCATCGACCGTCATGTGGCCGACCTGCCGGTGGCTTCAGCCAAGGCGGTGCGCAACATGGCCTATGACGCTACCCGCCAGTACGGGTTGCTGGCCTACCTGAGCGAGCGCCTCAATCGCAAGCAGCCCGCCCCGCTGCTGGCTGCCCTGCAATGCCTGGGGCTGGCCCAGATCCTCGATGCCCGCCGGCCGATGCCTGTCATCATCGACCAGACGGTGCGGGCCGTCTCGCGCCTGCCCGAAGGGGGGGCGCACAGCAGTGCCGGTGGCTTCATCAATGCCACCCTGCGCCGCTTCGTGCGCGAGCGGGACAGGTTGATGGGCGATCCGCTGCCGGATGAGGCCCGCTTCAACCATCCCGGCTGGTGGATCGACACCGTGCGCAAGCACTGGCCCGAGCGCTGGGAAGAGATTCTGACCCTGTCGCTGGCCCGTGCGCCGCTCAGCCTGCGGGCCAACCGCCGTCAGGGTGGCCAGGAGGCTGCCGCACAGTGCCTGCAGGCGGCCGGGATCGGTTTCCGGCGGGCCGGGCCAGACGGGCTGGTGCTGGATCAGCCGATGCCGGTCGAGCAGATCCCCGGCTTTGCCGAGGGACTGCTGAGCGTGCAGGACATCGGCGCGCAGTGCGCAGCGCTGCTGCTCGACCCGCAGCCGGGGGAACGCATCCTCGATGCCTGCGCCGCGCCTGGTGGCAAGACGGCACATCTGCTGGAAATGGCGGATTGCGAAGTCTGGGCGCTCGACATCGATGCGCATCGGGCCTCGATCATCCGTCACAACCTCGAACGAGGTGGCCTGCCGATCCTGGCTGATGGCGAGCGGGGATGGGGGGCCCACATCCTGGCGGCCGATGCCGCCGAGCCCGGCAGCTGGTGGGATGGCAATCCCTTTGACCGCATCCTGCTCGATGCCCCGTGCAGTGCCAGCGGCATCATCCGGCGCCATCCCGACGTGCTCTGGCACCGGCAGCGTCGTGATATTGCGACATTTTCGGCAACGCAGCGCCAGCTGCTGGAGATGCTTTGGCCGCTGTTGCGCCCGGGTGGTACATTGCTTTACGCAACGTGCTCCATTTTTCCCGAGGAAGGTGAGGCCGTTGTCTCCGCGTTTGTCAGCCGGCAAGCCGATTGCCGCTGGGAGCGGGATGTCGCCCCATCCCCCTGGCCGGACTGGCCGGTGTCCGGTCAGTTGTTGCCATGTTCCGATGGCGTTCATGAACATGATGGGTTTTTCTACGCGCGACTGAGCAAGCATCGGTGAATAGGCGTCGTGTTCTGGTGGCGCTGGCAGGTGCGGCGTTGCTGATGCAAGGAACGCCAGGCCTGGCCCGCGAGTCGATGCAGGTGAAAAGCATCCAGCTGGATCTCTCACCTGAAGATGAGGCTGTGCTGCTGTCGGCACAGTTCGTCATCAACCTGAGCGCTGCCCTCAAGGACGCCATCGAGCGCGGCCTGCCGCTGCATTTCCTCACCGAATACGAGATCTATCGGCCCCGCCTGCTGTGGCTGGACGAACAGACCGTCGAAGGTCAGCTCGAATGGCGGCTCTCCTATCACGCGCTCACCCGCCAATACCATCTGTCGTCAGCCCGCGGCAGCGAGAGCTTCGCCACGCTGGACGAGGCCATCTCCCAGATGACCAGCCTGCGTGACTGGAAGGTGGCCACCGTCGGCCAGTTCCGGCGCGAGAAGGAATATGTGGTCCGCGTGCGCATGCGTCTCGACTCCGGTCGTCTGCCCAAGCCCTTCCAGATGACCGCGCTGACCGACTCTGACTGGAACCCCCAATCGGCATGGAAAGGACTGAGCTTCGTCGTACCGACCCGACCGACACCCGATCAGTAAGTCGCGTCCTGCGCCTGGCGCTGGTGATGTCGGTCGCCTTTGCGGCCGTCCTGCTCTCGTTGCTGGCGCTGGCCAGCATCAACAACGATTTTCTGGAGCGGCACTACAGCCTGCTGCTCTGGCTCAACATCGGCGTGGCCATCGGCCTGGCGATCCTGGCCATCGAGCTGGCGCGGCGGCTGATGCAGCGCTTCCGGCAGCGCCTGTTCGGTACCCGGCTGATGGCGCGGCTGGCGATGGCCTTCGTGCTGATGACCATCGTGCCCGTGGGGCTGATCTACCTGATCGCCGTACAGTTTCTCGAACGCTCGATCGAATCCTGGTTCGACGTGCCGATGGAGCGGGCGCTGGAGTCGGGACTGAGCCTGGGCCGGGCCACCCTCGATTCGATGCTGCTCGATCTGGTGGCCAAGGGGCGTCTGGCTGCGGCCGAGCTGAACAACAGCAATGAGGCCGGGCAGATCCGCAACCTCGATCGCGTCCGCGAGCGTTTCGGCGTCCAGGAAGCCGTCATTCTGGGGGTATCGGGCCGCATCATCCAGAGCAGTGGCAGCCGCTATGCCTCGCTGCTGCCCGACATGCCGTCCAGCGCCGTGCTGCGCCAGGCCCGCATCGCCCGCCACTATGCCGGCATCGAAAGTGGTGATGCCCGGATCGGTCCGCTCGACGACACCACCCAGCTGCTGCGCATGCGGGTGATGCTGCCCCTGGCCCGCCACGACGTGCGTGAGGAGCAGCGTTTCCTGCAGTTCGTGCAGCCGGTGCCGACCATGCTGGCCCGGAACGCAGAGGCGGTGCAGGGCGGATTTCGCGACTATCAGGAGCTGTCACTGTCCCGTCGTGGCCTCAAGCGCATCTTCCGGGTGACGCTGACGGTGACGGTGCTGCTGACCGTGTTCTCGGCCATTGCAGCCTCCTTCCTGCTGGCCGGCTGGATGACCGGGCCACTGTCGATGCTGGCGGCGGGCACCCGCGCCGTTGCCGAAGGGGATTTCCGCCAGCTCAAGGACTATGTCGGACGGGACGAGCTGGGGGCGCTCACCCAGTCGTTCAATGCCATGATCCGCCAGCTGGAAGAGGCGCGCAGCCAGGTGCTGCGTACCCGCATCGGCCTTGAGCAGGCCAACGCCCGTCTCGCCAGCGTGCTGTCCAACCTCAGTGCCGGCGTGCTGGTCTTCGACCGGCAGTTCCGGGTGACGATGGTCAATCATGGCGCCGAGCGCATTCTCGACCTGGAGGTGGACCGGGCCCTGGGCAAGCCCCTGAGTGCGCTGGGTGCCCTCGGCGGCTTCGAGACCGAGATCGCCCGGGCCTTCGGTGAGGCCAACGACACCGAAAGTGGCACCTGGCAGCGACAGATCGTCATCGGTGCCGAACCCGAGTCCGGGCAGGTCGGTCGCAACAACCAAGGGAAAACCCTGCTGATTCGTGGCGCATTGCTGCCCGAGGTCGAAGGCGACCATGTGTTGGTCATCGACGACATCACCGATGTCATTTCGGCGCAACGGGCCATCGCCTGGGGGGAGGTGGCGCGCCGTCTTGCCCACGAGATCAAGAACCCGCTGACGCCGATCCGGCTGGCGGCCGAGCGCCTGCAACTGAAGCTGGCCGATGGTCTGGAAGGCAGCGGCAAGGAGCTGCTGTTGCGCAACACCCGCAACATCATCACGCAGGTGGACGCGCTGAAGGTGATGGTCGACGAGTTCCGCGACTATGCCCGGCTGCCCTCGGCCAAGCTGGCGCCACTGGACCTCAACGCCCTGGTGTCCGAGTTGATCGACTTCTGTGCCGATCTTGACCCCAAACTGGAAATAGTCGCCAATTTGTCGCCAGATATCCCCCAGATCATTGGAGATGGCGGTCAATTGCGACAGGTCATCCACAATCTGCTGAAGAATTCCAGCGAGGCGACCGAGCAGCAGGCCCGCCGGCGCATTGAGGTGAGTACCGACTTAATACACAATGCAGCCGGGCAATGCAATGGCGTTCGCCTGGGAGTGAGGGATAATGGCCCTGGCTTCCCGCCCGCCCTGCTGGCCCGGGTTTTCGAGCCTTACGTCAGCCAGAAACCCAAGGGAACCGGCCTCGGTCTGGCCATCGTCAAGAAGATCGTCCAGGAGCATGGGGGCACCATCGAGGTAGGGAATATCCCCGGTCCTGAGACGTTGCGAAAGACCGACAACGGTAGTGTCAATGTCGCCGTTGACGGACACAATGTTTCTGGTGCTTACACGTATATTGCTTTTGCGAAAATAGTAAAAAAAGCAGACAATTTTGAGGCATGAACAACAACGCATCGGTCGAGCAGGTTTGCGCAATGTGCACGCCGGTTCGAGCCGTTGCCCGTCGATGTAGGATTCGCTGGAACAGAAATGGCAGAAATATTGGTAGTCGATGACGAGATGGGCATCCGTGAGCTGCTCTCCGAAATCCTGGGTGACGAAGGACACGCAGTCACCCTGGCGGAGAATGCGCAGCGTGCACGTGAAGCGATGGCCACCACCAAGATGGATCTGGTGCTGCTCGACATCTGGATGCCGGATACTGATGGGGTCAGCCTGCTCAAGGAATGGGTGGCTGCCGGTCAGGTCACCATGCCGGTCATCATGATGTCTGGCCATGCCACCATCGAGACCGCGGTCGAGGCGACCCGTATCGGTGCGATGGATTTCCTCGAAAAGCCGATCGCGCTGCAGAAGCTGCTCAAGGCCGTCGAACAGGGCCTGGCCAAGGGCCGTCAGGGCAGCATGCAGACCCGGGGGGCCAGTACCGCCGGTGCCTTCCCTGCCTCGCCGTCGGCTCCCACCACCAACACGCCGCTGTCGATGCTGCAGGTTCCCGGTTCGCAGCCGCACCAGGTCATGCCGCTCAGCTCGCCATCGGCCCAGTTCATCGCGGCCCCGGTCACCGGCATGCCCAACATGAACCTGCACCCCTCGATCATGGTGCGTGACCTGCCGCTGAACGTACCGTTGCGCGAGGCCCGCGAAGCCTTCGAGCGTGCCTACTTCGAGCACCACCTGCATCGTGAGCACGGCAGCATGACCCGTGTGGCCGAGCGCACCGGCCTTGAACGCACCCATCTGTACCGCAAGCTCAAGCAGCTGGGCATCGACCTGTCCAAGGGCAATTACCGGCGCGGCGTCAGCCAGTCCATCTGAAAGCGGAGGAGAGCTGGCTTCGGTCAGCCGCTGGTGAGGCGGGCATCCTGCCCGTTGCCTGTCTTGCCGGTGCCTCGTCCCGCCCGTGCCGGTGCAGCCGCACCGGAGGCCCATTTTCCCGATCCGTTCTTCTGCCGTCCCGTAAACTCCCGTCGTTTCCCCCGCCCCGGTGCCTCTGTGCTGTTCTTGGCAGTGGCCCCGAACGTCGGCAGCCCTTCCCTGGCAGGGTGTGACGCGCGACACGGCACGCGGCCTGCCAAGTCCCTAGACTGGCGTCATGGTATTTCCCGATGCAACCGGGGTCCGTCGCGCCGGACTCCAGCCGAGGAACAGCAGATCATGATTCATCAAGGCGGGTCCACCGACTGGGCCACCAAGCTCGAGGTCATCGTCAACGGCCGCTTCACCGAGATCCACGACGACGACATCTTCATCCAGACGATGCGTGGCGCCCTGGCCCTGTCGCGCAGCAACGTCGAGCTGCCCGACCGCTTGCGGATGCTGCTGTTCCTTGTCAACGGTCGCCGCCGTGCCAGCGAATACCGCGATCTGCTGCCGCGCTACCGTGGCCTGCAGGACGCCTTCGACATGCTCATCAAGAAGGGCCTCATCAAGCGCCGCAACGAGCCGGGTTACTGATCCTGCCGCCGCGCCCCGTCATGTCATCATCAACCCGCCGCCTGTTGCGGCGGGTCTTGTTTGGGGGCCTGGCTGGGGGCGGAACTGGCGCGCAGGGGGCAGGAGGTGCCGATGACCAGCAGGATGAATGATGCGGCCGACGGGCCGCCGCGACGGGGCGTCACCCTGGTGGGGGGCCGGGATGCTGCTGCCCGGCAGGCGCTGGTGGCGCGGCTGCGCCAGGCCAGGCTGGCCCGGCGCCAGCAGATGTCGGCCGATGTCCAGGATGACAGCCTGTGGTTGCAGACCGGGCCACCCGCGGGTGGGGGTGGCTTCGGCAACATCCGCGCCACGACGCCTGCTCTGGCCGGCCCCGATGCCCAGCTCCAGGCCGGTTGCATCTGCTGCCTGGGCGGGCCGGTCTTTCGCACCACGCTGGTGCGTCTCCTGCGGCAGCCGCACTGGCGCCATCTCTACCTTGAGCTGAATGCCGAGCCAGAGCACGTGCTGCGTGTCGTCGAGCAGCTGCGCAGCCCGCCCTTCAACCAGTATCTGAGCATCGGGGCCCTGCTTGAGGCGGTGGTCGATGCCGACGCCATGACGGAGCCACCGGCAGATTGGGCTTCGGCCCGGGTGACGCCCGGGGGCCACTGGCGCTGGCTCGATCCGCTGCCGGCACCGCCGGCTGCCTGCGGCCTGCCGTTTACCGCGACGATGAGGCTGCGCTGGCCGGCCGATGGCGGGGGGCTGCCCTCGCGACAGGAAGTGGGCCAGGCGCTGGAGGCGTTGTCGGCTGTGCCGGGGCTGACGGGAGGTCGGGCCGTGTTGCAGGGCAGCCGCAGTGCTCACGACTGGCGGTTGGCCACCGGGGGGCAGACGTGGGCCCAGGTGTCTCAAGAATGGCGGCCAGGTGCGGATGTCGGGCCGGATCAGGAGAACTTGAGCGCCGTTCTTCGGCCGCAGGAAACCGGCTGGCGTCTGGACAACCGCCTGTCACTGGAAATGGCGCAAGGTATCGACCTGACAGCGCTGACACGGGCGCTGCACA
The DNA here is from genome assembly GCA_030532425.1 of Lautropia sp. GTDB lineage: Bacteria > Pseudomonadota > Gammaproteobacteria > Burkholderiales > Burkholderiaceae_E > Lautropia. The sequence continues at coordinate 10,161 of JAUNLD010000021.1, read as the reverse complement.
CATTGCAGGAGCTTTGGCGCTGATGGGCGCCATGCCGGGCCTGCCAGGGGCGGGCCGGCAGATCTCCCGTCAACGTCGCGCCGATCGGCCTTGGTGCTGAAAGACACAGCCGATCGTCCTGTTCTGCCGTCAGGGCCGACGCCTGTCGGAGGTGATGGCACGGTTATCGGTGTTTGCTAGGGCGTCAGACCGTCATGCCCAACACTGGCTTCCGTCGTTTGGGGAAGTACACCGATGAACATGATCTACAACAGCCCGAATTACTGCATCGTGGAATTCAATGGAGAACAGCCGGACCGGGTCTGCCGTGGTTATGAAATCATGGACAAGGCCAGCAAGCGCGAAATCTTCATTGGCGGCCTGATGGCCGACAAGTTCCGCCAGGACGTGTCGATCCTGATCGCCGCCGAACCGTCGATCGAGGAGGTCGATCAGTTCCTCTCCGGTTTTGAAGGTCTGATGCACCAGCCGCTGCTGCTGCATTGACCCGCCGTGTCCGCGCTGCACGAGGGAGGGAGTGCTGCGCGGACGAACAGGGCAGGACAGGTGCGCACCGGGAACGGCTGCGTTGGCCGATCCGCCGCGTTGACCGATGCCCGCGTGGCGTTCAGCGGCCGGAGCGCCAGGCCTCGACCACCTGACTAATCATCAGCCAGGAGGCCCCCGGGTTGCCGGCCGGGTCGAACAGGCGTTCCAGGTCGCTCAGGTTCATCACGGACGAAATCCGCGCATCCCGGCCCAGCGCCTGGCGCAGTGACCAGCCATGGGCCTGTGCCGTGTCGAGAATCTCGGTCACCAGCGAGCGGGCCGCGTCCCGGCCCAGCTTGGGCGCCAGCGTGCTCACCAGCGTCCCGGGCAGGCTGCGCTCGTGCTGGCGGGTGATGTTGGCCTGCATCGCCGCCTGATCCACCTGAAGATTGCCCAGCAGGTCTTCGGCCGCAGCCAGGCTGCTGGCGGCAGCGCCAAACAGCTGCTGCATCGTGTGCCAGCTCGATTGCCACTGGCTCAGCCCGCCCTCGTGTTCCACATCCATCGATCCCAGCAGGATCGTGGCCAGACCCGGTGCCCGCTGGGCAGCCTCGCGCATCAGCTGCGTGGTGGGTGGTGTCTGGATCTGGCCGAAAGGGTCGCCATCGTCGCGTTGGCGCACATCGGCATGCAGCTCGCCGATCTCGGCCTGTGCCAGCAGGGCGATATCCTGCCCGATCTTGCCCAGCACGCCGCACAGCAGGGCCAGTTCGGAGCCCAGCCGGGCGAAGCGGTCGCGCGACGACTGCCAGCTGGTGATCGGCATCATCAGCCCCAGTGCATCGGCCAGCCGTTGCGCAACTGCCAGGCTGCGCTCGATCTGCGTGCCCTGCGAGGCCAGCGTGCCATCGGGACCACCAAACTGCAGGACCGAGGCATCGAGCAGCGCCAGCCGCAGGTGGCGGCGCGCGCGGTTGAGTGGATCGAGCCAGCTGGCCAGCTTCCAGGCCAGAAAGACCGGCGATGCGGGTTGCAGGCGCTGCCGGCTCATCAGCAGTGTGTCCTGATGCTCCTCGATCAGCTGGCACAGGGCCTGTCCCACGCGCTCCAGCATGTCCTGCACGCGCCGCCCGGCCTCCTTGCACTGCATGGCCAGCGTCGAATCGAGCAGGTCCTGATGGCTGGCACCGTGATGCAGGTGGCGTACCGCGTCGGGGTGGCGCTGGGCGATCGATTCGGCCAGTGCCTTCAGAAAGGGAATGGCCAGATTGCCGCTGGTGCGGGCAGCCGGATAGAGGCGGGCGGGGTCGAAGCGCCCCTGGGCCATGTCATGACCGGTGCCGTCGCTGGCGGCGGGGTCGCCCAGCTCGTGACAGGCCATGCCGATGCCGAGCGCCGCCTCGTCGGGGATCAGCCCGACCGAGGCCTGGGCCTGGGCCAGGCCGTTCTCGAAGCGGGCCATCGCCGCCAGCAGGGCGGCATCCGAAAACAGGGAGTCGATCGAGGCAGGGGCAAAGGTTCGTTCAAACATGGCTGGGCCTGGGCGGGGGTCCGGGAGGGCGGGCGGGTCTGCGGGGCACCGGTCGCACCGGCACCGGTGTGCAGCCCGTCAGCCGGGCTGTCCGTCACGTTGCCATGCAAAATACCATCGCTGCTGGCCGGCGCAAACTGGCGTTGCAGCCAGGGCGTGCCGATGCGTGCGTGATGGCGCCAGGGCCGGGGGCACACAGCCGTGGAGGGGGCGGGAGCGGCCCTGGAAGCGCGGGTAAGGCCGCATTGACAGTCTGGCGGGCTATCGTTGACACTTGTTGAATGATGCCGCCCCATTCTTTGCCGATTCAAGACGCCCTCCGGTTCCCGAGGATGCCCGTCCCGTCGTTCGTTGCCCTCCCTTCGGTGCTGCTGTTGCTGGTACTGGCCGGGCTGCCGGCCGATGCCTGGGCAGCAGGTGCCATCGATGGAGGCTCGCTCTCGGTGTGGTGGGGGGTGCCCTTTGCCGGCACACTGCTGTCCATTGCCATCCTGCCGCTGCTGGCGCCGCATTTCTGGCATCACCGTTACGGCAAGGTGATCGCGGTCTGGGCGCTGGCCTTCTTGCTGCCCTTTGCCGTCATCCATGGGCCAGGGGCTGCGGCTCACGGCTTCGTGCATGCCGCGGTCGAGGAATACATCCCCTTCATCCTGCTGCTGACGGCGCTGTTCACCTGTGCGGGCGGCATTCATGTCAGTGGCAACCTGCATGGTGCGCCGGCCCTCAATTCGCTGATTCTGGCTATTGGCACCGTGCTGGCCAGTTTCATGGGTACCACGGGCGCGTCGATGTTGCTGATCCGCCCGCTGATCCGTGCCAACGACAACCGTCGCCATCAGGCGCACGTGGTCGTCTTCTTCATCTTTCTGGTCTCCAACGTGGGGGGGGCTCTCACGCCACTGGGTGATCCGCCGCTGTTCCTCGGCTTCCTGCAGGGTGTCGAGTTCACCTGGACGTTGCGCTATCTGTATGCGGACATGCTGCTGGTGGTCGCCATCCTGCTGGCGCTGTTCTTCCTGCTCGACAGCTGGCTCTATCGCAAGGAGGGCGTGCTGCCGGTCGACCCCACGCCGGATTCTTCCTCCCTGGGCGTGCAGGGCTGGCCCAACGTGCTGCTGCTGGGGGTCATCGTCTCGCTGGTGCTGATGAGTGGCCTCTGGAAGCCCGGCATCGTCTTCGATGTCTACGGCTCGCAGCTACCACTGCCCAACCTGCTGCGGGACGTCGGCCTGCTGATCGTCATCGGCATCTCGCTGAAGATCACGCCCAAGTCCATCCATGCCGACAACCAGTTCTCGTGGGAGCCGATGAAGGAAGTGGCCAAGCTCTTTGCCGGCATCTTCCTCACCATCATTCCCGTCATCCTGATGCTCAAGGCGGGTCTCAACGGTCCCTTTGCCGGCATCGTCCGCAGTGTCACCGGTGCCGACGGTCAGCCGATCCCGGTGATGTATTTCTGGGCAACCGGGGTGCTCAGCTCCTTCCTCGACAACGCGCCCACCTATCTGGTGTTCTTCAACACCGCCGGTGGTGATGCCCAGACGCTGATGACCACCTACGCGCCCGTGCTGGAGGCCATCTCGGCCGGGGCGGTCTTCATGGGGGCCAACACCTACATCGGCAACGCCCCCAACCTGATGGTCAAGGCCATCGCCGAAGAACGCGGCATCCGCATGCCCAGCTTCTTCGCCTACATGTTCTGGTCACTCACCTTCCTGCTGCCGATCTTCCTGCTGCTGTCGGTGGTGTCCTACAGCTAGGCTTCCTGGGCACCTGGGCACCTGGGCACCCGCTGGCCAGTACCCGGACAGCTGCACACCTGCACATCCGGATATCCGGGTGCCTGACCCAAAAACCCCCTGTTTGAGGAAAACTCCGGCCCCCCTTTCCGTCAGCCGCGCTAGACTGGGAAGTGGGGGTTCGGGCGTTCGTGCGCTTCGAACAGCCGTGTTGCCCCGGCTGGCGGCTCTGAGCGGGGAGGACAGCAGGGGCTGCACCCCGTATCTCCCGTCATCCTGAATGCTGAATGCATCATTCAGATGTGCCTTGCCGGGGCTGGCTGCTCTGGTCTCTGGGCGCTCCTGATGCTGGAAAGGCGCCTGGCTTGCAGGCCCGGAAGGCGGGACAGGGACGGGTAATCAATCATTCAACGGGTGAGATCATGCTCAAACAATTCGTGTTGGCGTCCGCGCTGATGGTGTCGATTCCGGTCTGGGCGGCCACACAGGCCGAAACGGCCAAGCCGGCTTCAGCGTCGGCCGCCGGGGCCCCGGCGGCCGAGACCCAGGCAAAGGAAACCGCAGGCAAGGCAGGTTCCATCCAGAAAGAAGGCGCCAGGCCGGCAGGAAAACAGGCTGACAGCGTCGCCGATACCGGCCAGGAGACGCCGCGAGCCAAGCCGGCTGGGGCAGGCGGCAAGCAGGCCGAGCCTGGCCCCGAGCGCAAGGCGCTGCTGGAAGAGCGTCGCAAGCAGCAGGTACTGGTGTTTCATCTGAAGGCCAAGCGTGATTCAGAACTGAACCGCCTGGCGCTGGCCCGTCTGGCCGCTTCCCGGGGAGGCGATCCCGACTTCGATGAAAAGAAAAACCAGAAGATGATCAAGCAGATGCAGGATCTGGGCACTGACTATGATCGTCAGATCGCCAAGGCCGAGCGTGATCTGGACAAGATCGACGAACGCATCGCCAGGCAGGAAGCACGCGAGCAGGGCCGGGGGGGCAAGGCGGCCGCCCAGGCCGGTAGCAAGCCGGTCGGCCAGTCGGCTGATGCTGCCGCCAGCAAGGCCGTGGCCAAGCCTGCGGCCCAGGCCTCCGAGGCCAGGGACGGGGCCCGCGACGGGAAAGCGGCCGGTCAGGTGGCCCGGTAAGGCGGGCATGGGCGCGGTGGCATTCCGCCACGGCAATGGACATGGGCTGGCAGGTGCCGGCCCTTGAGCTGCGGCCAGCACCACTGGCCGCTGGTGCGTCGTGCCAGAGGGGGCGCTGCCGCGTTGGCGGGCGCCCCGTTTGAGGCAAGCTTTACTGGAAGTGGACGATGACCTCGGGGTTGCCGGGCAGTCCTTCGTAAGTCAGCCGATAGGCATTGTTGGCTTCGGGGACGTGGCGGCTGCCAAAGGCGCCGGCCGACAGCATGTCTCCCGGGCGAAGCCGCACGCCGGCCTGTTCCAGTGATTGCACCAGCGACAGCAGGGCATTCAGGGGGTTGCCGTCCAGACTGGCGCCGGGCACCGCCTCCAGCTCGTTGCCCTGCTGGTCGCGCAGGCGCACTGTCATGTTGGCCAGCTGGTCCACCATCGCCTGATCGACCTGGATCTGGATGGGGGCTCCCAGCACACCGAAGCGGGCATTGGCATTGGCCAGGGTGGCAGCCGCGGCATCGATCTGATCGGGCTTCTCATAGGCCAGATCGGGCAGCTCGATGAAGGGGTGGATGGCCGACAGGCTGGCCAGCAGCTCGCGCGGGGTTTGGGCATCGTGGATGGCGGCGCTGCGCACCACGGCCAGCAGATCGGCCTCGATCCGGGGATGGATGGCAAAGCGATCGGTCTGGAAGGCCACGCCATTGGAGAGCATCATCTTTTCCAGCAGCGTGCCGCGGATGGTGACGGCCTGGTTGTCCTTGTCGATGGGGCCGGCGCGCTGGCCCACCTGTTCGGCCTTGTACCCGATCACGGTACCGGCCGATGGGATCAGTCCCTTGACGAACTTGCGGGCGCCACAGCGGGCCTGTTCCAGCGTCAGGCCTTGTGGGGGCATCGGCAGTGCCTCGCGGCGCAGGAAGCGATGGGCGTTGCTCAGGAGTTGCTGATGGTTTTCGCAGAAATCGCCGGCCATCTTCAGCCGGGCTGCCTCGGTCTGGTTGGCCAGTGTGTCGCCCGCCTGCCCGGCGGCTTGCGGCGGTGCTGCCTCGGGAGATGGGGAGGGGCCGGCCGTAGAACCGCATCCGGCCAGGCCCAGGGCCAGCGCAATCGGCAGGAAGCAAAACGGAAGACGTGCTGCGCGCATCAGAGTTTTCTCCATCGGAAATGGCACCATGCAGCGACGGCGGGGCTGGTGGCACACCGCTGTCTTGCAAAGCCTGATGTTAGCTTGCCGGATGTTAGCGCTGGTATCAGGCCGTCAGGGGCTGTGTGACGGTTATGACGATCACGCGAAGGCCGTTACGGATTGGGTGACCCTGTCATGGCGGCAGGCGGCAGGCGGCAGGCGAATCAGCCGAATCCGCCTGATCGGGCGGATCAGGCGGGCCAGTACCCACGGTGATCCGGGGTGCGAACAGGGTCATGGGGCCATGAGCCGCACCCCGGCCACTCAGGGATGGGCGGGGGCAGCCTCCTCGTCGGCTTCTTCATAAGGGCGCACCTCACGGGCGCCCAGCTGATAGCCCGCACTGCCGAAAGGGGTATCGACGTGCGAGGGTTTGAGTGCTCCCGTCACCGTGACCGGGTCCATCATCTGAAAGCCCTTGAGTGGCTTGTCCAGCGTGACGTGGATGACCTGATTGGAAGGCGGCGGTGGCACATGGATGCAGGCGCCAAAATACGGCACCAGCAGAAACTCTTCGATGGTGGTGCTGTCACTGCTGTCCAGCGGCACGATGAAACCCGAGATCTCGATCTTCTCGTTCTGGATGGCAGGATTCAACGGCGCATTCTTCCAGGCCTTCTGCAGCTTGCGCAACGCCGCGATCGCGCGCGGGTCGCTGTCCGACATGCTGCTGAAATCCAGCGATTTGAAGTCTTTCAGTGGTTCCCAGTCGGTGGGGATCAGGGTTTCCCAGTCCATCGGCCGGTATTCTGCTGAGGCTCGCGGGCCGGCGCCGTCACCCGTGCCGTCCTGCTTGCCGGACGCGCCCTGGGCAGGGGCGGGTGCCGCCTTGGGCAGCTCTTCGCCCAGCACGAAGCGGCCGCCACCCGCCGCATCGGTTGATGGCGGGGTGGATGAGGCACGGTCACCGCCGCTTGCAGGCCTGCCCGTGTTGTCGGCGGCCGCCAGATGCAGCGGTGGTGCGGCCGCAGGTGCCAGGTGTGTGTGGGTCTGCGCCAGCGGTGTGGGTGGGAGGGTCTGGGCAAGCCCCTGGGGAGACGGGCGGCCTGCATCATGCCCCACGGTGTCCGCAGCCTGTGGATGGCCGCCTGATGTGCCGGCGCCCGTATTGGCTGCACTGGCCGCGACAAGGGACGGCATCAGCAGGCCGGCCAGCAACCATCCTGCCAGAACAGCCGGGCGATGATGCCGCTGCAGTGCTGGCAGACACGCCGGCTGATCCGGCCCGCCCGTGGTCTGCAAGACGGGGGGTGTGAGGGCTGGCGGGATCGCACCGGCAGGCGGGATCGCAGCGGGGACGATGCAGCCGGGGGCGACGCGGCGGTGGGAGCCGGCCGGTGTACCCGGGCTGTTGGTGTGGGTAGCGGGGGCCTGCACGGAGAAGACGGAAGACAGGAATCGGAGCATGACGGGTCTCGAAATCGGGGCGGCCAGGGCAGGGCGGGGTTGGCGAGGGGCAATCGGCATGGTGGTCTGGGCCGGGCGGTGGTGGTTGCAAAAGGGGCCGAAAAAAGGGGCTGAAAAGGGATCGGCCCGTGACCATCAAGCCGTCCCAGGCCCTGGCGCTGCGGGTGCTGACGGTTCAACGCCTCAGCGCGGCGCCGGGTGGACGCTGGGGATGCCAGCTTCAAAGCCGGGGCGTCAGCCCATCGGCCAGGGCGCGACGGCTGGCGCGCCAGGCGGGCAGCAGGGCGGTCAGCGGGCCGGCCAGGGCCACCAGCAGCATCAGCCCGCCTTCATCCAGGCTGAAGCGGGTGACCGGCCAGACGATGCCCCACTGGCTTTGCAGCCAGGACGCGGTGAGGGCCGAGGCCAGCGTCAGCAGGCCGTAGCCCGCCAGGGCGCCCCCGGCGGTCAGCAGCCCGCCTTCCAGCACCAGCAACAGCAACAGGTCCAGCGGGCGGGCGCCCACGGCGCGCAGGATCGCCAGCTCGCGCTGCCGCTGTTCCAGGCTGGCCAGCAGCGCCGTGACCAGGCTGCACAGGCTCAGCACCATCACCAGTACCGACAGGGCCTGCAAGGTACGGGTGACGATGTCCAGCAGTCGCCAGAGCTGGTCCAGCGCCACGGCTGGCAGCACGGCCAGCAGCGCCTCGTCTTCCATGCTGTTGATGCTGCGCTGTACGCTGAAGACGCCGGCGCGGGATTTCAGGCCCACCAGCACCGCCGTGATGTATTCCGGTTGCAGGTCGAAGGCCCGTACCTTGTCGGCCGGGATGTTGATGCCGGGGATCGGGGCACCCGCCTGCCAGTTGAGGTGGATGGCCTGCATCGCATCGAGGCTGATGTGCAGGGTGCGGTCCACCGGTGTGCCGGTAGGGGCCAGAATGCCGCTGACGGTGAAGGGCCTGTCGGCGTGTTCGATGCCGGGGGCATGGCCGGTACCGTGGGTGAGTGTCAGCCGGTCGCCCAGGCGGTAACCGAGCTTGCGGGCGACCTCGGCGCCCAGCACCACGTCGAAGATGTCCTCAAAGGGCTTGCCCTCGGCCAGGCTGAGGGGTTGGCGTGCCCCGTACCGGAAATGCGCAAAGTAGCCGATGTCGGTGCCCAGCACCGGAAAGCCACGGTGCGAATCGCCCAGTGCAATCGGGATCGTCCAGGCCACCAGCGGATCCTGGCGGATCTTCTCGTGGGATGTCCAGCTGATCTCGTGGGTGGGATCACCCAGCCGGAACACCGCATACAGCATCAGTTGCAGTGGGCTGGTGCGGGCACCGACGATCAGGTCGGTGCCCGAGACGGCGCGGGTGAAGCTGTCGTGGATGGCCTGCTGGCCGCGCTGCACCGTCAGCAGCAGACAGGTGGAGAGCGCCACCGACAGGATCGTCAGGCCGACGTTGACGCGGCGGTTGGCGGCACTGCGCAGGGCCAGCCGCAGCAGGGTGCCCAGGCGGACCAGCATGAAGGAGGGCCGGGTCATCATGAGCGTGCCGGCAGCGGGCCAGCCGGGGTGGCCGGGGGGTGGGCATCGTCCGGGCACGCCAGGGTGTTGAGATCGTTCATCTGTAGCGTGCGGTCGAAATGTGGTTGCAGCTGGGCGTCGTGGCTGACCACCAGCAGGCTGGCGTCATGATGCTTCAGGTGGGCCATCAGCAGGGACAGCAGGCGGTCGCGGTTCCCGGCGTCCAGTGCCGAGGTGGGTTCGTCGGCAATCAGCAGCTCGGGGTGGCCGATGAGTGCCCGGGCGGCGGCGGCACGCTGCTGCTGGCCCACCGACAGCCCCGTGACCGGCCGTTGCCAGGTCGATGGGGGCAGCTCCAGCGCCTCCAGCAGCAGGCGGGCGGCGGCGCGCGGATCGGGGCCGGCCCGCCGGCGCCGCACGGCCGAGAACCGGCAGGGCAGCAGCACGTTGTCTTCCAGGCTCAGGTAGGGCACCAGATTGAATTGCTGGAAGATGAAGCCGATGTGATCGGCGCGCAGCTGGTCGACCCGGTGGGCGCGGGCGGTGGCCAGCGAATGACCCAGCCAGCGGATATCGCCTTGTGTGGGGCGCAGCACGCCACCCAGCAGGCCCAGCAGCGTGCTCTTGCCGCTGCCGCTGGGGCCCAGCAGCAGCACGTGCTCACCGGCGGCCAGCGTCAGCGACGGTATGTTCAGGCTGGCCGCGTTGCGGCCGGGCCAGGCAAATTGCAGGTGGTGGGCCGCCAGCACGATGCGCCGGCCGCGGGCATCGGTGTCCGGGCCAGCGTCCTGCGGCGTGCCGGCCTGCCCAGGAAGAGGCGTGGATGACATGCGCATCATTGTCCCGCACGTGGTGGCAAGATGCCAGCCATCCCGCCGATGGGATTACCAGCGCAGCGTGTTGCGCCGGGCGTTCAGGCGGGCGGCCTGCTGTCCCTTGTCGGTCACGACGGCCACGTCGACCTCACGCAGGCGCGGCCACGACTGGAAGGCCGTCAGCGACACGCTGTCCAGTGCGGCCGGGGTCTTGCAGCTGAAGGTATAGCGTACGCTCAGGTCGGCATGCTGATGACCCTGGGCATCCTTGTGCTCGTGGCCGTCATCATCCTCATGGTCGTGATCGTGCCCACCCTGCTTGTGCGCATGCCCGCCGTGTCCATGATCCTGATCCTTGCCCTGTTCATGATCGTGACCATGATCCTTGTCGTGGTCGTG
>JAUNLD010000020.1:26579-41481 GCA_030532425.1 Lautropia sp. | reverse complement strand
TCCCCCATCCAGACAGGCCTCCCGTCAGCCGGTGTGACCATCAGGGCCTTCCCTGTCCAGACGCCTCCGCACCGCCGAGCCCGGATCAGGCCTCATCACCTGCCCTGCATCGCCTGTCGGCTGGTATTTGCGGCCAGACGTTAGCGTGTGTTATGCACGTATTCCCCCAACCTTTCACGCCCTGCCCCCCTGTCATGAGCACTGCTTCCCGGCTGCCCGTCGTCGTCGCTGCACTTGCGCTCTTCTGCGCCCCGCTGGCCGTTCACGCCGCCCCGTCCGCCGATGAGGCCGCCGCTCCCGGCCGCTGCACCAACCCGGACCTCAACCTGGTCGTGCTGGGCTCGGCCGGCCCCGAGCTGAACGACCAGCGCGCCTCCACCAGCTACCTGCTGCGCGAGGGCGATCGCGCCCGCGTGCTGATCGACTTCGGCAGCGGTTCATCGCTGCGTTTCGAGCAGGCGCGCGCCCAGATTGCCGATCTGCGTGGCGTGCTCATCAGCCACCTGCACGTCGACCACATCAACGACCTGCCGGCACTGGTCAAGGCCTCGTTCTTTTCCAACCGCACACAAGACCTGCCGATTCTCGGCCCCAGCGGCAACGACAGCATCCCCGACACGCCCACCTACATCCAGCGCCTCTTTGGCGAACAGGGAGCCTACAGCTACCTGTCGGATTTCGTCAGCGGTGATGCCCGTTTTGCGCTGCGCCCCCGGGCCGTCGATGCGCGGGTGGATGCCAGCCGGCAGCCAGCCGCCCGCCGTTTCGACGGCCAGCTGGGCGATTTCCGCATTTCGGCCATCGGTGTCTCGCACGGGCTGCTGCCAGCCCTGGGCTGGCGCATCGAAAAGGACGGATGCAGCGTGGTGATCTCGGGTGACACCAGCAACCACGGCCGCACCCTGGATACGCTCACGGAGAAGGCCGACCTCTTCGTGGCCCACAACGCGGTGCCGCAGGACAGCACCGACGCCATCGCCCTGCGCCTGCACATGCCCCCCGCCGAAATCGGCCGCATCGCCGCCAGCACCGGCGTGCGCCACCTGCTGCTGGCCCACCTGATGCAGCGCACGCTGCTGGTGCAGAAGCAGACCGCCCGGGCCATCGGCCAGAGCTATCGTGGTCCGGTGCAGTTTGCGCGCGACGGGGACGTCTACCGGCTGCAGGATGGTCAGCGCATCGGCCATCTTGACGACAAGACACATCCCCGTACCCGGCCGACGCCCGCACGCTGACCCCGCACGCCTTGATGGTCATCAAGACCCGCGCGCGCACCCGCTGCCTACAATCGGAAGCCATTCCAACACCACAGGGGCTTCTGATGAAAACGCACGTCTTGCTGGCTTCCCTCTCCCTGGCCTCGGCCAGCGCCCTGCAGGCGGCCGACGCTCCGGCCCCCGCTGCGGCCAGCACGGCCGAAGCACCGCCCGCGGCGGTGGACAGCCACGGCACCGGCAGCACCGACCGCAGCTGGCTGCCCGAGCAGCTGGCACCGCAACCGGGCAAGCCCGTGGTGGTGGACGAGAACCCCGCCTTTGGCGTGAAGACGCTGCGTCTGGCCATCCCGCCCCACAAGACGCTGCAACCGCACGGCCCCAGACAGGGCTACTTCATCGTCACCGTGCTCAGCGGCACGCTGCAGCTGGGCTTTGGCAAGACTTTTGACGAGGCCAGGCTGCAAACCCTGCCCGCAGGCAGCGTCTTCACCCACCCCGCCCACCAGCAGCACTTTGCCCGCACCGGCACAGAACCCGTCGTACTGCAGCTCACCGCCGTCAACCCGCCCGCTACCGACGGCCACGACCGGCAGACCCAGTCCGGGAATGGGGCCGAACACAGGCACTGACGCAGTCAGCCGGAGCCCAGCGCAGCGTCACCACCGGCCGCGTCGCCGTAGTCTTCGCCGCATGATCCGGCCATGTATACGTCAAGGACTCTGTCTCGCGTCCCGCCTCACAGGCTCCCCCTGCCGGCCGCCCTCAGCGCGTGCCATGATGCCGGTAATCGGCGCCATCAGCCGGTTGAAGTGCAGCAGCCGCTGCCCTTCGGCCAGCCAGCGACGCAGCATGGCCCCGGTGGCGGCATGGCAATAGCTGCTGGCCAACCCGGCGCAGAACATCATGGCGATCACCACAGCCACGCGGGGGCGGATCCGTTCACAACACGCTCTAGAATAGCCTGTTTTGTCCAGCCCTCTTCTGCAGGAAACAATCCCATGACCGATCCCCGCCAAGCCCTCATCGAAACTGCCTGGGACAACCGCCAGGACTTCAGCCCCTCGAAGGCGCCGGCCGACGTGCGTGAGGCCGTCGAGTCGACGCTGGCCGATCTGGACAACGGCAGCCTGCGGGTGGCCACGCTGACCAACCGCGAGGCCGAGGGTGCCGATCGCTGGACGGTGCACCAGTGGGTGAAGAAGGCGGTGCTGCTGTCCTTCCGCCTCAACGACAATGTGCCGAGCCAGGCCGGCACGCTGCAATTCTTTGACAAGGTGCCGACCAAGTTCGACGGCATGAGTGCAGATGCCCTTGCCGCCGCCGGCTATCGTGTGGTACCGCCAGCAGTCGCGCGGCGCGGTTCGTTCATCGGCCGCAACGTGGTGCTGATGCCGTCCTACGTCAACATCGGCGCGTATGTCGACGAAGGCACGATGGTTGACACCTGGGCCACCGTCGGGTCGTGCGCACAGATCGGCAAGAACGTCCACCTGTCGGGCGGGGTCGGCATCGGCGGCGTGCTGGAGCCGCTGCAGGCCAACCCCACCATCATCGAGGACAACTGCTTCATCGGTGCCCGCTCGGAAGTGGTCGAAGGTGTGGTCGTCGAGGAAAACTCGGTGCTGGCGATGGGCGTATTCATCAGCCAGTCCACCCGAATCTACGAGCGCGAGACCGGCAAGGTGCATTACGGCCGTGTTCCCGCCGGATCGGTGGTGGTGCCGGGCAGCCTGCCGTCGGCAGACGGAAAAGTCAGTCTCGCCTGCGCCGTCATCGTGAAGCGTGTCGATGCCCAGACCCGGGCCAAGACCGCCATCAACGACCTGCTGCGTGGCGCAGACGCCTGATCGACGCGGTCGCACCGCCGCAGCCTGAGTGGACAAAGGCTGCGGCATGGGCCTCCGCCTGCCCCAACGCCAACGCGGAGCCTGCCCACCATGCCCATGAACACCCTGCTCGGAATGATGGCCGAACGAAAGGCCTCGGACCTTTTCATTTCGGTGGGTTCCCCGGTCCAGATCAAGATCAACGGCGTGATGCACCTGGTCAACCAGACACGCCTGAATCCGCAGCAGGTCGAGGCGCTGCTGCGCAAGGCGATCAACGAACGGCAGTGGGCACGCTTTCAGGAAGAAAACGAGCTGAACATCGGCTACGGCCTCAAGGATGTCGGCAGCTTCCGTTTCTCGCTGTTCCGCCAGCGCGGCACCGCCGCCGCCGTCATCCGCTACATCCCTGGCGACATCCCGCCCTTCGACACGCTGGGGCTGCCGCCGATCCTGAAAGAGCTGATCCTGCAACCACGTGGCCTGTTACTGATGGTCGGCGCCACCGGTGCCGGCAAGACCACCACGCTGGCCTCGCTGATCGATTACCGCAACGCCAACAGCACCGGCCACATCCTCACGCTCGAAGACCCGATCGAATTCGTCTTCCGCAACCAGCAGTCGATCATCAACCAGCGCCAGATCGGCTCGGACACGCGCGATCTGCACACCGCGCTCAAGACCGCCCTGCGCCAGGCGCCCGACTGCATCCTGATCGGCGAGATCCGTGACGTGGAAGCCATGAGTGCCGCCATCGCCTATGCCCAGTCCGGCCACCTGGTGCTGGCCACGCTGCATGCCAACAATGCCGCGCATGCACTCAACCGCATCATCACCTTCTACGCGCCCGAGAACCGCAACGCCGTGCTGGCCGACCTGGCGACGACGCTGCGCGCCGTCGTGTCACAGCGCCTCTTGCGTGACCGTGACGGCGGCCGGGTGCCGGCCGTCGAGGTGATGATCAACACCAACCACGTGGCCGAACTGATCGAGACTGCCCGCCTCACCGACATTCCCGAAGCGATCAACAACAGCATGGCAGCGGGCTCCCAGTCCTTCGACCGCTCACTGATGCAGCTGCTGCGGGCGGGCCGCATCAGCAAGGACGATGCGCTGCAGTACAGTGATTCGCCTACAAACCTGTTGTGGCTGCTCGACAACGCCTGCGACGAGATACCGCACGATGCCCAGGCTGCGGAGAGCAGCGAGCTGGCCCTGCCCGACCTGCTGCAGAAGCAGGCCGATGATTTCAGCAGCCGCCGTCCGGCCAACGCCCGGGCTGCCGCCCCGGCCCGCAAGACGCTCGCCGACTTCGATGCCGAACCGGCGCTGCTGGACGCCCAGCTGGACGGGATGGCCCCCCCGCCGGCAGCCGCGCCGGTGACGGACAGCATGCCGCCGGCCTCTCCCCGTCCCGCCGCGGCGCCCACACCCGCCCCGACACCAGCCGCAAGCCCCGCTGCCGGCAGGATTTTTGCAGCCGATACGCCCCCGGCCGCAGCAAAACATGGCACACTGCCAGTCCCCGGCTCCAGCCAGCCGGGTGCCGCGCCTGCTCCGGCCACCGACGGCAATACGGCCGCTGCGCAGGGCGCCTCCTTTGCAGAATTCTTCATCAAGCTCGACTGAATGACTGTCACCGTCTACGGCATCCCCAACTGCGACCAGATCAGGAAAACCCGCCAGTGGCTCGACGAACACGGCATCGGGTACCGCTTTCACGACTACCGGCGTGATGGCCTCGAACAGGCCTTGCTGGCCAGCTGGGTGGCAGCCGTCGGCGCCGATACCCTGCTGAACCGCCGGGGCACCACCTGGCGGGCACTCGATGAGGCGCAGAAGCAGGCGGCCTCAAACCCGGACACGGCCATCGCCCTGATGCTGGCCCAGCCTGCCCTCATCAAGCGTCCGGTCATCCAGCGCGACAGCGCTGCCCCGCTGGTGGGCTTTTCTGCTTCGGCCCTGCAAACCGCCCTTGCCGACCTGCTCCCGTCATGAATTCCCCCTTTGCCCCGGCCGTCGTGCCGCGCTCGCCCTATCGCGCCAGCTATCATCCGCAATCGTCCAGCCTGATCGACGCCCAGGAAAACCTGCGTACCCTGCGTGACTGGGTCCGGTACGGCGTCAGCCGCCTGCTGGCCGCCGGTGCCGCCTTTGGTCACGGCACCGACAATGCCTACGACGAAGCGATCTGGCTGGCCTGCTGGTGCCTGCACCTGCCCGTCGAACATTATGAAGACCTCGCCGACAGCACGCTGCTGCCCGACGAGCGCCGCAAGCTGCGCTACCTGATCGACGCCCGCAGCCAGTGCGACCAGCCACTGGCCTACCTGATGGGCGAAGCCTGGCTGATGGGCTTTCGCTTTCGCAGTGATGCCCGCGCACTGGTGCCGCGCTCGCTGCTGGCCGAGGCGATGGTCAACGATGCCTTCGATCCGTGGGTGAACCAGGAGATGCTGGCTCCCTTTCACGGCATCACCGACGCGCTGGACGAGGGCCTGTCCACGGCCTCGCTGCCCCCCGCCACCCAGCGCAACCGCATTCTCGATCTCTGCACGGGCGGCGGCAGCCTGGCGATCATCGCCGCCTTCTGCTTCCCCGATGCGGAGATCGTCGCCAGCGACCTCTCGGCCGATGCGCTGGCCCTGGCCCGGGAGAACATCGACGACTACCAGCTCGGCAACCGGATCAGCCTGCGTCAGGGGGATCTGTTCGAAAACCTGCAAGGCGAGCAGTTCAAGCTGATCCTGTGCAACCCACCCTACGTCAATGCCCAGTCGATGGCGGCACTGCCTGCCGAGTTTCGTGCCGAACCCGAAGGCGCCCTGGGCAGCGGCACCGACGGCATGGACCTGATCGCCCGGCTGCTGGACGAGGTGGGCGAACACCTCTGGAGCTGCGGCGTGCTGGCGCTGGAAATCGGCCACGAGATGCCCCACTTCCAGGCGCGCTTTCCGGGTCTGGCCTACACCACCATTCCGGTGGCGCAGGGTGAAGACCGCATCGTGCTCATCACCGCCAACGATCTGGCGGCCTGGCAACAGGCGCGGGCATGATCCGTTTTTCCGGTCTGGCCATTGCACGGGCCGGGCGGCCACTGTTCAGTGGCGCCTCGCTCATCATCAACCCCGGCGAGCGGCTGGCCCTGATCGGGGCCAATGGCAGCGGCAAAAGCTCGCTGCTGGCCCTGCTGCGCGGCGAACTCTCGCCCGAACAGGGCGATGTCGAGATGCCGCGGCTGCGCATCGCCTGGCTGGCGCAGCACGCCCCCCATGCCGACATCAGCCCGGTGCGCTTCGTGATGAATGCCGATGCCGCGCTGGTGGCTGCCGAGGCCGCCATCGCCGAGGCCGAAGCCCGCCAGCAGGGTGAACAGCTGGGCGAGGCCTATGCGCGCTGGGTGGATGCCGGTGGCCCCTCGGCCGAGGGCCGCGCCGCCGAGCTGCTCGATGGGCTGGGCTTTGGCGCCACCCAGCTGGCGCGCACCGTCAACCAGCTCTCGGGCGGCTGGCGCATGCGCCTGAACCTGGCCTGCGTGCTGATGGCACCCAGCGACCTGATGCTGCTGGACGAACCGACCAACCACCTCGACCTGGATGCCGTGCTGTGGCTGGAACGGCAATTGCAGCGCCACCCCGCCATCCAGCTGATCGTCTCGCACGATCGCGATTTTCTCGACCGGGTGGCCACCGCCAGCCTGGTCATCGAAGACGGGCAGCTCAACCGCTACCCCGGCGGTTACAGCGCCAGCGAAAACATCCGCGCCGAACGCGCGGCCCAGCGCGAACGGGCCCGCCGCGACCAGCAGGCGCGCATCGCCCACCTCAACAGCTACATCGCCCGCTTTCGGGCCAAGGCCACCAAGGCCCGCCAGGCGCAGAGCCGCCTGAAGGCGCTGGAACGCATGGAGCAGATTGCCCCGCTGCGCGCGGCCCGTGGCATCGATTTCGAATTTGCCCAGCCCCCCGAAGGCCCCGATCCGCTGATCCGTGCCGAGGCGCTGGCCTGCGGCTACACACCGGCGCAGCCGGTGGTGACGGTGCCCGAGCTGGTGATCCGCAAGGGCGCGCGCATCGGCATCCTCGGCCGCAATGGCGCCGGCAAGAGTACGCTGATCCGCACGCTGGTGGGCGAGCTGCCGGCACTGGCCGGCGAGCTGACCCGCGCCTCGACGCTGGACACCGGCTATCTGGCCCAGGAACAGATCGAGGCGCTGCGCGACGACGAATCGCCCCTGCAACACCTCAGCCGCCAGGCCCCGCAAGAGCGTGAACAGGTGCTGCACGGCTGGCTGGGCCGATTCGGCTTTTCGGGCGACGACGCCCTGCGCCCGACCGGGCCGATGTCGGGCGGTGAAAAGACCCGGCTGTGCCTGGCACTGCTGGCCTGGGAAAAACCGGGTTTTCTGGTGCTGGACGAACCCACCAACCACCTGGATGCCAACACCCGCGATGCGCTGGCCGATGCCCTGGCCGAATTCGACGGGCCGCTGCTGCTGGTATCGCACGACCGCTACCTGCTGCGCAGCACCGTCGACGAATTCTGGCTGATCGATCAGGGCGTGCTGCGCCCCTTCGATGGCGATCTGGACGATTACGCCCAGTGGCTGCAGAAGGAACGCAGCCAGACCCAGGCAGCCCAGCGGGAAGAAGGCGCCGTCGCGGTGGAAAACACCGCCAGGCCCAGCGCACCCGCCGAGGCCGCCAGCGGCAACCGCGCCGACAACCGGCGTGATCGCGCCCGTCAGCGCGCCGCCATCGCCGCCCTGAAAAAACCGCTTGAAAAGAAGGTGGCGCAGATCGAGGCGCGCATGGCCAGCCTGGATGCCCGTGCGGCCGAGATCGACCAGACGCTGGCGGCCCCCGATGCCTTTGCCAACCCCCAGGCGGCAGCCGCCCTGCAACGCGAGCGCGCCGCCATCGGCGACGAGCTGGCCCAGCAGGAAGAAGCCTGGCTGGAACAGCAGTCGGCCCTGGAAGCCATCGACCGCGAACACGGCGGCAGCGAAGCAGGGTAAAACCCCTGCCGGCAAGCTGCCAGGCGCCGCCGGGGCCGTGACCGGCCTGGCCAGATGGCCAGAGGGCCAGGCCGGCACGCGCTACTGCAGCGTGTTTTTCAGCGCCGGTGGCAGGGGCAGCGTGACGACATCGATCCCCTCCTCACGCAGTGCCCGGGTTTCTTCAGGCGAGGCCGAGCCACGGATCGGCCGGGCTGGCGCCTCGTTGAAATGAATGCGGCGCGCTTCCTCGACGAAGCGCTCGCCGACATCCTCGGTTTCTGCCATCAGCTTGCGCAGGCCACGCATCAGCTGCCCCTGCAAGGCCCGTACATCGGGTTTTCCGGCATCTGGCTGCGACGGGCCTGCGCGCTCGGCCAGGGCCTGGACCTCGTCGGCCTTGCGGCCATGCACCAGGTTCAGACGCGGTGCCGACAGGAGCTTGCGCACCTGACGCGAGCCGCACAGCGGGCATTCGATCAGGCCGCGCTCGCGCTGCTGCTCGAAATCATCGGCAGACGAGAACCAGCCCTCGAAGTGATGAGACTGCTCGCAGCTCAGGTCAAAGACTTTCAGAAGCGTATCCTCGGCAATGAAAAAAGGGGCCCGAAGGCCCCCCGGCAGGCCCTCACACGATCAATGATCGTCCTCGTCAGCGGCCTTGTCCAGTCGACGCTCGATCTTCATGCTGCGCTTGAGCGCTTCGACCCAACCCTGGCCATCGCTGGCCGCCAGCAGCTGACGCAGCTGGCCCTCATAGGCCGACAGGCGTGCCTTGCCCTGCTCGTCCGGCGGCAGCGCCTTCTCCACCAGCACCAGCTGGTAACCGTTCTGGCCGGCCTCGGCACCCACCCAGTGCGGCAGCCTGTCGGTGGGGGCTGCCATCGCGGCCCGCAGCACGGCCGGCGCCAGACGACCCGGCTGGGCACGGCTGACGGTGTTGGCTTCGCTCAGGCCGGCCGGTGCCCTGGCACTGCCATCATTCAGGGCCGCCACCTGCTTCTCGCCGGCCTCGCGCGCCAGGCGGGCTGCCTCGGCCGCCACCCACTGCTTGCTCACCTGCTCGCGTACTTCCTCCAGCGGCGGGAGCCGCTTCGGATGATGGGCATCGACGCGGGCCGTCACCAGCACACCCGGCGCCACCTCGATGGCGGTGGTGTTGCGGCGCTCGTCCAGCGACTCGGGCGCGTAGAGCAGATCGCGCAGGCGGGCGCTGCCCAGCACCGATTCCTTGGCCGCACCATCGGCGGGACGACGCCCCAGCCCCTTGATCTGCTCGACCTTCAGCTTGAAGCGCTCGGCCAGCGGTTGCAGCGATTCGGACTGCTCATAGGCCATGTTCGACAGCGCTTCGGCCTCGGGCGTGTAGCGCCGGGCGCCTTCTTCCTCGCGCCACATCTTCAGCAGCTCGTCGCGGACTTCGGCCAGCGGCTTTTCACCCCCGCCCTTGATGCCGGTCACCTTGATGACGTGATAACCGAATTCACTCTCGACGACATCGGTGAGCCCCGGCTTGTCGAGTGCAAAGGCCGCATCGGCAAAGGGTTTCACCATGGTCTCGCGCTCGAAATACCCCAGCGAGCCCCCCTCGGCCGCCGAGCCGGTATCCTGAGAATGCTTGCGGGCCAGCTCGGCAAAGCCGTCAGGATTGGCCCTGGCCTGGGCCAGCAGAGCCTCGGCCTGCTCGCGCACCTTGGCCTTGGCGGCCTCGTCGGCCCCCTCGGGCCACTTCAGCAGGATGTGGCTGGCCTCGCGCTCGGCCGGCAGGTTGAAGCGGCCGGAGTGCTTGGCGTAAAAAGCCTTCAACTCGTCGTCCGACGGCCTGGCGTCGGCGGGCAGCAGGGCGTCACGACGCAGCACCACATAGCTGATGTCCACCGATTCGGGCTGCTCGAAGCGGGCCTTGTTGGCCTCGTACCAGGTCTTCAGCTGCTCATCCGTCGGCGTCAGCCCCTTGGCATGGCTGGCGGCAGGCAGCAGCAGCGTGCGCACCACGCGCCGGCTCTCCTGCGAATCAAAGACCAGATCCAGCACCGTCTTCGGCACCATCGCCGTCTGGGTGACGGAACGCTCGATGGCGCCCAGCGCCAGCGACTGCCCGGTCTGGGCCTCGTACTGCGCCGGCGTCAGCTGATTGGCAGCCAGCAGCCGGCGATAGGCTTCGACATCGAACTTGCCGCTCTGGTCGCGCAGATCGGCATGGTTGTCGATGATGGCCTTCTGGATCTCGGCCGGCGTCACCGTCACGCGGTTGCGACGCGCCTCGACGAACATCGCCTGCCGGGTGATGAGGTCTTCGAGCACCTGCGCACGCGCCTCGGGCGAATCGAGCAGCGCCGCGTCAAAAGACTCGCCCATCATCTGCTGTACCTGCTGCGCCTGCTGGCGCCGCACCTGCTCGTAATGGGCGCGCGGAATCGGCTCGCCCTCCACGCTGGCAACCGTGTCGGCGTCGCTGAACATCTGCTCGTAGCCGGCGATCCCGAAAAACACGAAAGCAGGCAGGATCAGGATCAGCAACAAGGCCTGGGCCAGCCGCTGGTGGGTTCTGACGAAATCAAACATGAATTGGCGATCGGAATGAAGGAAGCAAGGGAGCCGTTGGCGCCAGCCACGTCGACACCAGGCCGGCATCGGGGGCAGCCATGGCCCAACGGACATATCCGCTGATGCTAACGGCAGAATGCGCGCCTGCGCACCCCCTGGTACCCGGGCAACAGGAAAATTCGCGATTTCTGCCGCCCGGCCCGGCTAGTTTATTCGAGTTGGCGCGTCCGTATCGGGCCTCCCCGCAGTCCCACTCTCAGATCTCGGCCAGCCAGCCGTCCTTCAGGGCCCCCTGGATGGCACGCCAGGCACACAGGCCCACGCCCACGCCCACCGGCAGCATCAGCAGCATGCTCCCCATGACCGGGCTGGCGGCCGCCACGAACACGGGCAGCACCAGCATCATCAGCTTGACCAGGATCCGGACCCTAGCGTCCATATCGTATCGGCGGTCAGGGACACGCGCTGTGCCCTGCCCGATCGCCTCCGTGGCGTTGTCGTATCGATACGACGATCGTACCCGTCAGCCCACACCCTGCCAGCATGCGGCCGACAACCGGACACCCGCATACCCCGGCCGGTGCCGACGGAAGGCACCCGGACGGACGGCTGCAACCGGCAGCGCCAGGAGCGCCAGACGCTCAGCTGGTGCCCTTGGGCACGCGCTGCGCAAAATAATGGTTGTAGGCCATGCGCACGTCCGCGCGCGTGTCGTTCTGCCAGCCCACGCACCGTTGCGCATAGCGTCGCATCGAATCCAGCACCCGCGCAAACATCGGATCGCCACTGCTGTGGCGCGCCGTCACCCGGTCCCAGGCCACCAGTTGCGCGCGCAGCACCGATTCGGGCGTCTTGTAGAACCGGACCCCCTGCAGTTCGCGCATCTCGATGTAATGCGTGGAATTGTTGTTGACCTGCACGTTGCTCAGCTCGGCCGCCACCGCTTCGGAGGCCAGCCGCACCTTCTGCTGCATGGCCGGCGTCAGCGCGTCGAAACGGTCCTTGTTGATGAGCAGCTCGATCTGTTCGGTAATCTGGTGAAAGCTCTGCAACATGCAGACCTTCAGCACATCGGGCAGCCCCAGCGCCCGGTCGCCCGAAATCGAGCTGAACTCGGCGGCCTCGATCTCGCCACGACGCAGCGCCGGCACGATCTCCTCGATCGGCAGCGGAAAGACCTTGGCCCCCAGCTCCTGATAGATCTGCGCCGCCAGCCCCGCTGCCCGCAGGCGCATGCCGTTGAGATCCTCGCCACGCGACAACGGCCGCTTGAACCAGCCAAATGCCTGGGTCGGCATCGGCCCGTACAGGATCGAGGTGACGTTGAGCTGGTGGCTTTCGTAGATCTCGGCCAGCAAGGCCTCGCCACCGCCATGCATGTGCCACGACAGCAGCGTGCGCGCATCCATGCCGAAGGCCGGTCCGTTGCCCCACAGGCCCAACGCCGGGATGCGCACGGCATCGCTGCTGAGCGTCCGGTGGGCACAATCCAGCTGGCCACTGGACACGGCCTCGGCCAGTGCATGTGAGGGCACCACACTGCCGGCCGGCAGGATTTCCAGCTTCAGCTGGCCATCCGTCATCACCTCCAGCGTCTCGGCCAGTGCCGTGATGTAGGCGTGAAAATCATCGTTGAGGGTCCAGGCCATCTGGCAGCGCCAGACGATCGGCCTGGGCTTGCGCGCATCACGCTGTGCTGAACGGGACTTCTGTTGCGCCAGCGCCGTTGGTGACGCCACGGCCGCAGCCAGACCTGCGCCCCGCAACAGGCTGCGCCGGCCCGGTGTCATGTCGGCGTGCACCGTGCCGCCCTTCAAAAAGGCCTTCCTGAAGAAAGAATCTTTCACCGCCGCTTCCGTTTACCCGGCCAAGCCCCAGACAGACCCCTGCCTGCCAGGCGACGGCCATTGCGCCCTGCAGACGTTGCCGGCATGCAGGCCCCATGCCTGCAGATGCAGGCTGCTCCGGCCCTCACGGGCGCCGGCCCCGCTTCCTGGCAGACAACCATTCATTATTGATCCTTCGTCCGTAAAAATCCATGCGCTCAGGCGCCTGACAAGCAGGGAGGCCTGCTCCCGCCCACGTCCGCCGGCATCATCAACGCAACAGCTTCAAGGCAGGTGGACAGCCCCCGAAATAACCTCGAAAACTGCATCATAAAAGCAACACTGGATTATCTGCAGCCTCATCCGCCCAAGCATTCTGGACGTAAAATTATTTTAACAAATGTCCGATTTTTATATTGGGTTTTTGCGCAACAACATTCCTGCTCCGGGAGATGAATCATGTTGGCCCCTGACAACACGCTGCGGATCTGCCTGCTTGCCACCCTGTTGCTGACCGGTTGTGGAGGCGGCTCGGGCGGCAGCAACGTCTCCAGCAGCCCCACCCCGCCCATCGCTGATGGCAACAGCGGACAGGGCACACCCGGTGGCAGCGCGCCCGGTGCCAGCACACCCTCACCCGGTGTACCCGCTCCCGATGACGGCCCTGGCGGCAACAACCGGGGCCATGACAACGGCAACCAGGGGGGCCGTGTCACCCCGTTCCCGCCAACGCCCGTGCCCCCCAGCAACACCGCGGGCCCGCCCACCCAGGTTCCAGCCACCACGCCCATCAGCAATCGCTGGGTCAGTGGCGACGTGCTGGCCACCATGCTGACGCAGCAGACACGCACCACCAACAGTGTCGACGACCTGACGGACGCCTTCCCGGTGCGCGCCGCCGTGCCCTGGTCGGGCCCCGGCCCCGGTGGACAGCCCAGACGCAACGCCAGCGCCCCCAACATCTACGCGCATCAGAGCCTGCTGTTCCAGCCGCACACCCCGGGCCGCTACAGCTATCAGGCCACCAACTTCTGGCGCCTGGACGGTGCCGAAGGGGCCTACAACTTCAATGGCCTCACCACCCGGCTTGACGTGATCGTCAGCCTGCCCTACTACCAGCAGAACGCCAACGAGATCCAGTTCGACCGCTCCGGCCCCATCGCCCGCGGCACCGCCCTGCTCCAGATCCGCGACACCATCGACACCCGTGTCACCCTCGAAACGCTGACCGGCCGCCTGCCCGGCGAACAGCAGCTGACGCTGGGCAACGGGGGCATCTACAGTGTCCGCCAGGGGGCCGAGGTGCCCTACGACCAGGTGCTGATGCGCTGGGCCACCGACAGCGCCACCTTCACCGAGATGCTGCTGCTCAAGGGCATCGACGGGCGTCAGGCGCGCCTGTGCTTCAACACCCATCTTCCCGGCATCAAGCGCCTGAGCTGCACGATCTGGGCCGTGCCCCACGGATGGACGCTGGGCCAGCGCCTGGCCTTCAAGGGCAACTACATCGTCGATGACCGCAGCGCCCAGATCGGCGGCAGCGGGCTGCTGTACTGGCAGACGCCAGCGTACTGAGGCCCCGGCAGATGGCATGAAGCTCATGATCCCCGTGTGACCCACGGGGCAGACCCTGGGACGGTCCGCAAGGCGCCCATTGTCACCGGCTGCTCCGCGGCCCGCGGGACAGGCAGCCGATCCGCCCATGCGCTGGCATTGCCGCCCCGCAGACACCACAGTGCACGCACCGCCGGGCAGGCGGCACGCCATGCCTGCCGCCCCGGGGGGCCCGGCCCCTGGGGCCGCTACCTCTCCTGGGGCCGGTATGACCCATGGAACAAGCCCGGCAGCCAGCCGACAGACTGTCGACACACAGCACATCGGTGGCACACGCACCGCCCGACGGTCAATGCCTGCCCACGGACGATGCACGGCTGTCGCCTCAAGGCGACAATACATGTTTAACGAATGTTGCATTTGGCGCCTTATCATCAACAGACTGTCGGTTATCGCTACACTCACTCCCGCTCGTTTATCCCTCCCCTGAGGCCGTCCATCTGCGTCATGTCTGCCTCCGCAGCGTGCGGGCGGGCCTCGATCCAACCAGCACAGAATAGGTGTAACGTGTCGACGATCAGCAACAAAGTTCAAATCAGCGCAGCAGCCCTCCTGCTCTTGCTGGCCGGCTGTGGTGGCGGCGGTGGTGGCAGCACCCCCAAAGCCGTGTCCTCCAGCCCGACCGCCCCTTCGTCCGGCAGCACGACGACCACCACCGCCAACGCCGCCAGCACCGCAGCGGCGCAGGCCGCTGCACAGGAAGCCGCCCAGCGCGAAGCGGCTGCGCGTGCCGCCGCCGAACAAGCCGCAGCCGATTCGCAGAAGGCTGCCGCCGACGCCCAGAGCGCCGCCGCCGACAGGGCCACGGCCCAGCGCCTGCTGGCCCAGTCCGAAGCCACCGCCCGCCAGGCCGCCCAACGTGAAGCCGAGGCCAAG
>JAUNLD010000020.1:0-26569 GCA_030532425.1 Lautropia sp. | reverse complement strand
CTGCCGCTGACAAGGCCGCTGCCGAAGCCCGGATGCGCGCTGCCGAGCAAGCTGCCAGAGAGGCCACGGCCGCTCGGAATGCCGCCGAAGAAGCCGCCCGTACCAACGCCGATGCTGCTGCGCAGGCCACTGCAGCAGCTACCGCAGCGAACGCCCAGGCAGCAGCCGATCGTGCGGCTGCTGAACAGGCAGAAGCACAACGCCAGGCTGCCGTAGCTGCAGCCGCCGAGGCCGATGCCGCTCGCCGGGCGATTGAAGAAAAGGCCAATGCCGACCGCCTGGCGGCCGAGAAGGAAGCCGCCGAGAAGGCTGCTGCCGAGGCCGCCGCCGCCCAGAAGGCCGCCGAGGAAAGGGCTGTAGCCGAAGCGGCGGCTGCCCGGAAGGCTGCCGAGGAAAAGGCTGCCGCCGAGAAAGCGGCCGCCGACAAGGCCGCTGCTGACAAGGCTGCCGCCGAAGCCGCCGAGAAGGCCAGGCAGGCAGAGGCCGAAGCCGAAGCCAAACGCAAGGCCGAAGAAGAGGCCAAGCAGAAGGCTGAAGCCGAAGCCAAGAAAGCCGAGGAAGATGAAGCCAAGCGCCAGGCCGACGAGGCCGCCAAGCAGGATGAGGCGCGGAACCGCCAGCCCCTCGCCGGCCCGACCGACCCCTGGGGTCCGGGCGGCGTCAACGGCGCCGTGCTGGCCACCATGCTGGATCAGCACACCGACTCGGCAGGCAGTGGCGCCGAGCGCCAGGCGGCCGCCCTCGCTTACCCGAACGACGCCTCCCGCGCACCGACGATCAGCTCGACACAGACGCGCAACGTACCCTACAGCGGCCAGAGCAACTACGGCGGCATCCTGGGCAACTATTCGCCTGTCGAGGGCCACTTCGTCTACACCACCTTCAACGGCACCAGCCAGGGGGAGGGCACGAACGGCGGCTTCCAGCCCAATTCCATCGGCATGGACGTGGCCCTGATCCGCACCGCCACCGAGATCACCTTCCCGGTGCAGGTGCAGGCGCTGGACGTGAACGGCGGCAACTACAAGGATGGCCCGCTCTACACGGCATCCTCGACCCGCGTGCTGGGGGCTACCGAGCGCTTCATGTTCGGCCACGTGGTGCAGGAGTGGAAGGGCGAGAACAACACCTCCATCAAGCTGCAACTGGAAACCTCGGGGCAGAACCAGGCCTATCTGTGCTGGGACTTCAGCCTGCCCAGCACCACACGCCGCTACTGCAACCACTGGCAGGTGCCTGACGGCTGGGAAGCCGGCAAACCCCTGCAGTACCTGGGCTACTACGTGACAGACCAGACAGCCGAGGGGCCGATCACCTGGCGTAGCCGCTGAGCCCCCTCCGGCGGCCCTCCTCTGCCCCCTGCCGGGGTGGCTGAGGGCATCCGGCAGCGCTTGCCCCAGGCTTCTCCCGGGCTCCCTGCCCGAACAGGCGCCGGACACCGTCCTCATGACGGTTCTGGCGCCTTTTTCTTGCCGCCAGCTGGGCCCCCACCGTCAATAGTCCCGCACACCCCGGCAGCACTTCCCGGCGGCGCCTCCCCACCAGGCATCCTTCTGTCCGCACCCGAAGCCCAGCCGGAGATGCCGCTCCGTTGTGCGGCTGCACGCAAAAAACCCCGGCCATCGCAACGGATGAAACCGGGGTTGTCTGATGGGCGCCTGATGGACAAGCAGCAGCGCCTTGGGCGTTATGGCAGGCCGGGTTGCCGGGGTGGGATCAGCGCGGGCAACCAGGCAGATCTGGCGGAGAGAGGGGGATTCGAACCCCCGAAGGGCTATTAACCCTTACACGCTTTCCAGGCGTGCGACTTAAACCACTCATCCATCTCTCCGAAGCTGCGCATTCTAGCAAAAAATTTGCTGCTGCACAGCCGCTGTTGCCCCCGTTCAGGCGCCAACCATAGGGCTGCCGACAGACGGCGGCGACTACGCCGATACCGGGCGGCCGGCAGCCACAGACACCATGCGCCGCAGGCGCAGCCTGTGGACACCAGGGCCCCCTGAAAGACCACTGAAAGACAGCAGAAAGGCAGGTTTCCACTGCGGCAGCGGCCACCATCCAGCCAAGGCGGCGCCCATCCTGCATGGCGAGCGCCGCCTGCCACGACGCCTTCAGACGCTGTTGCGCAGCTGATCGAGAATGGCGGGGTTTTCCAGCGTCGAGGTGTCCTGGGTGATCTCCTCGCCCTTGGCCACCGAGCGCAGCAGGCGCCGCATGATCTTGCCCGAGCGCGTCTTGGGCAGGTTGTCGCCAAAGCGGATCTCCTTGGGCTTGGCGATCGGGCCGATCTCCTTGGCCACCCAGGCACGCAGCTGGTCGGCAATCTTGCGGGCCTCGTCCGGGTCGGTCGGCCGCGTGCCTTTCAGCACCACGAAGGCACTGATCGCCTCACCGGTGGTGTCGTCAGGCTTGCCCACCACCGCCGCCTCGGCCACCAGCTCGTGACCGACCAGCGCCGATTCGATCTCCATCGTGCCCAATCGGTGGCCCGAGACGTTCAGCACGTCGTCGATGCGGCCCATGATCCAGAAATAGCCGTCCTCGTCGATCGAGGCGCCATCACCGGCCAGATATAGCCGCCCCTGGAAATCATCCGGGAAATAGGCATTGCGGAAGCGCTCGGGGTTGTTCCAGATGTTGCGGATCATCGACGGCCATGGTTTCTTGATGACAAGAAAACCGCCCTGCCCCGGTGCTGCGTCGTTACCGGTCTCGTCGACAATGCCGATATCCAGCCCCGGCAGCGGTGCCGTGCACGAACCCGGCTTCATCGGATGCACGCCCGGCAGCGGCGTCATCATGTGGGCACCCGTCTCGGTCTGCCACCAGGTGTCGGCAATCGGGCAGCGGCTGTGG
The DNA here is from genome assembly GCA_030532425.1 of Lautropia sp. Taxonomy (GTDB): domain Bacteria; phylum Pseudomonadota; class Gammaproteobacteria; order Burkholderiales; family Burkholderiaceae_E; genus Lautropia. The sequence goes on along the minus strand of JAUNLD010000020.1, from coordinate 23,713 downwards.
CCCACCTGCTCGTAGTACCACAGCCAGGCTTCGGGATTGATCGGCTCTCCCACCGTGCCCAGCATCCGCAGCGTATCGAGGCGGTAGTTCCTGGGATGAAACTCGGGCGTCATGTTGCCCGCCTTCACCAGCGAACGGATCGCCGTGGGCGCCGTGTAGAAGATCGTGCAGCCGTGGCGGTCGATCATGTCCCAGAAACGCCCGGCGTTCGGCCAGGTGGGCACCCCTTCAAAGACGATCTGGGTGGCTCCGTTGGACAGTGGCCCATAGGCCACGTAGGTGTGGCCGGTGATCCAGCCCACATCGGCGGTGCACCAGAAGACATCATCGGCCTTCAGGTCGAAGGTCCATTGCAGGCTGAGCGTGGCCTGCAGCAGATAGCCGCCGGTGGAATGCTGCACCCCCTTGGGCGTGCCGGTCGAGCCCGAGGTGTAGAGCACGAACAGCGGGTGTTCGGCACCTACCCAGGCCGGCTCGCACTGCTCGGGCTGATCCGCTTCCACCTCGCTCATCGCGATGTCGCGCCCCTCCACCCAGGGCACGTCCTGACCGGTGCGCTGATAAACGATGACCTTGCGTACCGCCTCGCAGCCCCCCATCCCCAGGGCCTCGTCCACGGCCGGCTTCAGCGTCATCGCCCTGCCGCCCCGGAACTGGCCATCGGCGCAGATGACGAGACTGGCCCCCACATCGACGATCCGCTCCTGCAGCGACTTGGCCGAGAAGCCACCGAACACCACCGAGTGCGTGATGCCCAGGCGTGCGCAGGCCTGCATGGCAACGATCGCCTCGATCGACATCGGCATGTAGATGATGGCGCGATCACCTGTCTTGAAACCAAGCGACTTGATGCCGTTGGCAAAGCGGCATACACGTGCATGCAGCTCCCTGTAGGTGATCTTCGTGACAGCGCCATCGTCCGCCTCGAAGATCAGGGCCACCTTGTTTTCGGTCGGTGTGCCCAGATGGCGGTCGAGGCAGTTCCACGACGCGTTCAGCGTGCCATCTTCAAACCAGGTGAAGAATGGCGCATTGGAATCATCCAGCGTCTTGGTGAATGGGGTTTTCCAGTCCAGCTGCTCTCGGGCCAGCCTGGCCCAGAATCCGGCATGGTCGCGCTCGGCTTCTTCACAGATCGCCCTGTATTGCGCCATCCCCGCAATGTTGGCTTTTTTGGCAAAGGATTCCGGCACAGGAAAAATTCGACCATCGGCAAGCACGTTTTTGATTTCTGACGACAAGATGATCTCCTTTTGTTGTACGGGCACGGCGCCCCCTGACGGGCAGCACCCCCTGTCTTGTCGTACGGGGCACCCCGGCGCAACATGCATCCATGTGCGCTTAGCTTAAAACGAATGACACCCCTTGCCTCGTCATGGATATCCCTAGGGATATCCGGCAGCGGCCCATGTTGCCCTCGGCGCCTGCCCCACCAGCCCGCCATGGAAGACGAATCGTCAGCACCCCGCGCACCAGCACAACCTCTTGCGCAACAAAACTTCACCTTGTGCCAGAATGAACAGGCAGGGCACGCGCACTGACCCGGCGGCATGGGCAGCCGGCAAGGCGCACGCCAGGGAGGCCATCATGTCAGCCGCAATCACCTTCAGCAGCCTGGGCGGTGCTGGTACCGTCACCGGCTCCAAGCATCTGCTCTCCTTTGGCGACACGCGCATCCTGCTCGATTGCGGCCTGTTTCAGGGGCTGAAGAACCTGCGCGAGCTGAACTGGCAGCCACTGCCCGTTCCCGCAGCCAGCATCGATGCCGTGGTGCTGACGCATGCCCACCTCGACCACTGTGGTTATCTGCCAAGGCTGGTGCTCGATGGCTTCAAGGGCCACATCCACACGACGGGCGCCAGCCGGGACGTGGCCGAACTGATCCTGCAGGACAGTGCCTGGCTGCAGGAAAAAGACGCCGAATTCGCCAACCGCAAGGGCTTCTCGAAGCACTCACCCGCACTGCCGCTGTACCGCGTCACCGATGTGGGCCGGACGATGGCACGCTTCGAGCACGTCCCCCTGCACCAGTCCGTGCCCCTGCCCGGTGGCGCCCGCCTGCTGTTGCGCCGTGCCGGACACATTCTGGGCGCCGCCTCGGCACAGATCGACATCGGCAAGCTGCGCATCGCCTTCTCCGGCGATCTGGGGCGCTACGACGATCCGGTGATGTTCGACCCCGAACCCGTGCCCGAGGCGGACTACATCATCATCGAATCCACCTATGGCAACCGCGTGCACGACGCCGGTGATCCGGTCGATGCGCTGGGCGCCATCATCAGCCGGACCGTGCGACGTGGCGGCACCGTGGTGATCCCCGCCTTTGCGGTGGGGCGCGCACAGACGCTGATCCACGCCCTGTGGCGCTTGCGCCAGCGTGGCAAATTGCAGAACATTCCCGTGTATCTCGACAGTCCCATGGCCAGGAACGCCACCGAGCTGCTGCATCGCCACCACGAGGATCATCGGCTGGGCATGGAAGACTACGAAGAAGCCTGCGGCGCCATCCAGTACGTGCGTGACGTGGAAGAATCGAAGGCGCTCTCGGGCAACGCCTGGCCCAAGGTCATCATCTCGGCCAGCGGCATGGCCACCGGCGGCCGCGTGCTGCACCACATGGCGGCCTTTGCACCCGGCCACCAGAACACCTTGCTTTTTTCGGGGTTTCAGGCAGCCGGCACACGCGGACGCAAGCTGCTGGACGGCGCCCGCGAGGTGAAGATCTTTGGGCAATGGGTGCCGGTGCACGCCGAGGTGGCCGAGCTGCCCATGCTCTCGGCCCACGCCGACAGCAACGAGCTGATGCGCTGGCTGTCGGGTTTTCAGCGCCCCCCACGCCGCGTCTTCATCGTCCACGGCGAAGAGGCTGCGGCCGAAGCACTGCGGGAGCGCATCGGCCGCGAACGGGGCTGGGACGCCTGTGTCCCCCGGCAGGGGCAGGTCTTTACGCTGTGAGGGCGGCCACCGCAGCCTGCGCCACTTCCAGATCCTCGTGGGGCTTGACGCCCGAGACACCGACCGCCCCCACGAACTGCCCATCCACCTGGATCGGCAGGCCGCCTTCCAGCGTGCCCTTGAGCACGTCGACGCACAGGAACGCAAAGCGCCCGTCGTTGATCATCTTCTCGTAGACACCACTGCCCCGCTGGCCCAGGGCCGCGGTGCGCGCCTTCTCGACCGCGATGTACGACGCCACCGGCGCGCAGTTGTCCAGCCGCTTCATCGCCAGCACGTGCCCCCCATCATCCACCACGGCCACCGTCACGGCCCAGCCCTTCTCGCGGCCCCTGGCCAGACCGGCCTCCAGGACGGCTTCGGCATCGTGCAGCTCCAGCACGGGTTTGGTCTTCATCGCTTGCATCTCCTCGTTTGAAGTTTTGAAAAAGGCAGGATGTTGCCGATGATAACGGCTTCTTCAGTGCTCGCTGGCCGCCGCACTGATGGCGGCATCGTCATCCGCCCGGGCACGAATGATGCCTCGCTGGATGTTGACACAGAAGAGCAGGACCAGCGCCACCACGAAGAAAATCCCGGTGCACAGCAGCGCCAGCCGGTGATTGCCCGCCGTGGCCCAGCTGATGGCCCCGTAGGTGAGCGGACCGATGATGGCGGCACTGCGCACGGCAAAGCTCCACAGGCCGTAGAACTCACCCAGCCGGTGCGAGGGCGCCATCGCCCCGGCCAGGGCACGCCCGGCCGACTGGCTGGCCCCCATGCAGATGCCGGCCAGCGTGGCTGCCCCCCAGAAGGCTTCCACCGTCCGGGAAGAGACCGCCACGCCCACCACGGCAATCCAGCCCAGCAGCGTCAGCACCAGCGTCCAGCGGTGGCCGATCCGGTCCTCCAGATAGCCGAACAGGAAGGCACCGGCGGCCGCGGCGATGTTGACGACGAAGAAGAGCCGCATCGTGTCGGCCGTCTCGAACCCCATCACCTGCGCCGCATACACCGCCGTCAGCGTGATGACGACGAACACCCCGGCATTGAAGAAAAAGCCCACCAGCAGAAACAGGCGGTAATCGGCAAAATCGCGGATGCGCACCCAGGCCAGTCGCCAGTCGAACAGGGAATAGGGCAGGCGGCTGGCTTCCTGGGGCCGGGGCTCGGCCCGCTCACGCACACACAGGAACATCGGCAGTGCCGCCAGCAGATAGACGCCCGCCGTGATGAGCATCGTGCCCGGCACGAAATCCGCCGCGCCGCCGCCCTGCCCCTGCACCCAGCTCACCCACGCCAGCGACAGGCCCAGCGTGAGCATGCCGCCCACATAGCCGAAGCTCCAGCCCCAGCCCGACACCCGGCCCATCGCCTCGGGGCGCGCCAGCTCCGGCAGGTAGGCCGCACACAGGGTCTCGCCCAGCGAAAAACAGTAGTTGGAGACCATCACCAGCGTCACCGCCAGGGCAATGTCGCCCGCGCCCACCCTGTGCAGCCCCACCACGCAGGCCACGCACAGCAGCGTGGCCCCCAGCAGCCAGTGCTTGCGCGAGCCCCGCGTGTCGACGCGCAGGCCGATGCTGGGCAGTGTCAGCATCAGCGCCAGGTTGGACACCGCCAGGATGAAGGTCCAGAGAAAGGTGGCCCATTCGGCATCACCGGCCACCAGGCTGACGAAATAGGCACTGAAGACCGCCGTCAGCACCACGGTGGTGTAGCCCGAATTGGCAAAGTCGTAAGCCGCCCACGACAGCACCTCGCGCTTCGTCACCCCATCGCGCAGTGCCCGCTGATCGAAAAATTTCATCTTGTCCCATCCTGCCTGAATGTCGGGGAGCTCAGGATCGTACCGCAAGCCATCCGCCCCTGTCGGCGCGCCGGCAGGCCCCGCGCCGACAGGCAGCACGCCTTGCCCGTGCAGCAGGCGGGCACTGACGCTACACTGATGCCCTCCGCCGCTTCAGGCCAGGGCCTGCTTCGTCCACCGAACACACAGCACCTCACCCCGATGAACATTGCCGCATCATCCCGTCGTCATCTCCTGCTGCTGAGCGGCGCACTGCTGATGGCGGGTTGTGCCAGCCGCCAGCCTCCGCTGGCCCCTCATGCCGCCGGCGAGGTGACGATGCAGGCGCTGGCCCAGGTGGGCAAGCCCTACCGCTGGGGCGGCAGCACCCCGCACGAGGGCTTTGATTGCAGCGGGCTGGTACAGCACGTCTACCGCGAGGCACTGGGACTGGAGCTGCCACGCACCAGCCGCCAGATGAGCAAGGTGGGGGCATCAGTCGGTCGCCAGGGGCTGGCCCCCGGCGACCTGGTCTTCTTTCAGACCAGCCGCCAGCCCAACTCGCACGTCGGCATCTACATCGGTGAAGGGCGCTTCGTCCATGCCCCATCCACCGGCAGCCTGGTGCGGGTCGAGTCGATGGACAAGCGCTACTGGGCCAGGCGCTTCAACGGGGGACGCCGACCGGGTCAGCGCGCCTCGTGAAAGCCAGGCGCCCGCCTCAGCCCACAGCGGCGGTGACGACGATCTCGACCAGGATATCGGGCGAGGCCAGCCGGGCTTCGACCGTGGCCCGGGCCGGCGGATTGCCCGGCGACACCCAGGCGTCCCATGCCTTGTTCATCGCCTCGAAGTGGCCGATGTTCGACAGGTAGACCGTGGCGCTCAGCAAGCGGCTCTTGTCACTGCCGATGCTGGCCAGCACCTTGTCGATGCAGGCCAGCACGTCCCGGGTCTGCTCGGTCGGCCCCCTGGAGGTGTCTTCGGGCACCTGACCCGCCAGATAGGCCACGCCGTTGTGGATGACGGCTTCGGACATGCGTTTGCCGGGTTCAAAACGCTTGATGGACATGATCGGTGTCTCTCCTGAGGATGATGGGTGATGATGAAAGCCGCTTGCCGGGCACAGGCTGAATGCGCCCATGGCTCTCAGAGAGTATCACCATCGCAGCATCACGCGTGACGAACAGGAATCCCCACGTTACCGCCCGCCCTCGTCAGGATCGGGCAACGGCACCCGCCAGTAAGGTGCGTCATCCAGCCGGCTGCGGTGGATGGTGGCAGGCTGGCCATGCCGCAGTTCGATGCGGACAGCGCCGTGCAGGTCGGTGCGCAACAGCTGCACGCCCTGCTGACGCAGGCGCTCGCGCAGTTGCGGATGGGGGTGGCCATGCGGCTGTCCGTGGCCGATCTGGATGAGGCCCCAGCGCGGCTGCACCGCCGCCAGCAGCGCATCACCCGCGCCATGGCGACTGCCGCCACGGGGCAGAAGCAGTACATCGGCCTGCCAGGCTGATGTGCCGGTACGTTGCAGCAGGGGGCGCTCGGCCTCCACCGGCAGATCGCCCGCCAGCAGCACCGAACCGGCCGGCGTGCGGATGCGCAGGACACAGCTGTGGCGGTCATCACGGGCCTGCTGCCGTGAGCGCACCACCCCGGTGGGATGCAGCACCTCGATGACACCCTGACCCCACGGCAGGCGCAGACCTGCCAGACAGGGCACGAATCGCCCGGCACCACCCCTCCTGGCACCCGCCGCCCCGCCAGGACGAAGGCCTTGCTGATGGCCCCGTTCGACACGCGCCCCGCCCCCCTGCGCGCCATTGCCTGCCGAAAGGCGGACCGGCCCGACTTCATCCGGATGCCCCCCGCTCAACATCCGCCCGGAGGGTAGCGGCACATCATCCGTCCGGGCCTCGGGCGGCACCTCGGTGGCCCATGCCCCCCTGATGCCGGCCAGTTCCGGTGCAAACGGGGCCATCAGCCGGGCGGGCCGCAGATGCCGGATGGCGGCCCCGGCACCACCGGCGTGACCGGCATCCAGATGCGAGAGCACCAGCCAGTCGACGCCACCATCCAGGCCCCGCCCCTGCAACCACGGCAGCAACACGCCCTCGATGCGACTGCGCCCGCCAGCGCGGGCCGGGCCGGCATCATAAAGCAGCCGATGTCCGCCCTGCTCCAGCAGCACCATGCTGCCCTGGCCGATATCCAGCGCCGTCACCACCAGTGCATCGGCTGGCGCCGGCCGGGCCGGAGCCAGCAGCATCGGCATCAGGCACAACAGGCCCAATCGGGTCCGCCGCAGCGCGGCGGGCGCCAGCAGCAACACGGCGCCCAGCAGCGCCGCCACCAGGCTGGCTGCCCCAGGCTGCGGCAGTGACAGGCTGGCCAGCGGCAGCCCGTCCAGCCTGCGCAGCACGGTCAGCAGCAGCTCCAGCTGCCACAGCAGTGCCTTCAGCATCCCGCCCGCCAGCCACGGCCACCACGGCGCCAGCAGCATCACGGCGATGGCCATCAGTGTCAGCACGAAACCCACCCACGGAATGGCCAGTGCATTGGCCAGCGGCCCCACCAGTGACCAGGTGGAAAAGAAAGCGATCGTCAGGGGCGTCAGCAGGATGGTGGCCGCCCACTGGCTGCGTATCGCCTCGTGCAGGTTGCGTCGCCAGCCTGCCAGCCCCCCGCCCGAGAGGCGATACTCCGGCAGCGGCTGCTGGGCGCACCAGATCAGCGCCAGCACCGCACAGAACGAGAGCCAGAAGCCCGCCTGTGCCACGGCCCACGGGTCCAGCGCCACGATGCATGCCGCGGCCAGCAGCACGGGCGGGACGGCACCGTGACAGCGCCCGCCCAGCCGCAGCACGGCAGCCGCCAGCAGCATGAAGCAGGTGCGCTGCGCCGGCACCCCCCAGCCCGACAGCGCCGCATAACCAAAGGCCGCCAACAGCCCCGGCACCAGAACCAGCCAGGGGCGCGGCCAGCATGCCAGCCGCACCTGCCAGCGTGCAGGCCCATGCCGGGCCAGGGCCCGGTACCCCCCGTTGCACAGGGCCACCACCAGCATGGCCAGCAGCGTGACGTGCATGCCCGAGATTGCCATCAGGTGGCTGACCCCGGTACGACTGAACAGCCCCCACTGCGCGGCACCAATGGCTGCCTGATCGCCCAGCGACAAACCGGTCACAACGCCCAGCAGCGACCAGCGATGCGCATTGGGTGCACCGCCCTCGCCGATCTGTACCAGCAACTGCTCCAGATGCCCCCGCAAGCGGGTGCGCCAGCCCTCCACCGCCACCATGAATGCACCGGCGCCAGCATCCGGCAGCCGCTGGCGGGCCACCACCCGCCCGACTGCGTCGATGCCCTGCTGCAACAGGCGCTGCTCGGCATCGAAGGCACCGGGATTGACGGCAGCCACAGGCGGCTTGAGCTTCACCTGCAGGCGCCAGCGCTGCCCCGGCACCGGCCAGGCCGCATCCTCATCCCGGCGAAGCGGCCCGGTCATTTCCCCACCCGGTCCGGCAGGCCGATCCGCCCGGTACCCATCTCCACGGTGGGCGCGCTGGATGCCGGCATTCAGCCCCTGGGCTGTCTCGTCCTGGCTGCCCCCCGGTGCTGCACTCCACGACAGCAACACCTGTCGCAGCATCCCGCAATCCGGCTTGCACTGCTCCACACGCACGCGGACCCGGTCGTTGAAATCATCGCGCTGCGGCAGGCTGAGTACCGTTGCGTGCAGGGTCAGCAGCTGCCCCGTCCGTGATGCCGGCAACCGGCCCTGCAGGGCATCCTGCACCGATACCGTCAGCCCGGCCATCAGCAGCAGGCACAGCACCAATGGACGGGCCCGCCGCGACAGATACAGCACGCCTCCCACCGCGCACCAGACGGGCAGCCCGGCAGCCGGGGGCAGCCACCCCAGCCACTGCATCAGGCAGGCGCACGCCACCAGACAACCCGCCAGCGGCAGCAAGCCGGGCAGGGTCAGGCGTTCCTGCAGTGCCACACGGCACCGCTGCCGGCCCGCCCAAGCCAGCAGATGATTCTGAAGGGCAGAAAAAGACATCGCCCGACAAGCCTACGGCTGCCGGGCGATGCGTGGATGGCCAGGCTGGATGCCCGGCCTAGGCCACTTGGCTCACTCCATGCCAAAAGCCGTTTCCTGTCCCAGCTCGCGCTGGCCCAGATAGTGGGTGATGGCCCACCCCACCATCGTCGCCCCCAGCAGGAGCACCGCATAGAACGACAGGAGCTCGTAGAAGTTGGGCAGCTTGTTGAGCGGTCGCGCCAGACCCAGAAAGCAGGCAAATGACCAGCTGACCGAACTGAGGCAGCCCAGAAAGACCAGCAGGCGCTGCGAGGACGGCGACTGACGCGACAGCACGACGCCGGGTTTGACGAACTTGAAGGCAAAGCCGTGCAGGAACAGGCCATTGAGCGTCAGGATCTCGACCACCAGCACCTTCATCATCAGCTTCTGGTTGAGCAGGTAAGCCGGATCACGCAACCAGCCCAGCAGGCAGATCAGCACCCCGCTGATCCACAGCACCCACAGCGCTGCCGTCACCATCGGTTTGGCCTGGTGGATGCGGCGACAGTCACGGCGGCTGAGCGCCGTCGTGTAACGACGCAGCAGGAACAGGTCGGTCTGCAAGATGGTGACAAGGGCCACGGCGCTGGCAACGAAATGCGTAAAGACCAGGGCCAACCCCAGAAGCTTCAGGAAGTCCATGAGAAATGCGGAAGGGAGAGCTGATGGGAATTGTTTTCAACGGAAAGAATAGACGTCCCCAACGCCCCACACGAACTAACTAGCTCACACTTCAGCCGAGATCAGGCCAGTTTGCGCCGATATCAAACGATTTGTCGGCAATCATTACGAAAGCATCGCACTTTTTGACAGGCTCATCGGCAGCGACGATGGTTTGGCGCTCAACGAGACCGGCCCGCCTGTTCGCCGGCGTAGCGGTGCGCCCCCCTTGCCGGCCTCTCAGGCCCCGGGTTTCTTCAGGTAGAGACGATCAGACCAGGTGGCCAGCCAGCCGGGCTTGAAGGCGACAAAGATCGCCGCAAACATGCCGGTGATGAAGCCATCCCCCCAGGCCATCAGCCAGCGGGCCACCAGCGAAAGGTCTTCACTGACACTGCGGCCCAGCGGGTGGCCGGTGTATTGGGCCAGCATGCCCGAGACGAACAGGCACAGCACCGTGCCCAGGAAGGCCCGCCCCAGGATGTAGACAAACAGGTGCTCGCCCAGCAGGCGGCGGATCAGCCAGCCCACGCCCAGCGCAAGGCTGGCCGGAACGATGCCGAGCCAGACCGTGCTGTCGATGGCCGCGCCCAGCGGCTGGGGTGCCAGCCAGGCCGAGATCAGCCCCACCAGGCAGAGCACAGGAATGGCCAGCGGCCAGCCCAGCATCAGCACCACCATGCAGGCGCCCGACCATTGCAGTTGCAGCGGCATGATGTGCAGGCGCGGCAAGGCCCACAACCAGGGCAGGATCACCAGCGTGGCCAGCAGCGGCGTCAGCAGGACCCCACCCCGGAGCAGGCGCCATGGCCGCATCAGCAGCGACAGGGCCAGGGCGATGACGAGAAGAACGCTTGACCACACCATGTCCTTGTCCGGCAACGGCCCTCGATCGAGGGGAAATTGAACACGCCCGTCATTCTAGAACGACTGGCGAAGGTGTCCGCCCTGGCCCCTGCCCCTGCAACGCCTGATGCTTGTAAGGAACCCGTTCGCCCCCGCGCAGTCCCGACCCTGTTGCTGCCGGCACCACGACAGCCGCCATTCATTCCCCCGCAAGCGCCACTCGTGCCCTGCCACTGCAAGCCGGCACCCGCTTGCCCGTAGGCTGGCGGGTGCAGAGTCATCCCCATCCATCTTTACCTACCAGGACAGGAATACGATGTTGCGCAAACCCAGTGCCCTGCTCACCGCCACTGCGCTGAGCATCATGTTGAGCGGTTGCAGCAGTGCCGGCCAGGACGGCGGACTGCACGCCAGCCATAGTGGAGCGGCCGATACCGGTCTGCAGGCCGACAGTGGCAGCCAGGCCAGCCCCAAGATTCCGCCGCCGGCCGTGGCGATCAGCCGCAACATCACCCACGAGGGCATCCTGGGCGAGGTGCTGGCCACCATGGTGATGACCGACACCAGCAGCTTCCGCACCAGCGAAGGCAGCCACCGTTTCTCGTCGGCGCCTTACTACCCGGCCGAGCCGTGGAGCCAGCAGGCCCCGGGCGGCCATTCGCTGGCCGGCAAGGTCGAGCGCCCCAGCGTGATCGGCATGCAAAGCCGCACCATTGCCCCGGCCGCAGCCGGCGTGCCGGCCCAATACCTGCAATTCCGCACCCGCAACAAGGCCAGCCGCACCCACTTTGCCTTCAACCAGCTGGACACCGCCTTCAGCGGGGGCGCCTATCTGGGCGAAGACTATGACGGCGCCACCGAGCCGCTGAGCGCCCTGAGCAAGCGGGCGCGCGGCGAGATGCTGATGTATGTGGGGCGCGGCTTCAAGGCCCGTGTCACCCCCAGTGCGGCCGAACCGACCGCGGTGACCGAGCTGCGCGCCCTCAGCCCCTTCAACGTCCGCCGAGGCGAGCGGGTGCCCTTCAACCAGGTCCTGCAGCAATGGCAGGGGCAGGAGGGTGAAATGGCCCAGCTGATGCTGGTACGGGGCAGCGACGACAACGAAGTGCGCCTGTGCCACGATGTGCAGCTGCCCAATCTCAAGCGCCTGAGCTGCTCGATCTGGCAGGTGCCCGGTGGCTGGCAGGTGGGGCAGGAACTGAAGTACAAGGGCATCTATGTGGTGGATGACCGCGCGATGCATGCCGGGGAGCACGGCCAGTTCGTCTGGCAGACGCCTGCCAGCCTGCCGGTGATGCAGCCCGTGCAGCAGGAGGGCATCAGCGCCGACATGTTCGTCAACCTGCTGGCCAGCGCCACCATGCGTGACGGGAAATGGGACCCCTCCCACGGCTACAACGCCATCCACGCCTTCCGCGCCAGCCCGCTGGATGCCGAATACCCGAACGGCAACTGGCTGGCCGGTGACGATCGTGCCCCGGTGTTTGGCCAGCAGGACCAGGTGCGCGACCTGTACCTGAGCGAGAGCTGGAGCACGGCCGAGGGCTTCACCCGCCTGATTAGCCGAGCCGGCTTGCAGATTCACCATGCCGACGACCGCCATCATCGCGTGGTCTCGCTGATGCCGCACGCCCAGGTGATCGTGGGTGAAGGCATGCAGGCCAGCCCGGTGTCGATGAGCGCCCCGGCCCGCCATGTGGTGCGCGAGAATGAATGGGTGCCCTTCGACACCCCCCTGATGCAGTGGAACGGCAAGGACGGCAGCTACATGCAGATGCTGCTGCTGCGCGACGGCAATGCCGACGGCGTGCGCCTGTGCACCAATGTGCATGCCGGCGGGATCAAGCGCCTGACCTGCTCGATCTGGCAGGCACCGCTCAACTGGCGCGCCACCAGCGACCTGCTCTACAAGGGCATCTATGTGGTGGACGACAGTGTGCCTGGCGCCGACAAGCGCGTCTGGCAGACCAACCCGGCCAGCTTCAGTCATCGTCGCTGACCAGAGCTGTCCGGCCCGCTTCCGTCACGGGCGGGCTGCCTGCGCAGCCCCCCGTGGCCTCAAGCCGGGCCTTGCGCAGGCCATCCTGTTGTGCTGGCCTTGGGCCATGCTGCCGGATGGGAAGCCCTTTAGCGCAAGAAAAGCGCCTGGCTGACGTCAACAGGGCATCAGGGCTTTGGACCCACACATGAGCCGACAGGCACTTGGCAGCCGGAAAGTTTTGCGGCATAATGCGTAGCTTGACCGCAAGGACACGGAGAGGTGGCAGAGTGGTCGAATGTACCTGACTCGAAATCAGGCGTACCGGTAACGGTACCGTGGGTTCGAATCCCACCCTCTCCGCCAGAACAAGACCCCGCCGGGTTGCCCCTCAGCCCGGCAGGCACAGAAAACCCCGCATCTGCGGGGTTTTCTGTTTTCAGGGCCTGCGTGCCTCAGGGCCGGATGAAGGCCTCACCACCCAGGTAGGGCCGCAGCACCTCGGGCACGCGCACCGAGCCGTCGGCCTGCTGATGGTTTTCCAGCACGGCCACCAGCGTGCGGCCCACGGCCAGGCCCGAACCGTTGAGGGTGTGCACCAGCTCGGGCCTGGCCTTGCCGCCGCCAGCCGGGCGGAAGCGCGCCTGCATCCGCCGGGCCTGGAAGGCCTCGGTGTTGGAGAGCGACGAGATCTCGCGATAGGTGTTCTGGGCCGGCAGCCAGACCTCGATGTCGTAGGTCTTGGCCGCACCAAAGCCCATGTCGCCGGTACACAGCACGACGACACGGTAAGGCAGCTCAAGCGCCTGCAGGATGGCTTCGGCATGGCCGACCATCTCTTCCAGCGCCTCGTAGGACTGATCGGGCCGGGTGATCTGCACCATCTCGACCTTGTCGAACTGGTGCTGGCGGATCATGCCGCGTGTATCGCGCCCGTAGCTGCCGGCCTCGGAGCGGAAACACGGCGTGTGGGCGGTCAGGCGCAGCGGCAGGCTTTCACCCGCCAGGATCTCGCCGGCCACCAGGTTGGTCAACGAGACCTCGCTGGTGGGAATCAGGTACATGGCCGATGCTTCGACTGCCGATGCTTCCGGAGCGGTCCCGGCCCCTGCGGCCGGGGAGCCATCTGCCGCCGGCGGAGCGCCCTCGTCGCCCATTTTCTGCACCTTGAACAGGTCCTGCTCGAACTTGGGCAGCTGGCCGGTGCCCAACAGTGCCGAGGCATTGACCAGATAGGGGGTATAGCACTCCGTATAGCCGTGCTGACGGGTATGGGTGTCGAGCATGAACTGGGCCAGCGCGCGGTGCAGCCGGGCCACGCCACCGCGCATCACGGTGAAGCGGGCCCCCGACAGGCGGGCACCTGCCGCCGGATCGAGGCCCAGCGGCTGGCCGACATCGAGGTGGTCACGCACGGCGAAATCGAAGGCCATGGGCTGCCCCCAGCGGCGTACCTCGACGTTGTCGGCCTCGCTGGCGCCCTCGGGCACGGACTCGTGCGGCAGGTTGGGCAGGGTCAGCAGCAACGCGTCAAGCTCGGCCTGCACCTCGGCCAGGCCGGCCGAGGTCTGGGCCAGCTCGTCGGCCAGCGCCGCCACGGCAGACATCAGCGCCGAGGCATCCTCACCGCGCGCCTTGGCCTGCCCGATCTGCTTCGAGCTGGCATTGCGCTGTGCCTGCAGGGTTTCGGCCCGTGTCTGCAACGCCTTGCGACGCGCCTCCAGCGCTTCATAGGCAGCGCGGTCAAAAACAAAGCCCCGTGATTTGAGACGGCTTTCTACGGATGCGGCGTCCCGACGCAATAACTGGATATCGATCATCCCTGGATTCTAGTCGCTTGTCGGCCGGATCATGATTGATCTCGCCCCGCTGTCGCCCCGGCCGTATCATCGAAGCAAAGCACCGGGCGAGCGACAGCTGCCCATGCCCCGCCCTGGCCTGCCCGCACGCAGGCCAAAGGGCATCCCGACCATCCTCAGGGCCGTGGCCGGCTATCATCGGTGCTGTCATGGTCCCATCACCCAGACCGATCTGGAGGAACTCACGTGTCGAAGCCGAGGTTTCGAGTCCTGAAGGCAGCCAGCCTGGGCATACTGCTGCTGGCTGGCTGTACGTCCACCACGCCCACGGCTGTCGACAGCACGCGTCCGTCGATCCTGTTCGTTCACGACAACGGCGAAAACGCCGCCGCCTGGCAGACAACGCTGTGGCGCTTCGAGTCGAACGGCTGGCCGGCCGAGCGGCTGCACACCCTCGATCTGCCCTACCCCTTCGCCCGTGACGACGACACGCGCCCCCAGGCCGGCCGCAGCAGCAGCGCCGATTTCATGGCCCACCTGAAGGCCGAAGTCGCCAGCATCCAGGCCCGCAACGGCAACCAGCGCGTGATCCTGGTCGGCGCAGGCCGTGGCGCCAATGCGGTGCGCAACTACGTCCAGAACGGCGGGCTGGGCAGCGTCAGCCATGCGGTGCTGGCCGCGCCCTTCAGCCACGGCATCTGGGCCGTGAAGGGGCTGCGCGAGCAGAGTGAATTCTCGGGTCTGAGCACCTTCATCACCACACTGAACAGGCCCAAGGATGCCCAGGGCAACGAAGTGCCGGCCGGCGTGCAGTGGCTGACCATCCGCTCGGACCGCAACGACAAGTTCGCCCAGCCCACCGGTGAATGGATCGGCTCACCGTTGCTCAGCACCAACATCCGCTACAACAGCCCCGAGGTGCGCGGTGCCCAGACCGTCATCCTCGATGGTGCCGACCACCGCGAGAGCGCCTACTCGGCCCGGGCCTTCGACGCGATGTACCGCTTCATCACCCGCGAGGCCCCCAAAACCGGCGAGATCACCACCGAACGTGTCGCCCGTCTGGATGGCATCATCAGCGGGGTCGACAGCCAGGCCGGCGGTTTCCCCAGCAACCTGCCACTGTCCGGGGCGCGCATCGAGGTCTACCCGGTCGACCCCGATACCGGCATCCGCACCGGCAAGGCCGTGCATGCCCAGACTGTCGATGCCAGTGGCCGCTGGGGCAGCTTCGAGGCCGACCCGCAGCAGACCTACGAGTTCGTGCTGAGCGCCAGGGGCTATCCCACCCACCATGTCTACCGCAGCCCCTTCCCGCGCAGCAGCAGGGTGGTCAATTTCCGGCTGCAACGCATCGTTCACGCCGATCCTGATGCCCGGGCCATCGTCGTGATGACCCGCCCGCGCGGCTACTTCGACCTGCGCCGCGACACCATGTCGCTGGGCCGCACCGTGCCGCCGCCGGGCATCCCGCCGCGGGGCGCCGGCGTGTCGGTATCGCGCATGAAATCACTCAGCGACACACCCGAAACCGTCGTGGCCCGCTTCAACGACGAACGTGTGGCCGGCCGCACCTGGCCGCTGGCCGAAAAGCGGGTGGTCTACCTCGAACTGACGCACTGACCGCCCCCCGTCGACACGCACCAGCCCGGCTTCGCGCCGGGCTTTTTTCATCATGCGTCCGGCCGGCATCACAAACGAAACCCATGCGGCCGTTCCGTCTCATCCTCCTGTCATCCGCATCCCCGTCCTCCATCATCCCCCTGTCGTCCGCATCCCCGATCGGCAAGGACCGGTGATCGGTGTGACAATAGCGGCTGATTTGCACATGCCCCGACGCCGGCTCCCGGTCCGCGACCGGACGGTCGACACGCCGGACGGACGGCATTCCCGTTCCATCTGCCCGTATCATCGGTGTCCCGTGCCCTGTGCGCCCGGTTCTGCGAAGACCTCACGCCCGTTCCGCCCATGCATCAGACCCGTTCCGCCACACCGCTCAACCTTGATGACACCCAGCGCGTCGACGATCGCCGCATCCGCACCGTTCGCCCGCTCATCACGCCAGCCCTGTTGCAGGAATGGCTGCCGGCCCCCCAGGCGGCCACCCGGCTGGTGGAAGACAGCCGCGAAGCCATTTGCCGCATTCTCGATGGCCAGGACGACCGCCTGCTGGTGGTGGTCGGCCCCTGCTCGATCCACGATCACGAGCAGGCACTCGATTACGCCCGCCAGCTGAAGGCCCAGGCCGACACGCTGGCGGCCGACCTGCTGGTGACGATGCGTGTCTACTTCGAGAAGCCGCGCACCACGGTGGGTTGGAAGGGTTACATCAACGATCCTCACCTGGACGGCAGCTTTGCCATCAACGAAGGGCTGGAGCGCGCCCGCGCCCTGCTGCTGGAGGTGCTGGCGCTGGGCCTGCCGGTGGCCACCGAGTTTCTGGACCTGCTCTCGCCACAGTTCATCAGCGATCTGGTCAGCTGGGGCGCCATCGGTGCCCGCACCACCGAAAGCCAGAGTCATCGTCAGCTGGCCAGCGGCCTGTCATGCCCGGTGGGCTTCAAGAACGGCACCGACGGTGGCGTACGGGTGGCGGCCGACGCCATCCTGGCCGCGCGTGCCGAACATGCCTTCATGGGCATGACGAAGATGGGTCAGGCTGCCATCTTCGAGACCCATGGCAATCCGCACTGCCACATCATCCTGCGCGGCGGCAGACAGCCCAACTACAGCGCCGCCGATGTCGAGGCCGCCTGTGGCCTGCTGCGCGCCAGCCAGCTGCGCGAGCAGGTGATGATCGACTGCTCGCACGCCAACAGCAGCAAGCAGCACCGCCGCCAGATCGAGGTGGCCAGCGACGTGGCGGCCCAGATTGCCGCGGGTGAGCGGCGCATCACCGGCGTGATGATCGAGAGCCACCTGGAAGAAGGCCGTCAGGACATCGTGCCCGGCCAGCCGCTGGCCCGTGGTGTCTCGGTGACCGATGCCTGCCTGAGCATGGACCAGACACGGCCGGTGCTGCACACCCTGGCCGAGGCCGTGCGCCAGCGCCGCCAGCGCGCAGGCTGAGCCGCGCGGGCACGCCCACGGGCAACCCCTGTCATCGGGCGCTGCCCGCCCCCTCTGGTAAACGGCCCCTGTTGCCCATACGTTGAAAGACAGGTACCGCCGCCTCAGCCGCGCCGGCCATCCCACCGCTTCAGGAGACCGACACGACATGACCCGACAGGAGATCCAGGCCACCCTCACCATCAGCCTGCTGGCGGCCTACGCCGACAGCCACAAGCACGAGCGCGAGCGTGAGGAGATCCGCCGCATCGCCGAGGGGCTGGCGGCCACCGAGGACATCAATCTGCCCTCGCTCTATCAGGATGTGCTGTTTCGCCGCACCAACATCCATGCGGCCGCCGCCAGCCTGAGCAGTGACGAGGCCCGCCAGCTGGCCTACGAGATGGCGGTTTGCGTCTGCGAGGCCGATGGCAGCACCAGCGAACGCGAACAGGCCTTCCTGAAAGAACTGCACGAGGTGCTGGGCCTGACCGAACCCTTCTCGCAAAAGACCCTGGCCGATGGGCAGGCGATGGCCGAGGCCCCCCTGGCGGTAACCGCCGCCAACGATGGCTGGGGTGCCTCGGGCGGCGAGGCGCGTGCCGGGGCCGCATCACCAGCGGCGGCCTCCCCTGGCAGCACCTCCGTGCCAGCCAGCGTGCCGTCCGACGCCCGCCGTCCGTCCACGCTGAGTACGGCCGACATCGACAGCAGGATCCTGCGCGCCGCCATCACCAACGGCGCCATCGAGCTGCTGCCCGAATCGCTGTCGACACTGGCGATCATCCCGCTGCAGATGCGGCTGGTCTACCAGATCGGCGAAAGCTATGGCTACACGCTGGACAAGGGCCATATCCGCGACCTGCTGGCCACCGTCGGCATCGGCATGACCTCGCAGTACCTGGAGCAGGCGGGCCGCAAGCTGCTGGGCGGCCTGCTGGGCAAGAAACTGGGCAGGAGCATGCTGGGCAAGGTCGGCAAGCAGGCCGTCAGCTCGGGCATGAGCTTTGCCAGCACCTATGCGCTGGGCCATGTGGCCAACCAGTATTACGCCGGCGGCCGCACGCTCTCCACGCAGATGCTGAAGAACACCTACAACCATGTGCTGCAGAAAGGGCAGTCGCTGCAGACGCAGTACCTGCCCGAGATGCAGGCGCAGGCCAGCACGCTGGATGCCGGCAAGGTGATGGCGATGGTGCGCGGCCAGGGTTGAGATCCGGGCATGCCCTCGCCCCGGCGCGGGGCACTACCGTGCCGGGAGCCTTCCTGATGTAACATCAGGAAAACATTATTGACTCGTTCATCAGGGGACACGTCATCATGAAAGTGACCAGTTTCGGCGAAGTCCTGTGGGATGACTTCCCCAGTGGCAAGGTATTGGGCGGTGCGCCGCTGAACGTGCTGGTTCGGCTGCAATCCCTGGGCGTGGACTGCGCCATCATCAGCCGTCGTGGTGATGACGCCGATGGCGTGGAACTGCTGCGTCAGATCCGTGCCAAGGGCGTCGCCACCGGACTGATACAGGTCTGTGACGAGCAGGCCACCAGCCTGGTCAGGGTGGCCATCGACGATTGCGGGGTGGCCCGTTACGACATCGTCCATCCCTGCGCCTGGGACCGCATCCGGATCGAACCCGCGGCCCTTGAGCGGGTCGCGGCATCGGATGCCTTCATCTACGGCAGCCTGGGTGCCCGTGACGAGGTGTCACGACGCACGCTCGACCAGCTGCTGGAGGTGGCCACCTTCAAGGTGTTCGATGTCAACCTGCGTCCCCCCCACTACACCGCCAGCCGGGTACAGGCCTTGATGGAAAGAGCCGACCTCATCAAGCTCAACGACGACGAACTGTACGAGCTGGCACGCGCCTTCGGTTCGCGCCTGAACTCGATCGAGCAGAACATCCGCTTCATCGCCCGCCACACCCGCACCCCCAGGATCTGCGTGACCCTCGGAGGGCACGGTGCCATCTACCTGAAGGACGACGAGCTTTATCACCACAGCGGCTTCCGGGTCAGGGTGGCAGACACGGTCGGCTCGGGCGACAGCTTTCTGGCGGGCCTGGTCTACAAGCTGCTCAACAACGTGCCGCCACAAGAATCGCTGAACTTTGCCTGTGCCCTGGGTGCCCTGGTCGCATCGCACCGTGGCGCCACCCCCGAGATCAGCCTGCAGGAGATCGATGCCTTCATGCACCCGGCCTGAACCCGGGTTTCCGCGCATGCATGGGGGCGGCGCCACCCAAATGCCCCAAAGCCGTTAACATGGCGGATCGACGACCTTAGCGGCGCCAGACCCGGACGGCATGTTGCGCCATGCCCGCCCTGCATGCCCCCGCATCAGCCTGTCCCGGACGGCCCCCGTTTTTCCGACCATGTCCTTGACCGACTGGCTGCTTTTTGCCCTGCTTTCGATCCCTGTCGCGGCAACGCTGTTGCCCCTGCTGCCCGCCAACCACTGGACCATTCGCGTCTTTGACTTTCCACGGCTGCAGATCGCGGTGGCCAGCCTGGTCTGTGTGCTGCTGGGCCTGATCCTGCCCCACGGCAACAGCCCGCTGCTGGCCTTCATGGAGGTGCTGAACCTGGGGTGCATGGCCTACCAGATCTGGGAAATCTCGGCCTACACCCGCCTGGTTCGCCCACAGGTTGCGGTCTGGCGCGGGCCGGCGGATGCACGCAGCATCTCGCTGCTGGTCAGCAACGTACTGACCCCCAACCGCCAGGCCGGCAAGCTGCTGGCCCTGGTCGAGCAGTATCAGCCCGACATCGTGCTGACCCTGGAAAGCGATGCCTGGTGGGAAAAGCAGCTGGCCCCGCTGGAAAAGGGCTGGCCCTACACCGTGAAGGAGCCGCTCGACAATCTTTACGGCATGCACCTTTACAGCCGGCTGGAACTGCGCAACGTCGAAGTGCGCCACTGGGTGCAGGAAGACATTCCCTCGATCGTGGCCGAGGTACGGCTGCGCTCGGGTGACTGGATCACCATCTACTGCCTGCACCCGATGCCGCCCACCCCCACCGAGAGCGCCACCTCGACCAACCGCGATGCCGAGCTGCTGCTGGTGGGACAGGAAATTGCCCGTGGCAACTCGCCGGTGCTGGTGTTTGGCGACCTGAACGACGTGGCCTGGTCCTCCACCTCACGGCTGTTCCAGAAGACCAGCGGGCTGATGGACCCGCGCGTGGGCCGGGGGCTGTACAGCACCTTCCACGCCCAGTGGCCGCTGATGCGCTGGCCGCTGGACCACATCTTTCACAGTGCCGACTTCATGATGCGCGACATCCGCGTGCTGCCCGACCACTTCCCGGTGTACGGAAGCTTCCGTTATCACCCGCCGGTCGAAGACCTGCTGCACGACGCCCCCGAAGCCGATGCCGACGACCACCAGCAGGCGCAGGAGAAGATCGACGAGGCCGATCCCGAGAAGAAGGTGGTGGCCGAGAAGTACTGATCCCCTTCAGAGGATCGTCAAAGCAGTTCGGCAAACAGCTTCAGCGAGGTGTGCTGGCGCTGCTCGTCGAAGATGTAGCTGACGGTCATCAGCTCGTCGGCCTGCACCCTGTCTTGCAGCACCGCCAGCTGGGCGGCCACGGTGGACGGGCTGCCCACCAGCGAACAGGAGAGCATCTGCCGCACCTGCGCAGCCTCACCCGCCGTCCACCGCTCATCCAGGCTGCTCAACGGTGGCTGCAAGGGCTGACGGTCCTGGCGCACCACCCCCAGACAGGCCTGCTGGTGGGAGGAGAAAAGATGGTTTGCCTCCTCATCGGTATCGGCCACGACGACATTCAGGGCCACGATCAGTTCAGGCGCGGGATGCTGCTGCGACGGCCGAAACAGGCTGCGGTAGATATCGCCGGCCTGCACCAGGAACCGCGGGGCAAAATGCGCGGCAAAGACGTAAGGCAGGCCCAGTTCGGCCGCCAGATAGGCGCTTTCGGTGCTGGAACCCAGAATGTAGAGCGGGACATCCAGCCCGGCACAGAACCAGGCGCCCACCGGCCCCTGCTGCCCATGCGGAGCAAAATGGCCCAGCAGCGTCCGCACGTCATCGGGGAAGTCTGCCGAAAAATCCCGTTGGTAGCGTCGCAGCGCTTCAGCCGTGCGCGGATCCGTGCCCGGCGCCCGCCCCACGCCCAGATCCACGCGCCCGGGATGGATGAGCGCCAGCGTGCCGTATTGTTCGGCCACCAGCAGCGGGCTGTGGTTGGGCAGCATCACGCCACCGCTGCCCACACGGATGCGCTGGGTGTGTTCCAGCACATGGGCGATCAGCACCTGCGTGGCGCTGCTGAGCAGATGGGGCAGATTGTGATGCTCGGCGATCCAGTAGCGGTGGTAGCCCGCCGCTTCGGCCTGCTGCGCCAGTCGCACCATGGCGGCGATGGCGTCTGTGGGTGTCTGGCCCTGGCGTACAGGAACCAGATTGAGCACGGATGCACGCATGATGGGAAACCTCTTGCCCGCTTGGCAGGGGCATGCCCGAAATTCTAATCAGACTCACGCCGAAGCGCTTTTGTCCCGGGGCGCATGCCTGCAGGATTCGCCAGCAGGGACGCCCGGACACAGCCGCTGCGGTAAGATCGCCCCTCGCGCTCTTTCACCGTTTTTGACGTCGCCCGTCCGGGCTTTTTCCGTTCATGTCCACCCCACCCCCTCCCTCGCCCTCCCAGACACCGGGCGCTCCACCGGATCCGTCCATCACCACCTCCCCGGCGGGCGCCGTGCCCCCTTTGCCCCCTGCCCCGCCCGATGCCTGCCCGTCCACATCCGCGGCAGACGATCGCACGAATGGCACAAGGTCCCTTGCCGCCGACACCCCCACCCGCATTCCGCTGGCCATCGAGGATGGCCTGACCGTGCTCATCATGGCGCTGCTGGCGCTCATCACCTTTGCCAACGTGGTGGTGCGCTACTTCACCAGTGCCTCCTTTGCCTGGACCGAAGAAATCTCGATCTTCCTGATGGTGCTGCTGACGGTGGTGGGCGGATCGGCCGCCTTTGCCCGCAACCGCCACATCCGCATCGACCTGCTGGTGCAGCGTGGCCCGGCCCGCCGCCAGTGGGCACTGGCCCGCTTCGGGACGGCGATGGTGGTGGTGCTGTTCGGCATGATGGCGCTACTGGGCGCGCGCATGGTCTGGGACGAATATCTGTTTGAAGAAACCTCACCCGGCATCGGCGTGCCGCAATGGTGGTACACGATCTGGCTGCCGATCTGCTGCGCACTGATCGCGCTGCGTGCCCTGGGGCTCTACATCCGCCAGAGCCGTGCCACCCTGCGCGGCGATCACCCCCCTGCCAGCCGTGCCGACAGCCACCCCGGTGAAGGAGCCGCCCGATGATTGCCACACTGCTGTTCGCCGGTTTTGCACTGATGATGATGCTGGGCGTGCCGATCGGCGCGGCCCTGGGGCTGGCCAGTGCCGCCGCCATTGCCCTGACCGACCCCGAGGCACCGTGGTTCGGTCTGCTGGCCGTGCCGCAGAACTTCTATGCCGGCCTGGGCAAGTACCCGTTGCTGGCCATCCCGATGTTCGTGCTGGTCGGCACGCTGTTCGAGCGCTCGGGCGTGGCCGCCCGGCTGGTCAACCTCGCCACCGCCGTCGTCGGCCGCGGGCCGGGCATGCTGCCCCTGGTGGCCATCAGCGTGGCGGTCTTCATGGGCGGGATCTCCGGCTCGGGTCCGGCCAGTGCCGCGGCCGTCGGTGGCGTGATGATTGCCGCGATGAGCCGTGCCGGATATCCGCGCGGCTATTCCGCCAGTGTGGTCGGGGCAGCGGCCGCCATCGACATCCTGATTCCGCCCTCGGTCGCCTTCATCGTCTATTCGGTACTGGCGCCCGGCGCAACGGTCCCTGCCCTGTTCGCAGCCGGCATGATCCCCGGCCTGCTGGTCGGCCTTGCGCTGATCGCCGCCGCCGTGCTGGTTGCCCGCCGGCAGCGCATGGGTGCCGACGAGGCGGCACTGCCGCGTCCGCCGTTCTGGCGCAGCCTGCGTGAAGCCAGCTGGGGCCTGGCTGCTCCCGTCCTGATCCTCGGCGGCATGCGTGCCGGCTGGTTCACCCCGACCGAGGCCGCGGTGGTCGCCGTCTTCTACGGCCTGTTCGTGGGCATGGTGGTCTACCGCAGCATTTCGGTACGTGAGCTGATCGTGATCCTGCGTGATTCGGGCGAGCTGTCGGCCGTCATCCTGATGGTGGTCGGCCTGGCTGGCGTCTTTGCCTATTCACTCTCCACGCTGGGCCTGATCGACCCGCTCACCCAGGCCATCGTCCAGTCCGGACTGAGCGAGAGCGCCATCCTGCTGATGCTGGTGCTCCTGCTGGTGGTGGTGGGGATGTTCCTGGATGGCATCTCGATCATCCTGATCTTCGTACCCCTGCTGTGGCCGATCATCGAGCACTACCAGTGGAACCCGGTCTGGTTTGGCGTGCTGCTGACACTGAACGTGGCCCTGGGGCAGTTCACCCCGCCGCTGGCCGTCAACCTGATGGTCTCGTGCCGGATCGCCGGTGTCGGCATGGAAAGCACCCTGCGCTGGATCTGGCCCCTGCTGCTGGCCC